>JBMOJU010000280.1:0-7039 GCA_049315625.1 Paracraurococcus sp.
ATGTTGGCCAGGTATTCGAGATGCGGCGGTGAGACGCTCCGCAGCCCGCAATGGCTGAGATCGGGCGGCGCGCCGGTCAGCGGGCTGAGCGCCGGCTCGATCGGTGCCGGGACGTAGCCGATATCGGGGATGAGCCGGAGCCAGCTCCGCAGGTACAGCTCGCGTGCCTGGCGGGGCACGTCGGAGGCCGGGTAGTGTAGGCCGAGAAAAGCGCTGAGATCGGCATCGCGCGCCTCCGCCACCACCGCGCCGCTGCCGTCCGGCTGGAAGCGGTAGACCATGACGCGGTCGAAGCCGGTGACGCGACGGACCTCATCGGCTGCGGTCTGGCAGGCTTCCGCGAGCGAGCGGGCCGCAGCGACCCGCGACACCATCGCCTGAACAATGGGTAGCGGGCGGGGCCGGGCCGTGGCGGGCGCGGCGGCCAGCGGCTCGATCTCCAGCATCAGCCCGGCCGCGCCGCGGTGCAGGATCAGGTCGATGACGCGGCCGTCCGGCAGCGTCGCTTCCAGCGCCATGTGGATGCGCGACGGCGGCTCGTCGTCCGCGCGGGCGGCGATGATCGCGGCCAGGGTCTCGGGCGGCAACAGCTGGCCGAGCTGGGCGCCGAGCAACCGGCCATCCGGCCAGCCGAGCAGCCGGCCGGCATCCCCGGCCGCCTGGAGGATCGCCAGGGTGTCCGGATCGAGCGCCAGCAGAAGGCCATGCGGCTGGATGGAGCCGGGGATATGGATCGGCTCCCGGTCGCAATTGGTAAGGTCGGCCTGGCCGAATCCAGGGGCCGGCGCCAAGCCGCTCATGGCCGGTGACCCATCACGGGTGGAATGTGCGCGCGCAGGTCCGGCATTTGCGACGGTAGGGCCGCAGGCCCGATCGAGCCGCCGCCGACCGCGCGCAACTCCCTGTCAACAGCTGGACCCATGCCCTCCCCCCCTGCATTGCGATCATATGTATCTGTAATCAGTACATGGCGTAACCGCCGTCGATGACCAGGGTGTCGCCGGTGTGGAACGCCGAGGCGCCGCTCAGCAGATACACCGCGATGCCGCCGAAATCGGCGCCCGTCCCCCAGCGGCGCATCGGCACCCGCGGCAGCACGTTACCGGCGAATTTCGGGTCGTGGGTGGACCGCTCCGTCATCTCCGTCTCGATCCACCCGGGCAGGATGGCGTTGGCGCGCACGCCATAGCGGGCCAGCTCCACTGCCAGCGCCCGGATCATCGAGACCATCCCGCCCTTGGAGGCGCCGTAATGCTCGTTGCGCGCGGCGCCCTCGATCGCGGCGAGCGAGGCGGTGCCGACCAGCACGCCGCCCTTGTCACCCGCCTCGGCGCGCGCCTTCATGTGCCGGGCGGCGGCGCGGAAGGTCAGGAAGGCGCCGCGCAGGTTGATGTCCAGCACGCGGTCCCATTGCTCGACGGTGCGCTCGACGAAGGGCCCGCTGCGGCCGCCGGAAACACCCGCATTGGCGAAGCAGCCATCGACCCGGCCGAGCACCCGCAGCGTCTCGGCGAAGCCGGCCTCGACCTCCGCCTCCTCGGCGACGTTGCATTCGAGCGCGAGAACGCGGACCCCGGTGGCTTCGAGCTGTGCCCGTGCGGCGGCGTTCTTCGCCGGATTGGTGCCCCAGATGGCGATGTCGGCGCCGGCCTCTGCCATGGCCTGGGCCATGCCGAGGCCGATGCCGCCATTGCCGCCGGTGACCAGCGCCACCTTGCCCGTGAGGTCGAATGGCGCATAGGCCATCGGCGTTTCCTTCCCATCTTGCCTGCGCGGAAGCCTGCACCGGCCCGGCTTGCGCCGGAAGCCCGGCCGGGCCAGACCGCGGCAAAAGGCCCGGGGAGCACGGCATGGCACGTATCACCTTCATCCAGCCGGATGGCAGACGGCAGGAATTCGACTCCGGCGAGGACGAGACCGTCATGCTGGTGGGCGTCCGGCACAACGTGCCGAAGCTGCCGGCGGATTGCGGCGGGCAGCTCGCCTGCGCCTCCTGCATGGTCGATGTGGCGGCGGCCTGGCGCGACCGGGTCGGCGGCCCGGGACTCGATGAGCGCGACATGATCGAGGATGCGCTGGGCTCGGTGCCGCCGGGCCGCCGGCTCTCCTGCCAGATCGCGGTGAGCGAGGCGCTGGACGGGCTGGAGGTGCTGCTGCCGGAAAAGCAGGGATGAGGGGCGACCGCGCCCTCGGCATGGACCGCCCGATTCCGCGGCGGGACCTGCTGCAGGGCGCGGCGGCGCTGGCGGGCCTCGGCGGCGGCGGCGCGGCGGCGGCGGAGGCGCCCTACCCGCCGTTGCTCCAGGGGCTGCGCGGCAGCCAGCCCGGCAGCTTCGAGGCGGCGCATGCGCTGCGCGACGGCGCGGCGGTGGCGGCCACGTCTGCGGATGACGATTACGACCTGGTGGTGGTCGGCGCCGGCATCAGCGGCCTGGCCGCGGCGGCCTTCTGGCGTGAGGCACGGCCGCAGGCGCGCATCCTCATCCTCGACAACCATGATGATGTCGGCGGCCATGCCCGCCGCAACGAATACCGGATCGGCGGCCGCACCCTGCTGATGCATGGCGGGACCATGCTGATCGACAGCCCGCGCCCCTACAGCGCGGTCGCGGCCGGTCTGCTGGCACGGCTCGGCGTGCAGCCGGCGCGGCTGCGGGCGCGGCATGCCGATGCCGGCTTCTGGGCACGGCAAGGGATGGGCCGCGGCGTCTTCCTCGACCGTGAGAGCTTCGGCGGGGATTTCCTGGCGACCGGGATCGGCAAGGGGCGCTGGGCGGCGGCGCTGCGCGACGCGCCGATCCCTGCCCGGGTGCGCGACGACATCATCCGGCTGCACGAGGCGCGGACCGACACCCTGCCCGGGCTCGATGTGGCCGCGAAGCAGGCGCTGCTGGCGCGCACCAGCTACCGCGACTACCTGGCCCGGCACGCCCGGGTGGACGCAGCCGCCCTGCCCTTCTTCCAGGCGATGAGCCATGGCGAATGGGGCGTCGGCGCCGATGCGGTCAGCGCCCTCGATGTCTCGGCCTTCGGGTTCCCCGGCTTCCAGGGCCTGGGGCTGCCGCCCGGCCCGGCCCCGGGCATGGGGTATACCGCCGCCGGCTATGCCGCGGGCGGGTCGGAGAGCTTCCATTTCCCGGACGGCAATGCCTCGATCGCCCGGCTGCTGGTGCGGCGGCTGATCCCCGGCGCGGTCCCCGGCCGCAGCGCCGAGGATGTGGTGCTGGCGCGGGCCGATTACGGGATGCTGGATCGGGCGGGCGCGAAGGTGCGGCTGCGGCTGGAGAGCACTGTGCTGCGCGTCCGCAACGCCGGCGCCGGGGTCGAGGTGACCTATCGACACGGCGATGGGACGCGGCGGGTCGGCGCGGCGCAGGTCGTGCTCGCCTGCTGGGGCATGATGATCCCGCATCTCTGCCCGGAGTTGCCGGCGCCGCAGGCCGCGGCGCTGCGCAGCCAGGTGAAGGTGCCGCTGGTCTATGCCTCCGTCCTGCTGCGCGACTGGCGGGCCTTCCACCGGCTGGGCATCGCGCGGGTGGACATGCCGGGCGGGTATTTCTCCTCCCTCCGGCTGGACTGGAAGACCCGGATCGGCGGTTACGACAGCGTGCGCGGGCCGGGCGAGCCGGTGCTGCTGTTCCTGTTGCGCGTGCCGGTGGCGCCGGGCCTCGACCAGCGGTCGCAGCACCGCGCCGGGCGGGCGGCGCTGCTGGCGACGCCCTTCGAGACCTATGAGCTGGAACTCCGCCGCCAGTTGCAGCGGATGCTCGGCGCCGGCGGGTTCGATGCGGCGCGGGACGTCCTCGGCATCACGGTGAACCGCTGGCCGCATGGCTATGCCTATGAATACAACCCGCTGTTCGATCCGGTGTACCCGCCCGGCCAGGCGCCGCACGAGATCGGCCGGGCGCGCCTCGGGCGGATCGCCATCGCCAATTCGGATGCCGGCGCCGCGGCCTATACCGACAGCGCGATCGACCAGGCGTGGCGGGCGGTGCGGGAGCTGCTGGCTGGGTAGAGGAGCGCCGGGGCGCGACCGAACGCAGGCCTCGTTTCCGCGCCGCCGTCGATCAGCGTTGCGTGGGACGGGGCCGCGGCAGCCCACATGCCGTGGCAGCGGTCAAGACTGGGCTATGGCGATGATCTCCATATCGCCGCGGGAGCCCGGTACCTTCACGCTGGCACCGACACCCTTTCCAATCACGCTCCGGGCGAGAGCGGCCGAGATGGAGATCGTATCAGGCAAATGCTTAGCTTCGTAGTCACCAAGGATACGAAAGCTCCTCTCCTCCTCGGTGTCGTCATTCCGCAAAGTGACGCGGGATCCGAATTGTGCGTTAAGGCCGCTGATTCTGCCGGGATCAATCACTTCGACACGCTTCAGGATGGCCTCCAGGTTCGTCAGGGAAGCGACGACACCGTCATGGCGCTGCTTCGCTGCCATGTAGTCGGCCCCATCCGCCGCATCCAGTTTCTTGGCATCCGCCAAGGCCGCTGCCGCCGCGGGGATTTCGACCGTCCCGAGCGCGTGCATCTCAGCGTGCAGCAGCTTGAGGCCTGCCGGGGAAATCGGAAATTTCTCAGTCATGGGTTGTTTTCCTATAAGGCAAAACAACCATAGATCGACATATCCGCCGCGGCTACAAGCGCTGGGTCGGCCTTGCTGGTTGTCGCGCAGTTGGATCAGCGCAGCCCCGGCACCACCGTCGCCAGGTCGAGGCTCATCCCCATCGCCAGATAGCCTGCACGGTTGGGGTGCAGCCGATCGCCCGCGCCGCCCGTGGTGCTGTCCGGCACCATCTCCGGCCGCAGCCCGCCCGTCGCGGGATCGAGCGTCGCGGCGTCGAACTCGGCGACCGCGTCGAACAGCCCGCCGCTGCGGATGAAGTCGTTCAGTGCCTTCCGCTTCTCGTCCTGCAACGCGAAGCCATGTGCGGCGCTGGTGCTGTTCAGCGCCGAGGTGACGGTGGCGCCGATCAGCCGCGCCTGCGGGAATTTCGCGCGGATGCGGCCGACCGCCTCGCGCATCGCCGCCTGCACCGCCTCGACGCTGGCATTGCCGTTGCGGCTGAAATCATTGGTCCCTTCCAGCCAGATGAAGGCGGTGACGCCCGAGAGGCTGAGTACGTCGCGCTCCAACCGCGCCCCGGCGCTCGGCCCGCCGGGGAAGGGCTTCGCCGTGCTGTACTCGGCCGGGCCGGCCACCTGGTTGCCGCCGATGCCGGCATTGACCACCGCGACGCGGTTGCCGAAGCGCTCAAAGAACCGGCGCTGCAGCACGTCCGGCCAGCGGTCGTCGCCATTCATGGTGGAGAGCGTGCCGTCGGTGATGGAATCGCCAAAGGCGACCACCACCGGCGTGCCGGCCGGCGCCAGCATGTCGAGCGCATCGAGGAAGAACCAGGACGCCGTGCTGTAGGGGAAGGCCGCTTCGCCATCCGCATGCCCGTGCCGGCCGCTGCCGGGTGCGGTGCCGTAGGAGGTCTGCAGGGCCTTGGCGTGCCAGGTCATCGGCCCGCTCTCGCCCACCACGTGCAGGCTGACGGCCAGCTTGCGGCCCTGCAGCAGGCCGCCCTGGCCCTCGCCGACGAAGGGCAGCGCCACCGGGTCGGACCAGGCCATGCCGCCGGGCGGGATGGTCACGCTTTCCTGGCCGGCGAAGCGCACCGGCTGGTTGGTGCCGGGCACGATCGCCGCGCCGCCGAGCTGCAGGCCGAGATGCACCCCATCCAGAACCAGCGGCTTCGTGCCGAAGGCGTTGGAGAAGCGCAGCCGTGCCTGCTGGCCCCAATAGCTGGGCCGCACCACGAGCCGCAGCGTCTGGTCGCGCGCACCCGCGGCGGGATCGGGGAAGAGAAAGCGCTGGTCCGGCTGGGCGGAGGGATTGCCCACCGGATAGGGCCCCTGGACCGAGGCGGCCCAGCTGGTCGCCCAGGATGGGGCGGGCTGCGCCGCGGCCGGCACGGCAAGCAGGGTCATGGCCAGCAGCAGGCCGAGCAGTCGTCGCATGGGGTTCCCTCCGGGGCTTTCGCCCAGGATGGGACGTGCAGCGGCATGGCGCCAGATCCTCTGTCCTGCCGCGCGCAGTCAGGCCGCCGGGCCATGCGGCCCTGCGGCGATCCGCGCTAGCCCTTTGCAGGCAGCGTCGCGAAGACGGTCTCGGCCTCGATCTGATGGACATTCTCCGGCCGCGGGAAGGGCGCCGGCGGGGTGTCGCCTTCGGCGCGCGGGCGGCCGATGCGGGCGAAGAAATCCTCCAGCCCGCCGGGCAGGATGCACCAGACGAAGGTCAGCGGGCCGGTGCCGGTGTTGTGGAAGGAATGCGGCCGGTTGCGCGGGAAGAAGAAGCAGGAATTGGGGCGCATCGGGTGCACGGCGCCTTCGACATGCGCTTCACCTTCGCCGGCGATGACGAAGATGACCTCCTCGTTCGAATCGTGCATGTGCTCGCGCACATGGCAGCCGGGATCGACGGTCTGGGTGCCGAAGGCGAAGGGCGTCTCGGCGCCGGTGCTGGCGCTGTCCAGCAGGCAGCGGACGAAGCCGTTGGCCGGGACCGGCTGCCAGAAGCTGCGCGCGGTCTCCGGCTGCTGGATGACCAGGCGGGCGGGGGCGTGGGTGTCGGGCATCGGGCAGGCTCTCCGGCGGGGTAGCGGATCATCGGGCGCGGTATGGTCCGGCGGCAAGCCTTGCCGTCACCGGCGACGCGTGGAACCTTCCGCCCGGGAACACGCCCGCGGCGCGCCATCCTTGCCGGGAGACGAAGACGATGAACCGCTGGACCGCCTGGGCGAAGGCCCTGGGCCTTGCCCTCATGCTCGCCGCCACGCCCGCCCTCGCCCAGACGAAGTGGGTGATGGCGACGCCCTATGCCGAGAATTTCCACACCGCCAACATCCGGCTCTTCATCGCCGAGGTGGAGAAGGCGACGGAGGGCAGGCTGGCGATCCAGCTGCACAACAACGCCACCCTGCTGCCGATGGGGCAGATCAAGCGCGGCGTGCAGACCGGCCAGGTCCAGCTCGGCGAGATCCTGCTG
>JBMOJU010000023.1:0-28996 GCA_049315625.1 Paracraurococcus sp.
GTCGGCTGCGCGATTCCGGGCAAGACCGAGATGAGGCATCGTGGCCGTGGCGTCGACGGTGTCCTACCGTGGATTGGCGCACTGCAACCCAGGCACCGCAACAGCATGTGCACCGACCACGATAGCGAAGATGCATGCTTGGGTGCGCGGTTACGCGAGGTAGAGGGACCTCGTGATATCGATCATGTTATATCGCTGCATCCACGCTATCGGCAATGATACGTGGCATGATGACGACATCGTCAGAGCAGTATAAACGCTTCGTTGGCGATAAACTTCGCCAAGCGAGAGAAGCTCTTAATCTCTCACAATCCGATCTTGCGAGGGAATTCAATCTTGGTGACAAATCGAAAGTGAGTCATTGGGAACGTGGGCTTTACTATCCTGACCAATTTTTTATTTTTCAATTGTATCTACGCAAGCAAATCCCGCCGAGCTGGATTTATCTCGGCGATAAGTCGCAAGTGCCGTATGGAATCGCGATCCTGTTGAAGGAATAGGGCGCGGTACCTCGCTTGGAATGCATGGATTCCACGCAGATCGAGATGGGCGCCGGCCCGCCTCAGAACCCGTAGAGCCGCGCCGGATTGTCCACCAGGATCGCCTGGCGCTGTGCCTCGCCGGGCGCCCAGGCGCCGAGCGTATCCAGCAGCACCCCGTCATCCGGCACGTCGGCCTCGCTCAGCAGCGAGGGATGCGGCCAATCGGTGCCCCAGACGCAGCGGTCGGGCGCTGCGGCGATCATCGCCCGGGCCATGTCGCCGACATCGGCATAGGGTGCGCCGGCGGAGGAGCGGTAGCCGCACAGCTTGGCCCAGGCGCCCTTCTCCAGCAGCCGCAGCAGCGCCTGGAAGCCCGGATTGGCGACGCCGCCCTCGCTCGCCTTCACCCCGCCCATGTGGTCGACCACCACGGGGCAGGGCAGCCGGCCCAGCACGGACTCCAGCGCCACCATCTCCTCGGCATGGGCGTAGAGCTGGAGGTGCCAGCCCAGCGTCGCCAGCCGGTCGCCCAGCGCCTCGAGCTGATCGAGCGGCGTGCCGTTGCCGGAGACGGCGTTGAACCGCACGCCGCAGGCCCCGCGTTCGCCCATGGCGCGCAACGCCGCCAGGTCGAAGCTCTCATCCACCACGACCACGGCCCGCGCCCGGTCGTGGCCGAGCGCGGCGACGGCGTCCAGCGAGACCTCGTTGTCCGTGCCGTAGATGCTCGGCTGCACCACCACCGTGCGGCTCAGGCCGATGGTCGACAGCATCTCCTGGTACATGGCGATGCTGGCCTCGGGGGGCGTGTAGCCGCGGCCGGGGCTGAGCGGGTAGCGGCCATAGGGGCCGAAGATGTGCATGTGGCAGTCGGCGCTGCCGGGCGGCGCGGTCCAGCCGGGCTTCGAGGTCACGGCGCGCGGGCCGGGGCAGGGACGGGTCATGACGGCTTCCTTGGGCGGTTTCCTCGGGGGGTCTTGCTTGCGCGCAGCCAGGCGCGGTCTCGACCCAAGCCTCCCACGCCGAACGTCGCGGCGGAATACCCGCGGCTCAGCGGATGGGAAGCAGCCGGAGTTGCGACAGCACGCCGTTTGGAATCATGTGCTTTCCAGCGGCGCGTTCACCGCGGAAGGGCAGTTCGTCGCGAACGCTCAGCGCATTGGCATCCCGAACATCAGCCCGCCGCGCAGCCAGATGTCGCTCAGCCCGCGATCGAGCCCGATACCGGAGGCCGGGCCAAGGGTGCGCTCATAGATCTCGCCATAATTCCCCACCTGGCGGATCACCTGCAGGGCGAAATCCGGCGCCACGCCCAGCGCCGCCCCGACCGCGGGATCGAAGCCCAGCAGCATCCGCACTTCCGGATCGTCCGCGTGCAGCATGAGCGCCAGATTGCCGCTGGTGATGCCAAGCTCCTCGGCGGTGATCAGCGCCTGCAGCACCCAGAACATCAACTCGCGCCAGGATTCCTGCCCGGCGCGGACCCAGGGGCCGAGCGGCTCGCGGCTGATCACTTCCGGCAGCAGCACGGCGGCCGCCGGATCGGGCAATTCGGTGATGCGACGGATCGCCAGGGCGGAGCGGTCGGCGGTCACTACCTCGCACGCCCCGGCCTTGAAGGCGGCAAAGGCGGCGCGGCTGTCATCCGCCGGCACGATCGTCATGGTCTGCCCGGTCAGCTTGCCCATCCGGTCGACCACGCGGGCGGATTGCAGCCCGCCGCCGGTGCCGGCGCAGATCCGCTTGCCCCCCAGGTCGCGCAGACTGGCGATGCCGGAGTGCCTGGTCGCCAGGAATCCCTGGCCATCGAAATACAGCACGCCCACGGGCGCCACCGCGAAGCCGGCGTCACGCCCCAGGGTGATCGTGGTGTTGCGGGCCAGCAGGTCGATCTCGCCGGCCGCCACGGCCTGCAGCCCGGCGCCGGGGGAGGCGAAGCGGAGGAACTCAACCTTCGTCGCGTCGCCGAGCGCAGCGGCGGCCGCGGCACGGCAGAAATCCGCATCCAGGCCACGCATCAGGCCTGCGGAATCGGGCGCGGAGAAGCCCGGCAGGTCCCCCCAGACACCGCAGCGCAGCAGGCCGCGGGCCTTCACGGCGTCCAGGGCCTGGTTCGGGACCTGCGCGACGGCCGGCAATGCGGTGAGGCAAAGCACTGCGAGGAGAGCGAAAAAGTGTACGAGGCGCGACATTCTGGACTCCGGTCCACCCCGCTCTAGCCGGTGAATGATTTTCCATCAACAACCGGAAGCGACGACCCGGCATGTGACGCCGGCAGTCTCGGCCACCCGGCATCGCGCCATCGCCGCCTGCTCGGCGATCGCCTGGGTCGCGCCGGTCCCGACCGCGGCCCGGGTGACCACGAAGGACCGAAGGTCACCGGTGATGGCCACCGAGTTGTTGCCGAGACGGATCGCCTGGGCCAGGGCGCCGCAGGTATTCACCAGCTCGGCCTCGAACCGGCAGGGCGTGCGGCCGGCGGCCGACTGGCAGGCCCTGACCGCCCGCATGTTCACTTCCAGCCGGTCGGTCGCGCCATTGCCGAAGCCGAAGGCCCCGAGCGGCAGCTCCGAGTGGTAGATGACGCCGAAGCGCGAATTGGCCGGCAGCGTGGTGGACGCCTGCGTCCCGACTTCGGTGCCGCCGCCCTGTTGGCATCGGCTGAGACAGGCCTGAACCGCGCCGCCGGGCTGGCTGGCGCAGGTGCTGCGGCAGGATTGCTCCATCGCAGCGGTCCCGCCGAAGCCGACGGATGTGGCGGCGGCCTGGACCTGCTGGAAGCAGGGGCCACCCGCCGGCGGCGGAACCAGGGCGGCGCAGTCGGCGACGCCCGCTACCTGCCAGCGCTGGGCCGGGAGAGCGACGCGGTACCGGGCACCCTCCCGGCAGCGGACATCCCAATAGGCGGTGCGGGTCTCGTCGAAGCCGGAGAAAAGCAAGGCGCTGACATCGCTGCAGCTCTGCCCGGCCTCCCGCACCCGGCGCTGCAACTCGACCCGCTGTTCCGCCTGGCTGCGGGCCGTCAGGGCATCATGCCCCGGATTACCGGTTTGCGCGGCCGCGGGCCGCGGCAGGGGCCCAAGGCCGATGAGCAGGACAAGGGCCACGAATCGGAATGCTCGGCGCACGGGTTACCCTCGCGATCCCAAGATTACAGTCGGTGTAACAGTGAATCGCAAGCGCGATCACGATGTCGTGGTAAAGGCTGCGGCCGATGCGAAACGATCACTCACGCTTCGCCACGGCCCGCGCGACCGCTGCCGCGACCAGGGGGTCGAGTTGCGCCAGCACGGTCCGGTAGAATTCCATCGGCTTGCCAAAGGCATCGAGCACGTCGGTATGGCTGCCCGTGACGTACTCGGACAGGGTGCGCACCTTGTCCTTCGCCGCCGGGTAACGTTCGGCCACCCAGGCCTTGTGCGCCTCGGTCATGGTCAGGATCAGGTCGGAGAAGGCGGCATCCTGCGGACCGAATTGCGTCGCCCGGCTGGCGCGGGTGTCGATGCCGCGCTCCGCCAGCAGGGTGACGAAATTCTCCTCCGGCCGGATGTTGTAGGGGTTGAGGTTCACCGCGCGGGAGATGACCTGGGCGTTGAGCCCGTCCCTGGCGATCGCCGCCATCGCCAGCGCCTCTGCGGTTACGCTGCGGCCGGTATTGCCGGTGTCGACGAAGGCGATCCGCACGGGCCGCTCGGCGGCCGGGGCCGGGAAGGGCGCGCCAAACAGGACCGCCAGCAGGATCGCGCGTCGCAACCACATGTAGAGTCATTCCCCATGACGATATCGTCAGGGGTTATCATATCCCCGTATGGATGCGGAGGACAGTCGTGTAACAACCCGTGCGGGAGTGCGGCCGGGCTATTTCCGCCCGGCGGCGAAGCGCACCGCTTCCTCCGCCGCGCGGAACAGCGCCCGCGCCTTCTGCTTCGTCTCCTCGTACTCCGCCGCCGGGTCGCTGTCCGCGACAACCCCGGCGCCAGCCTGCACGTGCATCACCCCGTCCTTCACCAGCGCGGTGCGCAGGCCGATGCAGGTGTCCATGCCGCCATCGGCGCCGAAATAGCCGAAGCCGCCGGCGTAGATCCCCCGGCGGGACGGCTCCAGTTCCTCGATGATCTCCATCGCCCGCACCTTCGGCGCGCCGGTCAGCGTGCCCGCCGGGAAGCCGCCGGCCAAGGCGTCGATCGCGGTCAGCCCGGCGCGCAGCCTTCCCTGCACCTCGGAGCCGATATGCATCACCTGGCTGTAGCGCTCGATCTGGAACTGGCTGGTGACCGCGACGCTGCCGATCGCCGCCACCCGGCCGACATCGTTGCGGCCGAGGTCGAGCAGCATCAGGTGCTCGGCCCGCTCCTTGGGGTCGGCCAGCAGCTCGACCTCCAGCGCCTTGTCTTCCTCGGGCGTCGCGCCGCGGCGGCGGGTGCCGGCCAGCGGCCGGACCGTGACCGTGCCGTCGCGCAGCTGCACCAGGATCTCCGGGCTGGCGCCGACCGCGGCGAAGCCGCCGAAATCGAAGAAGAACAAATAGGGCGCCGGGTTGATCCGCCGCAGCGCCCGGTACAGGGCGAAGGGCGGCAGGGCGAAGGGCACCGAGAAGCGCTGGCTCGGCACCACCTGGAAGCAGTCGCCGGCGCGGATGTACTCCTTCGCCGTCTCCACCGCGGCGATGAAGCCCTCCCGCGTGAAGTTGCTGGACGGCTCGGGCAGGGTCGGCAGGCTGACCGGCGCGGCCGGGCGGGCCAGCGGGCGGTCGAGCGCCGCCTCGGCCTCGTCCAGCCGGGCCTGGGCGCTGTCCCAGGCGGATTGCGCATCGAGCCCCGGTTGCGGCCAGACCGTGGTGAAGAGGCTGAGCGCATCCCGCACATGGTCGAACACCGCGACCAGCGTCGGCCGCATCAGCACCGCGTCGGGGATGCCGATGACATCCGGGTTCTTCGCCGGCAGGCGCTCCATCAGCCGGACCATGTCATAACCCAGGTAGCCGAACAGCCCGGTGGCGATCGGCGGCAGGCCGGCCGGCAGCGGCATCAGGTTGGCAGCGACCAGGGCGCGCAGGCTCTCCAGCGCATCCTCGCCGGCCGGCTCGAAGGCATGCGGCGCGGCCAGGGCGTGCCGGTTCAACTCGGCCCGGCCGCCGCGGCAGCGCCAGATCAGGTCCGGCTCCAGCCCGATGGCGGAGTAGCGGCCGCGTGCCGCGCCGCCCTCGATGCTTTCCAGCAGGAAGCTGTTGGGCCGGCCATGCGCGAGCTTCAGGAAGGTGCCGACCGGCGTGTCCAGATCCGCCACCCGCTCCCGCCACAGCACCTGGCCATGCCCCGCGGCAAGACCGGCGCTGAAGCTGGCGAAATCGGGGAGGGGCATCGATCGGGCTCCTGAACTGCGCCGCCGTTCTAGCGACTGCGGGATGATGTGGCGAGGACCGGAGGCTTGGGCCTAGGCTCGGCCCAGGCGGGCCGCGCGACCGGCCACGCCCAAAAAGCCATGGGAGTGAACGCCATGACCACCCGCCGCAGCCTGCTCGGGGGTGCCGCGCTCGCGGCCCTCGCCACGCCGCGCCTTGCCGCCGCCCAGACCTCGCCCGGCGTCACCGCCACCGAGATCCGGATCGGCAACACCATGTCCTACAGCGGCCCGGTCTCCAGCCTCGGCATCCAGGGCAAGACCATGGATGCCTGGTTCCGCGCGGTGAACGACCAGGGCGGCGTCGCCGGGCGGAAGATCAAGTTCCTGTCCTACGACGACGCCTATAGCCCGCCGAAGACGGTGGAGCAGGTCCGCCGGCTGGTGGAGCAGGACCAGGTCGCCTGCCTGTTCAGCAATCTCGGCACGCCGACCAACAGTGCGGTGCTGCGCTACACCAACCAGCGCAAGGTGCCGAACCTGTTCCCCTCCACCGGCGCCGACAAATGGAGCAACTACCAGGAATTCCCCTGGACCATGGGCTTCCCGCCCAGCTACCGGATCGAGGCGCAGCTCTACGCCAAGCATATCCTGGCGGCGCACCCGGATGGCCGCATCGCCATCCTGCACCAGAACGACGATTTCGGCCGCGACTACGTCCATGGCGTGCGCGACGTGCTGGGCGCGCGGTTCGACGAGGCCACCAAGGTGCTGAGCTACGAGAGCACCGACCCGACCATCGACCAGCAACTGATCACGCTGCAGGCCAGCGGCTGCCAGGGGCTGGTGCTGGCGGTGACGGCCAAATTCGCCTCCATGGCCATCCGCAAGATGCATGAGATCGGCTGGAAGCCGACGACCTGCGTCCATTACGGCGCCAATTCGGTGGGCGTGGTGATCCAGCCGGCGGGGCTGGAAAAGGCGGTCGGCCTGACCACCGCGGCCTACCTGAAGGACCCGACCGACAGCGCCTGGACGCAGGACCCGGGCATGCTCGAATGGCGCGCCTTCATGGCGAAGTACCTGCCGGACGCCGACCTGACGGATGCCAACTCCGTCTATGGCTACACCTCGGCCAAGGCGATGGAACAGGTGCTGCGGCAATGCGGCCAGGATGCCAGCCGGGAGAACATCATGCGCCAGGCGGCCAACCTGAAGGATGTGGAGATCGCCACCCTCCTGCCGGGGATCAAGCTGAATTCCAGCCCGACCAACTACCGGCCGATCCGGCAGATGCAGCTCCAGCGTTTCAACGGGAAGACCTATGACCGTTTCGGCACGCTGATGTCGGGCGAGGTGGCCTGAACCGATCGGGGCGGGGGCGGCTGCGGGCCGCCCCCATCTGCCCGGGGTCGTGCGGCCGCTTCAGGCCTGGGTGCGCCCGGTCACCGCGCGCGTCAGGGCTGCGCCAGCGCGTCCAGCATGCGCGGGTTCAGCCGGACGTCGGAGCGGGCCCGCAGCGCCTCCAGGAACTGCACGTCGATATCCTGGCCCATCGCCTGCTCGACCTGGCGCTTCAGCCGGTCGAGGCCGGCCGCATCGGCATCCGGATCGCCGGGCGTGATCTCCTGCACCTGCGCCACGGCGAAGCCGTCGCGGGTCTGCACCATGGTGGTGTCGTTCAGCTTCAGCTCGAACAGCGGCGCCAGCAGTTCCTGCGGCACGGCCGCGCCCTGCTGCGGGTCGCGCCGCACCGCGCCGACCTCGCGCCAGCCGAGCCCTGCCGCGGCGGCGGCCTCGGCCAGCGGCTTGCCGTCCTTCGTCGCCGCCAGCAGGCCGGCGGCGCGCGCCTCCTGCGCCCGGCGCTTCGCATCCGTCTCCCAGGCCTCGCGCACCGCGGCCTCGACGCTCTCGAAGGGGCGCAGCGCCGGCGGGACGATGTCCTTGATCTCGACGGCGACGAAGCCCGCCTCGCTCTCCTGCAGCCGCGGCGCGGCGCCGCGTTCGGTGGCAAAGACCGCCTTCAGCAGCGGTGCGCGGGACGCCTCGATCACCGGCAGCGGCACCGGCTGGCCCGAGGCATCCAGGCCCGCTGCGTCGGCGCGGAAGCTCGCCAGGCCGAGACCGAAGCGCTGCGCCACCTCGGCCAGCGTGGCGCCGCCCGCCAGCGCGTCCTCCACCTTGTTGGCCCGCTCGAAGGCGATGTCGGCGGCCTTCTCCTGCGCCAGATCGCGCTTGAGCTGGTCGTGCATCTCGGCCAGCGGCCGGCCCTGCCCGGGCTCGACATGCTCCACCCGGAAGACATGCCAGCCGAAGGCGCTGCGCACCGGGGCGGTCACCGTGCCCTCGGGGGCGGCGAAGACGGCCTCGGCCAGCTCCGGTACCGGCAGCCCGGCCCGTTCCAGCTCGCCCAGCTCGATCGCCTCGCCGCCGGCGGCCTTGGCCTGCGCGGCGATCGCCTCGAACTCAGCGCCGGTGGTCCAGGCCGCCGAAATCGCCTGCGCCGCCGCTTCCTCGGGCACCAGCACCTGCGCCAGGCGACGCTTCTCGGCGACCTCGAACTGGCCGCGCCGGGCCTCGTAGGCGGCGGCGATCTCGGCCTCGGTCACCTCGACTTCGCGGCTGAGCAGATCGGCGGTCAGCACGGCGACCGTCGCCTCCCGGTATTCGGGGGCGGAGAAGCGCTCAGGGTTGTTCTCGTGGAAGCGGCGCAGCTGGGCCTCCTCCGGCGCCGCCGGCTCGGCCGCGGCGGCGATCGGCAGGGTCACCAGCACCACGCCGCGCTGCTCGTCCAGCCAGCGCATCAGCGGCTTCGTCAGCGCCTCCGGCCCGGTGGCGCCGGACCGCACGGCGAGCGCGATCTGCTGCCGGGCCAGGCTTTCCCGCAGCAGGGCGAACAGCCCGGCTTCGGTCATGTCCGTGTTGCGCAGGTAGTTCTGGAAGACGGCCTGGGAGAATTTGCCGTCCATGCCGCGGAAGCCCGGCTCGGCGAAGATCACCTCGCGC
Organism: Paracraurococcus sp.; assembly: GCA_049315625.1. Taxonomy (GTDB): domain Bacteria; phylum Pseudomonadota; class Alphaproteobacteria; order Acetobacterales; family Acetobacteraceae; genus Paracraurococcus. The sequence goes on from JBMOJU010000023.1 coordinate 8,829, forward strand.
AATGCGCTGTCGGGCACCGCGAGCTTGAGCCGGTCGGCTTCCAGTTTGAGGACGCGGTCGACGACGAGCTGGTCCACCGCCTGCTCCGCGATGGCGCGGCGGATGCGCGGGTCGTTCTCGAACTGGGTGCCGAGCCGCCGGGCGAGGCGCTGCATCTCCCGCCGCACCGCGGCCTGGCCTTCCTCCAGCGTCACCGGCTGGCCGGCAACCCGGGCGACCGAGGTATCCGGCGCGAACAGGCCCTTGGCCATGTCGCCGATGCCCCAGACGGCGAAGGACAGAATCAACAGGACGAAGAGGCCCTTGGCGACCCAGGTGCCGGCGAGGCGGCGAAGTGCGGTGAGCATCGGTGTCCGTGCGCGCGTTTGGCGGCTGGCATAGCCGAGGAGGGGGCGTGTTGCCAAACGGCGGCACGGCCGATACGGGGCGGGGGAGAATGGAGGACGGCATGACCCCCGGAGTGCGCCCGCTGATCGCCGGCAACTGGAAGATGCACGGGACCCTGGCCGAGGCGGCCGCCCTGGCCGACGGCGTGCGCGCCGGTGCCGCGGGCCTGGGTGCCGAGCTGCTGGTCTGCCCGCCCTTTCCCTACCTGCACCTGGTGGCCGGCGGGGGCGGCGTCGCGGTCGGCGGGCAGGATTGCCACGCCGCGGCGAAGGGCGCCCATACCGGCGACGTCTCCGCCGCCATGCTGCGGGATGTCGGCGCAGGCTTCGTCATCCTCGGCCATTCCGAGCGCCGGGCCGACCATGCCGAATCCGACGCGACCGTACGGGCCAAGGCGGAGGCGGCGCTGGCCGCCGGCCTGACGCCCATCATCTGCGTCGGCGAGTCGGAGGCGCAGCGCCTGGCCGGCGAGGCCGAGGCGGTGGTCACCGGCCAGCTCGACGGCAGCCTGCCGGAGGGGTTCGCGGCGGCCGGCGGCGTGGTCGCCTACGAGCCGGTCTGGGCCATCGGCACCGGCCGGACCCCGACCGAGCCCGACATCGCGGCGATCCACGCGGCGATCCGCGCCAACCTCGTCGGCCGCTTCGGCGCCGCGGGGCAGGGGCTGCGCATCCTCTATGGCGGGTCGGTCAAGCCGGGCAATGCCACGGCGATCCTGGCGCTGCCGCATGTCGATGGCGCGCTGGTCGGCGGCGCGAGCCTGGTCGCGGCGGATTTCCTGGCGATCGCCGCCGCGGCCGGATAGGCAAGAAGACCTGGGGGAGAAGGTATTCTCCCCAGTCCTCCTCATCTGTTTCTGTGGGCTTGGCGACCGCCTCGCGGCGAAACCAAGCCTCAGAAAATGTATTGATGGGGCTGGTTGTACGCGTCCAGCAGCAGGACACACCTGTTCCGTCACGCTGAGCCGAGCGGCACCCCCTCCAGGCAGGCCTCCACCGCCCGCGCCAGCGCCTCCTGCTCGAAGGGCTTGAGCAGCCAGGGCAGCCCGGCCGGGCCCTCGCCCTCCAACTCGGCATAGCCGGTCGCCAGCAGCACCGGCAGGCCGGGGCGGAGCTGGCGGGCCGCCGCCGCCACCTGCAGGCCGGTCATCGCCGGCATGGCGAAATCCGTCACCAGGAGGTCGATCCGGCGGCCATCCCGCAGCAGATCCAGCGCAATCGCACCGGTGGCCGCCTCGACCACCTGGTGGCCCAGATCCTCCAGCATGGCGGCTGCGCTCGCCAGCACCAGTGGATCGTCGTCCACCAGCAGCACGGTGCCCCGCCGCGCGTCGCCGCGCGGTGCGGGTCCTGCCGTGGGCCGCGGCGCGGTCGCCATCGCGCCAGCCCGCGGTAGCCACAGCTCCGCCTCCGTCCCGGCGCCCTTGACGCTGCGCAGCAGGAAGCGGCCACCGGATTGCGCTGCCAGGCCATGCACCATGGGGAGGCCAAGCCCGGTGCCCTTGCCGACCCCCTTGGTCGTGAAGAAGGGCTCCATCGCCTGGGACAACGTGGCATCGTCCATCCCCTCACCAGCATCGGCCACGCTCAGGACCACGTAGCGGCCCGGCGGCAGCCCGGCCGGATCGCCCGCGTGCACCACCTGCTCCGCCGCGGCGATGACGATCTCGCCACCGCCCGGCATGGCGTCCCGGGCATTCGCCGTCAGGTTCAGCAGGGCGAGCTCAAGCTGGTTGGCATCGACGAAGACCGCCGGCAGGTCGGGCGGGAAGTCGGTCCGCACATGCACCGCGCCGCCCAGGACGCTGTGCAGCAGCGCGCGCATGCCGCGCACCAGGGTGGGCAGGTCCACCGCCGAGGGGTTCAGGGCCTGGCGCCGGCCGAAGGCCAGCAGCCGCTGGGTCAGCGCCGCGCCGCGCCGGGCGCCTTCCAGCGCATTGTCCAGCAGGCGCAGCGCCCGTGCATCCCCGTCCGGCAGGCGCTTGCGCAGCATGGCCAGGCTGCCCAGCACGGCGGTCAGCAGGTTGTTGAAGTCGTGCGCGATGCCGCCCGTCAGCTGGCCGACCGCCTCCATCTTCTGTGCCTGGCGCAGCGAGGCCTCGGTGGCGCGGTGGCGGGCCATCTCCTCGCGCAGCCGGCTGTTCATCGCATCCAGCTCGCGTGCCTGCCGGGCGATGTCGAGCCGCAGGCGGAGATGCGTGCCGAAGTCGCCACTGGCGCGCCAGGCGCTGACCGACAGGGCGGCGATGCCGACCAGGATCATCCCCGCGGCGGCCAGGCCGTAGTCGCTGCCGGACATCGCATAGCGCGCGACCAGCGGCAGGGCGGCAGGGCGGCAGGCAGGATGAAGGCCAGGGCGGCCGGCGCATAGGCATGGTGCAGCCCGGCCGCGCCGAGGCACATGCCGCCGACCAGGAACACCCAGAGCAGTTGGGACGTTTCCGATTGCGGCCAGAGCCAGGCCGCGCCGGCGCCGAGAACGAGCCCGGCGGCGCCGGCGCCGCAACTGCCGAGCCGGCCCCAATGCCGGGCCCGCGCCCGCCGCGCCGGATCGCGCCACCAGGCCCAGGCGAGACCCAGCCGGGCCACCACCACCACCAGCACGCAGCCAAGCCACCACGCCGCGGGCGCGACGCCGTCGGCCAGCAGGATCGCCGCCATCAGGCTGGCATTCACCGCCGCGACCGCGACCGCCATGGGGGTCTGCCGGAACAGGACCGTGATCCGCTCCGCCAGCACCTCGGCGTCCGTGGTCACCGCCGGCATCCGGCGCCGGTCTCAGGACAGGGAAGCTGTGGCATCTCCGCGCTCGCACCCGGGAGTTACGGTTCCGGGAGCGATTGATACACCGGTGGCAGGGCAATCCGGCAGCATATTCCATGCAGCGGGCGCGCAGACGGGGTCAGGCCGGCGCGCTCGCCGGCCGCGGCCTCGCCCCGGCACCCAACGCCAGCACCGCCGCCAGCAGGCAGGCCGCGCCGGCGAGGTAGAAGGCCGGCAGGTAGCTTGCCAGCGCGTCGCGGCTGATCCCGGCGCCGAGCGCGGCGACGGCAGCGCCCAGCTGGTGCGCGGTGAAGATCCAGCCGAAGACCAGCGGCGCCTTCTCCCGACCGAAGGCCTGGGCGGTCAGTTTCACCGTGGGCGGCACGGTGGCGACCCAGTCGAGCCCGTAGAACACCGCGAAGAGCGACAGGCCGTACAGGGAGAAGCTGCTGACCGGCAGGAACAGCAGGGAAAGCCCGCGCAGGCCATAATACCAGAACAGCAGCTTGCGGTTGTCGTAGCGGTCGGACAGCCAGCCGGAGGCGATGGTGCCGACGAAGTCGAAGGCGCCGATCAGCGCCAGCATCGAGGCCGCCTGGACCTCTCCCACGCCGAAATCGCTGCAGAGTGGGATGAAATGGGTCTGCACCAGCCCGTTGGTCGAGAGGCCGCAGATGGCGAAGGTGGCGAAGAGGATCCAGAAGACCCGGCTGCGCGCGGCCTCGGCCAGCGCGCCGAAGGCATTCCCGATCGCGTTGCCGGTGACGGGTGGCGGCGGTGCCACCTTGGTCTCGCCATAGGCCGGCAGGCCGAGCTGCGACGGGTGGTCGCGCGCCAGCAGCCAGAACAGCAGGCAGGCGAGGGCGCAGGCGCCGAGCCCGGGCAACAGGGCGACGCGCCAGCCTTCGGTCTCGGCCAGCCAGGCGGCCAGCGGCAGGAAGAGCAACTGCCCGGTGGCGTTGGTGGCGGTGAGGATGCCGACGACGAGGCCGCGCCGGGCGACGAACCAGCGGTTGGCGACCGTGGCGCTGAGGACCAGCGCCGTCATGCCGGTGCCGAGGCCGGTGATGACGCCCCAGCTCAGCCAGAGCTGCCAGGGTGCGGTCATCACCATCGACAGGCCGCAGCCGATGACGACCAGCGAGAGCGCGGCGGCAACCGCCCGGCGCAGGCCGTAGCGTTGCAGGATCGCGGCGGCGAAGGGCGCCATCAGCCCGAACAGCAGCAGGCGCAGCGCCAGCGCGCCGGAGATGGTCGCGGTCTCCCAATGGAATTCCCGCTGCAGCGGCAGCAGCAAGGCGCCGAGGATGCCCATGGCGCCGGCCGAGGCGAGCGAGACCAGAAAGGTCAGCGCCACCATCACCCACCCATAGTGGATGCCGCGGCGGGCGAGCGTCGGCGCGAGGAGGCCTGCGAGCATGGGGTTGGTCTCCGGATTCAGGCCGCCGGCGGGGGCCCGTTGAGGTCGGTGGCGACGAGGCTGGCGAGGGTGGTGCGGAGGGCGATGGACCGCGCCGCGCCGAAGCGGGCGTCGAATTCATCCTGCGCGGCGCGCCAGAGCGGCCGGGCGAAGGCGAGGCGGGCTTCCCCGGCGGCGGTCAGGGTCAGGGCCTGGCGGCGGCGGTCGCGCGGGTCCTCGGCGATCGCCAGCAGCCCGTCGCGCTCCAGCGGCCGCAGGTTCCGGCCGAGCGTGGTGCGGTCCATCACCAGATCCGCGGCGAGCGCATTGAGGTGGGACGGGCCGCGGTGACGGAGCCGGGCGAGGATGGAGAATTGCGGCGTGGTCAGCCCGCTTGGCGCCAGGCGCGCATCGTAGAAGCCGGTGACGTGGCGCGCCGCCTTGCGGATGGCGAGACAGTTGCAGAGGTCGGGCTGGCGCGGCTCGGCCGGACGGGGCGCGGAGGGAGGTGGGGCGGGCTCCATGCCGGGAGGATAGGCGTATATACGCCCAATGCAAGCGCCCCGCTTGCGCCGCGCCCGGCGCGCCGCATATCGGCAGGGATGCTGCCCGACCCGCGCCTCGCCCCCGTCCTGATCGGCTCGGAGATCTACCGCCGCTCCTCCTATGGCCCGAAGCATCCGCTGGCGATCCCGCGTGTCTCCACCGCGCTCGACCTGATCGCGGCCATGGGCTGGCTGCCGGCGGGCGGCTGGGTGCCGGCGCCGCTGGCGACCCCCGCACAATTGGCCCGCTACCACCACCCCGACTACGTCGCCGCCCTGCAGCGGGCGGAGGCGACGCAGCAGGTGGATCCCTTGGACCGCGCCCGCTTCCATATCGGCGCCCACGGCAACCCGGTGTACCGGGAGGTCTTCTCCCGTCCCGCGACCTCGGCCGGCGGCTGCATGCTGGCGGCGCGGCTGACCGCCGCGGGCGGCGTGGTGCATTGCCCGGGCGGCGGCACGCATCATGGCCGGCCCGACCGCGCCAGCGGCTTCTGCTACCTGAACGACCCGGTGCTCGGCCTGCTGGAATGGCTGGACCAGGGGCTGGACAACATCCTTTACCTCGACATCGACGCGCATCACGGCGACGGCGTGCAGGACGCCTTCCACGACGATCCCCGGGTCTTCACGCTGAGCGTGCACGAGGCCGAACGCTGGCCCTTCACCGGCGCGGTGACCGACCGCGCCGGCGGCCATGCCCGCAACCTGCCGGTGCCGGCCGGCTTCCATGATTCGGAGATGCTCTGGCTGCTGCACCAGGCGATCCTGCCGATCGTCCGGCACCTGAAGCCGCAGGCGATCATGCTGCAGGCCGGCGCCGATGCGCTGGAAGAAGACCCGCTCTCGCGCCTCGCGCTGTCCAACAACGCGCATTGGGGCGTGGTGCAGGCGCTGATGGGGGCGGCGCCGCGGCTGATCGTGCTCGGCGGCGGCGGCTACAATCCCTGGTCGGTCGGCCGCTGCTGGGCCGGCATCTGGGCCACGCTGAACGGGATCGCGATCCCCGACCGCGTGACGCCGGCCGCCGAGGGCGTGCTGCGCGACCTGAGCTTCCACCGCGCCGCCGGCCGCAACCCGCCGGAGCACTGGTTCACCACCCTGCGCGACGCGCCGCGCCGGGGCGTGGTGCGGGCCGCCGTGCAGCGCGTGGCGGCGGCGGCGTTGCGCGACCTGCCGGTCCGCGCCGCCGCGGCGTAGCGCCGCACGGAACCGCAGCGGCGCTGGGCGGTTGCCTGCCGCGCGGCGGGACAGCCTCGCCCGGGAGGATCCGGCCCATGAGCTTCGCCATCGCGCTCGCCGCGCTCGGCTTCCTGATGCTGGTCGCCTATCGCGGCTACAGCGTGATCCTGTTCGCCCCCATCGCGGCGCTCGGTGCGGTGCTGCTGACCGACCCGATGGCGGTGCTGCCGGTCTATACCGGCCTGTTCATGGACAAGATGGTCGGCTTCGTGAAGCTGTACTTCCCGGTGTTCATGCTCGGCGCCGTCTTCGGCAAGGTGATCGAGCTCTCGGGCTTCTCCCGCGCCATCGTCTCGGCCGTCATCGGCCTGCTGGGGCGGGAACGGGCGATCATCTCCATCGTCCTGGTCTGCAACCTGCTGACCTATGGCGGCGTCTCGCTGTTCGTCGTGGTCTTCGCGGTCTACCCCTTCGCCGCCGAGGCCTTCCGCCAGGCCGGCATCCCGAAGCGACTGATCCCCGGCACCATCGCCCTGGGTGCCTTCAGCTACACGATGGATGCGCTGCCGGGCACGCCGCAGATCCAGAACATCATCCCCAGCACCTTTTTCGGCACCGACAGCTGGGCGGCGCCGATCCTCGGCCTGGCCGGCGCGGCCTTCATCTTCGTGACCGGCATCGCCTACCTGTCCTTTCGGGTGCGGCAGGCCGCGGCGCGGGGGGAGGGCTACGGCACCGGGCACCTGGAGGAGCCGGCGCCGCCGGCCGACGAACGCCTGGCGCATCCGGCGATCGCCATCGCCCCGCTGCTCGTCGTCGGCGTGCTGAACAAGCTCTTCACCCTGCTGCTGCCCGCCTGGTACGGCCGGACGCATGAGGCGGCGCTGGCCGGGCTCGACCACCCGATCGTCACCCAGGTGCCGGCGGTGGCCGCCATCTGGGCGGTGCAGCTGGCGCTGCTCTGCGGCATCCTGACGGTGCTGGCCTTCGCCTGGGGCACCGTCGCGGCCCGCTTCGCCGAGGGCAGCAAGGCGGCGGTCGGCGGCGCGCTGCTGGCCAGCATGAACACGGCGTCCGAATACGGCTTCGGTGCGGTGATCGCGGCGCTGCCGGGCTTCCTGGTGATCCGCCAGGCGCTGGCGGCGATCCCCGACCCGCTGGTCAACACCGCCGTCACCGTCACCGCGCTGGCCGGCGTGACCGGTTCGGCCAGCGGCGGGATGAGCATCGCGCTGGCCGCCATGGCGGACCAGTTCACGGCGGCGGCGACGGCGGCGGGGATCCCGTTCGAGGTGCTGCACCGCGTCGCCGCCATGGCCAGCGGCGGGATGGACACGCTGCCGCATAATGGTGCGGTGATCACGCTGCTGGCGGTGACCGGCCTGACCCACCGGCAGAGCTATGGCGACATCTTCGTGGTGACGGGCCTGAAGACGGCGGCGGTGTTCGTGGTGATTGCGCTGTATTACCTGACCGGGCTGTACTGAGCGGTCACAAGGCAGGCTCGGGGACGCAAAAGTGTTTTCTCCCGGTGGACTCGCCGCGTCCACCGGGGGAGTGTCTTCGTCTCATCCCGGCAAATCCAGGATGCACCGCGCGAATTCCTCCGGTGCCTCCTGCGGCGGGTTGTGCCCAACGCGGGGGATCACCCGCCGCTCATACGGCCCGGTGAAGTACCGCGCATGGCCGGCCGAGCCCTCGACCGGCCCGACCCCGTCGGAGGCGCCATGCGGCGCGATGGTCGGCACCGCGATCCGCGGCTGCGCCGCCAGCGCCGCCTCGATCCCCTCCAGCGCCGGATCACCCGCGGCATAGCCGAAGCGGTGGCGGTAGGACTGGATCACCACATCCACGTAATCCGGGTTGTCGAAGGCCGCGGCGCTGGCGGCGAAGGTCGCCTCGTCGAACGCCCAGTCCGGCGACCAGAGCCGCCACAGCAGCCGGGCGATCCCGGCCCGGTTGGCTTCCAGCCCGGCCCGGCCGCGCTCGGTGTGGAAGTAGTACTGGTACCAGTGCCGGTGCTCCTGCTCCGGCGCCGCCGGCCGGACCGCCGCGGCGATGTCCTGGATGTTGTAGCCGGTGCAGCTCACCAGCCCGGCGCAGCGGTCCGGCCAGAGCGCGGCGACCACGCAGGCGGCGCGGCCGCCCCAGTCGTAGCCGGCCAGCACCGCGCGCGGGATCGCCAGCGCGTCCAGCAAATCCAGCAGGTCCTTCCCCAGCGCCGCCTGCTGGCCGGAGCGCGGCGTCGCCGGGTCGCGGAACCGGGTCGGCCCATAGCCGCGGAGATACGGGACGATCACCCGCCGCCCGGCGGCGACGAGCAGCGGGACCACCGCATCATAGCCCTGCGGCGCAAAGGGGAAGCCATGCAGCAGGACCACCGGCGGGCCGTCGGCCGGGCCATGCTCGGCCACGGCGATGTCGAGGGTCGGGGTACGGAGGATGCGGTATTCGCTCATCCGCGCAGCATGCCGTCGGGCCCTGCCGGCGGGGAAGGGGCGTTGGCCGGGGCGGCGCCGGGTGGCATGGTGTAGGCATGCTCCGACGCTCCCTCCTCGCCGTCACCGGCCTGCTCGCGACCCGCGCGGCCTTCGCCCAGACCGGGCCGCAGCCGACCCTGCCGAAGGAAAGGCTGGTCATCGTCACCCGCGACGGCACGCGGCACGAATTCAGGGTGGAGATGGCGCTGACGCCGGAGCAGCAGACGGTCGGGCTGATGTTCCGCCCCAGCGTCGCGCCGGATGGCGGGATGCTGTTCGACTGGGGCACCCCGCGCGATTCGGCGATGTGGATGCGCAACACCATCACCTCGCTCGACATGGTGTTCATCACCGCGGATGGCCATATCCTCCGCATCGCCGAGCGCACCGTGCCCTATTCGCTGGCCAGCATCGAAAGCCGCGGCCCGGTGCGGGCGACGCTGGAACTCGCGGCCGGGACGGCGGAGCGCCTGGGCCTCAGGATCGGCGACCAGGTGCTGCAGCGGATCTTCGGCACGGCGCCCTGAGGCCTCCGCTGCCCGGACAAAACGCCGCGGGCCGGGCTTTCCCGGCAGCTTCCCATTGCTCCGCGGCGCCCGGCCCCATAGGTTGCGCGCGACGGGGCGTGGCGCAGTCTGGTAGCGCATCTGCTTTGGGAGCAGAGGGTCGGAGGTTCGAATCCTCTCGCCCCGATATCTGGCTAAGGATTCTTCATGCCCGGCCCCGCCCAGACCGCCCGCATCTTCACCCCACCCCGCTCCGCCATGCAGTCCGGCAAGGGCAAGACCCAGGACTGGGTGCTGGAGTTCGAGCCGGGGGAGCGCCAGCGGCTCGACCCACTGATGGGCTGGGCCGGCTCGGGCGACACCAGCGGCCAGGTCCGGCTGCGCTTCCCGACGCGGGAGGAGGCGGTCGCCTATGCCGAGGCCAATGGCCTGCGCTACGAGGTCGAGGAGCCCAAGCCGATCCGCATCAAGGCCAAGGTCTATGCCGATAATTTCCGTTTCGGCCGGACCGATAACTGGACACATTAGTGTCCGGCGGCGCACGAAGCCGCCCGCCAACCCTTCGTGCGCCGCCGTTTCTGTCGGCGCATGGGCACCCGTAGCTCAGCTGGATAGAGCACGCGCCTTCTAAGCGTGTGGTCGCAGGTTCAAGTCCTGCCGGGTGCGCCAATCTTATCCCCATGCATTCTTGATGAACGCGGCGCAGGGACGTTCCCCGGGCCTGCCAACCGGCGGTAGGATCGCGCCGAGATCTGCAACACAGCGCGCCTGACGGACCGGCCCAGGACGTATGGACCCCAATACCCCCGCTATCGAGAAGCCAGACCAGGCCTGGCAGGCGGGTCGCCGGCGTGCGCTGGTGCTGCTGGCGATCGTGCTCGGCCTGATCTGGGCGGTCGCCGCGGCCATCCTCGTCGAGGGGCGGAGGCAGGCGATCGACGACGCCTACCGCTGGGCGGAGGCGCAGGCAGCGACGGCCTCCCAGGCCATCCTCAGCAGCTTCGAGGCGGTGAACAGCCTGCACGACCTGCTCCGCATGCGGCAGTCGCTGCTGCGGCTCGGCGACCGGGCCGGCGTGGACGCGGTGGAGGCGCTGCTGCGGACCACCGCGCAGGAGGGCCGCTTCGGCGTCGTCCAGGTGGCCGTCATCGGCCGGGACGGCATCCAGACCTGGGGCTCCGTGCCCGGTTCGGCCGGCACCGACCTCTCGGACCGCGCGCATTTCCGCATCCATGCCGTTGGCGGTGAACGCGGCCTGGCCGTCAGCCGGCCGCTGATCGGCCGGAACACCGGGCGCTGGTCGGTGCAGGCGACCCGACCGCTGGAGGACGCGGCGGGCGGCTTCGACGGTGTCGCCGTCGTCTCGCTCGACCCCATCACGCTGTCGCACGCGATGCAGGCCCGGCTGGACGGGGAGGGCCGCATGGTGGTGGTCCGACGGCTCGTCGACGGCTCCCTGGTCTTGCGGGGCCGCAACCCCGAGGGGACCCTGGCGCGGGAGCCAAGCCCGGACCACGCTGCCCTGGCCGCCGCGCGGGCCGTGCCCGCCGGCCGGCTGACCTACACCAGCAGCCGCGATGGCCGGCAATTATTGGCCGGCTACCAGGTGCCGCGCGGGTTGCCGCTGATCGTCAGCGTGGTGTTCGAGGCGGAGCAGGAACTGGCGCCCTGGCGGCACTGGCGCAACGCCGTGCTGGCCGGCACCGCGGCGCTCTCCCTCGTCATGATCATGCTGTTCATCCTGTGGTCCAACCGCCGCCGCATGCTGGCCGAGCAGCAGCGCCTGGACCAGGAGCGGATCGCCGCGGCCGAGGGGCTGGCGCGGCAGCGGGCGGAAATCCTGGCGGTGATGGCGCATGAGATCCGCACGCCGCTGACCGGGGTGCTCGGCTTCGGCGAGCTGCTCGCCGCCGCCGACCTGCCGCCCGAGCAGCACCGCCATGCCGAGGTGGTGGTCGAGACCGGCCGCGTGCTGCTCTCGGTGGTGAACGACATCCTCGACCTCGCCAAGATCGAGGCCGGGCGGGTCAGCATCGAGATGCAGCCCTTCCGATTCGCCGACATGCTGCGGCAGGCGCTGGCGCTGAGCCAGACGCTGGCCGGGGAGAAGGGGCTGCGGATCGCGCTGGAGGCCGAGGGGCTGCCGCCCTGGGTCACCGGCGACGCCACCCGGATCCGCCAGGTGGTCGGCAACTTCCTCTCGAACGCGGTGAAGTTCACCGAACGTGGCAGCGTCACCCTGCGCGCCGCACCGCTCGGACCGCCCGAGGACGGCATTGCACGGGTGCGGGTGGAGGTCGTCGATACCGGCATCGGCATCCCGGCGGAGGCGCAATCCCAGCTGTTCGAGATGTTCGTCCAGGTCGATGGCGGCCGCCGCTTCGGCGGCACCGGCCTGGGTTTGGCGATCTGCCGCCGGCTGGTGGAGGCGATGGGCGGCAGCATCGGCGTCACCTCGCAGGCCGGCCGCGGCAGCACCTTCTGGTTCGAGCTTTCGCTGCGCCTGGCCGCGGCGCCGGAGCGGCTGGACCTGCCTGCCATCCAGGGCGGCCCGCTGCTCGACGTGCTGGTGGCCGACGACGTGGCGACCAACCGGACGCTGATCCGCGCCTACCTGGTCGGCGCCGGCCACCGCGTGACCCTGGCGGAGGACGGGATCGAGGCGGTTGCCGCGGCACAGGAGCAACGCTTCGACGCGATCCTGATGGATGTGAACATGCCCGGCCTGGATGGGACCGAGGCGACGCAGCAGTTGCGGCTGGGCAATGGGCCGAATGCGCAGACGCCGATCATCGCGCTGACCGCCAGCACCTCCCGCGAGGAGCGGGAACGGGTGCAGCGGGCGGGGATGACGCTGCACCTGGCCAAGCCGGTCAGCCGGGTGGCGCTGCTGCAGGCGCTGCAGCGGGTGGCGGCCGCGGCGGCCTGAATCAGGCCCGCACCACGCTGCGGATGGCGAAGCTCGACTGGATGCGCGCCACGCCCGGCAGGCGCGACAGCGCATCCTTGTGGATGCGCTCGTAATCCGCCGCGTCGCGCGCCTCGACCCGCAGCAGGTAGTCCGAAATCCCGGTCATCAGGTAGCACTCGCGCACCTCCGGGCAGCGGCGCACCGCGGTCTCGAAGCGCTGCATGCTGTCGTCGGTCTGCCGCTCCAGGGTGATCTGGACGATGACGACGACGCCGTCCCGGGCCGGCGCCTCCTCGATCAGCGCGGTATAGCCACGGATCACGCCGCGGTGTTCCAGCAGCCGCAGCCGGCGCAGGCAGGCGCTGGCCGAGAGGCCGACCGCGGCCGCCAGCGCCGCATTGCTCATCCGCCCATCGGCGCGCAGCAGGCGCAGCAGGGTGCGATCGGTGTCGTCCAACGCGTGCATCGAATTTTCTGCGATTCCGTCGCAGATCATGCGGCACTTCCCGCTGCCGCGGCAGGGAATTCGACGCATGGGTGGGATATTTGCCGCCCCTCCCGCGTAGCCTCCCGGTGACAGAGCGGAGGCGGCGATGCGCATCGTGATCCTGGGCAGCGGCGTGGTCGGCGTGACCACCGCCTGGTACCTCTCGAAGGCCGGCCATCAGGTGACGGTGCTCGATCGCCAGCCGGCGCCGGGGATGGAGACCAGCTTCGCCAATGCCGGCCAGGTCTCGCCCGGCTATTCCGCCCCCTGGGCCGGCCCCGGCATCCCCATCAAGGCGATGAAGTGGCTGCTGATGCGGCATCGCCCCTTCGTGCTCTGGCCGGCGCTCGACCACGGCCTGTACCGCTGGCTCGGCCAGATGCTGGCGAATTGCAACACCGCTTCCTACGGCGAGAACAAGGGCCGCATGGTCCGCCTGGCCGAGTACAGCCGCGACGTGCTGCGCGACCTGCGTGGCGAGACCGGCATCGCCTACGACCAGCGCATGCAGGGCACCGTGCAGCTCTTCCGCACCCAGAAGCAGCTCGACGCCGTCGCCGGCGACACCGCGGTGCTCGACGCCTACCGCGTGCCGTACGAGGTGCTGGACCCGGCCGGCTGCATCGCTGCCGAGCCGGCGCTCGGCCTGGTGCCGGGGAAGTTCGTCGGCGGGCTGCGCCTGCCGGGCGACGAGACCGGCGACGCGCATCTGTTCACCCAGCGCCTGGCGGCGATGGCCGCGGCGCGCGGCGTCGAATTCCGCCACGGCGTCTCGATCGTGGCGCTGGAGACCGAGGGCGACCGCGTCGTCGGCGTGACGACCTCGGAAGGCAGGGTGACGGCCGACGCCTATGTGGTGGCGATGGGCAGCTATTCTCCGGCGCTGCTGCGGCCGCTCGGTGTCCACGTTCCGGTCTATCCGGTGAAAGGCTATTCGCTGACCCTGCCGGTGACGGATGCCGCCGCCGCGCCGGTCTCCACCGTGATGGATGAGACCTACAAGGTGGCGATCACCCGGCTCGGCGACCGCATCCGGGTCGGCGGCACGGCGGAACTGGCCGGCTTCTCGCTGCGGCTGCGCCGGCCGCGGCGGGAGACGCTGGCGCATTCGGTCGGCGACCTGTTCCCCCGCGGCGGCGACCTGGCGCAGGCCAGCTTCTGGACCGGGCTGCGGCCGATGACGCCGGATGGGACGCCGGTGGTCGGCCCGACGCGCTACCGCAACCTGCACCTCAACACCGGCCACGGCACGCTGGGCTGGACCATGGCCTGCGGCAGCGGGCGGCTGCTCGCCGACCTGATCACCGGCCGCACGCCGGAGATCGCCGCCGACGACCTGGCGCTGTCGCGCTACGCCCCGGCTTGACGCGCCCCCGGCCGGCGGCAAGCCTCGCCGCCAGCAGGGGAGACGCGCCATGGAGTACCGAACGCTCGGCCGCAGCGGCATCACGGTCAGCCGGCTCTGCCTCGGCACCATGATGTTCGGCGGCCCGACGGATGCCGCGACCAGCGAACGGCTGATCGCCCGCGCCGCCGCGGCCGGGATCAACTTCCTCGACACCGCGGATGGCTACAATGCCGGCAGGTCGGAGGAGGTGGTGGGTGCCGCCATCCGCCCGAACCGCCATGCCTGGGTGCTGGCGACCAAGATCGCCAACAAGGTGGGGAAGGGGCCGAACGAGGGCGGTCTGTCCCGCCGCTGGGTGATGCAGGGGACCGAGGCCTGCCTGAAGCGGCTCGGCACCGACGTCATCGACATCCTCTATCTGCACAAGGAGGACCACGCGACGCCGCTGGAGACCACGGTGCGGGCGCTGGGCGACCTGGTGCGGGCCGGGAAGATCCGCCATTTCGGCGTCTCCAACTACCGGTCCTGGCGGATCGCCGAGATCTGCCGGCTCTGCGACGAGCTCGGCATCGACCGGCCCATCGTCTCGCAGCCCTACTACAACGCCATGAACCGCCAGCCGGAGGTCGAGCAGCTCCCCGCCGCGGCGCATTACGGGCTCGGCATCTTCCCCTATTCGCCGCTGGCCCGCGGCGTGCTGACCGCGAAATACAGCCAAGGCGAGACGCCGGAGCCCGGCAGCCGTGCCGCCCGGCAGGATCGCCGCATCCTGGAGACCGAGTTGCGCCCGGAATCGCTGGAGATCGCGGCCCGCATCCATGACCACGCCGCGGCGAAAGGGGCCTCCGCGGCGCACCTGGCGATCCACTGGGTGCTGAGCAACCGGCTGGTCACCGGTTGCATCCTCGGACCGCGGACGGAGGCGCACCTGGAGGATTACCTGGCCGCGCTGGCCTATCGCTTCACCGCCGAGGACGAGGCGCTGATCGACTCCCTTGTGCCCCCTGGCCACCCCTCGACGCCCGGCTACAACGACCCGCAATACCCGATCGAGGGCCGGGTCCCGGCCACCGCTTGAAACCGCTGGCGCGAAAGCGGCGGACGGCGCAGGCTGGAATCCCCGGGGAGCCCAGCCGCCGATGCCCTTGACCCAGCTCATCTACACCTCGCGGCCCTTCGGCTTCACGGCGCAGACCCTCGACGACATCCTCATCGCCGCCCGCCGCCACAATAAGCGGGCCGGCGTCACCGGCGCGCTGATCTGCCGGGCCGATCTCTATGTGCAGATGCTGGAAGGCGAACGCGCCCCGGTGACCGCCACCTTTGCGCGCATCCTGCGCGACGAACGGCATGTCGAGGTCGCCATGGTCTGGTGCGGCGACACGCCGTCCCGCCTGTTCCCGGATTGGGACATGCGGGACGATCCGGCGCGGAGCTGGATGTGGGACCAGGCCGCGGTGCGGCAGGGCGCGGCGCGGGAGGCCGGGGCAGGGGCCTATCGCCGCCTCTTCGATCGGGTCTCGCAGGAACCGCAGGTGGCGATGGCCTGGTAGCGCGCTGAGGGCCAGCCCGGGATATCCCCGGGTGGCCGGCGATTCAGCCCGCCAGCAGCCCGGCGCAGAGGAAGGGCACGATCTCCCCCACCGCGCGGTCGAAATCGCCGCTGTCGCAGGCGCCGCCCGACATCGCCTCCAGCCGCCCGGTGCGCAGCAGGGTGTAGCGGTAGGCGCCCATCATGAAATACAGCCGCCAGCAGAGCGTCTCATGGCTCAGCGCCGGCAGCACGCGCTGGAACTCGGCGGTATAGGCCAGGGTGGTCTCGTCGTAGACGGTGCTGAGCACCTCCTTCGAGATGTCGTCCGGCTCGGTATGCAGCCGGGCATGCATCCGCATGGTGGCGCGGCCTTCCGGCGTCTTGCCGTTCAACATGAAGGGCGTGACGAAGCTGCGCACCAGCTCCTCCAGCGGGATCGGGCCGGCGCCATGCGCCGCCCGGGCCGCGGCCAGCGCCCGGCTGCGGGCTTCGGTCACCTGCACCGCGCCGCGCAGATAGGCGGCCTTGAACAGGTCCCGCTTGGCGCCGAAGTGATAATGCAGCCGCGCCAGGTTCACCCCGGCCGCCTGGGCAATCGCCCGGGTCGAGGCGGCGGAATAGCCGTGCTCGGCGAATAGTTCCTGGGCGACGTTCAGGATGCGGTCGCGCACGCCGGCCACCGCCTCGGCCCCGCCCGGCCTGGTCTTCTCGGTCACCGTCATCCTCGATTCGCCCACCCTGGCCGCAACCTCGCGCCGAAACCCTATAGCGCGGAGGCCGGCGCTTGACACGGACCCGCCCCCGCGACGAGATTTGGTCGGGCGACCGAACACGAACAGGGGAACCGGGCATGAGCGCAGCGCTGGAGATGGATGGGGTCACCCCGATGCGCGGCCGTGCCGACCCGGTCGCCCGCGCCCGGACCATCGCCGGGCTGATCGAGGCCGATGCCCCGAAGATCGAGGCCGACAAGCGCTTCACCCCGGCGGTGCTGGACGCGCTGCACGGCGCCGCGCTGTTTCGCACCCTGCTGCCGCGGGCTTATAACGGCGAGGAGGTGAAGCCTTCCACCTTCTTCCGCATGCAGGAGGTGATCGCCGCCGCCGATGGCTCGGTCGGCTGGTGCCTCTGCCAGGCCTCCGGCTGTTCCTTCTCGGCCGCCTACCTGGCGCCCGAGGCGGCGTGGGAGATCTGGAGCGATCCGCGCGCGGTGCTCGCCTGGGGCTTCGGCAACGGCGTCGCCAAGGTCGTCCCCGGCGGCTACCGGGTGACCGGCACCTGGGGCTTCGCCAGCGGCAACCGCCACGCCACCTGGATGGGCGCGCATTGCCGGATCGAGGAGCCGGACGGCTCGATCCGCAAGAACCCGGACGGCACCCAGCACGAGCGCAGCATGCTCGTCCCCCGCGCCAAGGTGCGCTTCCACGATGTCTGGAACGTGGTCGGCCTGCGCGGCACCAACAGCGACACCTACAGTTACGACGACGTCTTCGTGCCGGAGGAATTCGCGGTCTGCCGCGACAGCGACGACGAGCGCCGGATCGATTCGCCGCTCTACAAGTTCACCACCACCAACCTCTATGCCTCCGGCTTCGCCGGCGTTTCCATGGGCATCGCCCGCGGCATGCTGGACGCCTTCACCGACATGGCGAAGAAGAAGACCGCCGCGGCGATGACCAGGCCGATGCGCGAGTCCGAGGTGATCCAGAACGGCCTGGCGCAATGCGAGGCCAAGCTGCGCTCCGCCGGCGCCTGGCTGGTCGAGGTGCTGGACGAGGCGCATGAGATCGCCGCCCGCACCGGTGAGATCAGCATGCATGAACGCGCCATGGTGCGTCTGGCGACGACCTCGGCGATCCACCGCGCCAAGGAAGTCGCCGAATGGGCCTATCACGAGGCCGGCGCCAGCGCGATCATGCTCGGCGGGCCGTTCGAGCGGCGGATGCGCGACATCCACGCTTCGGCCCAGCAGGTGCAGGGACGCACCGCGCATCTGGAGATGTGCGGCCAGCACTTCCTGGGCATGAACCCGTCCGGCCGGTTTTTCTGAGGGAGTTGCCGCCATGCCGCTCGAAGGCCTGAACCACTACACCATCCGCCCCGCCGACCTGGAGCGGACCAAGGATTTCTACGTCGACGTGCTCGGCCTCGAGATCGGCTACCGGCCGCCGCTGAACTTCCCGGGCTATTGGCTCTATGTCGGCGACAATCCGACGGTTCACCTGATCGGCCCGCGCGCGGATGACGGCCACGCGGCGGTGCGCGAGGCCGGGCCGACCGGGCTGCTGGACCATATCGCCTTCACCTGCACCGGCCTGGCCGAGATGAAGGCGCGGCTCGCCCAGCGCGGCATCAAGCACGACGAGCGGGTGATCCCGCGCGACCGGCAGACCCAGCTCTTCATCCTCGACCCCGATGGCGTCGCGGTGGAGCTGAACTACCCGCCGAGCGAGACGCCGGCCGCGGCCTGACGGCACGGCGCGGCATCCGCCGCGCCACCCCGCCGAGCCTGGCGCGATCCGCACCGGGCTGACGTCGCCGCGTCTTCCGCCCTATGATGGACGCACGCGCCCACGCACCGGCGGTCGCGGGAGGAAAACGCCATGCGGCAGGACCGCACCCTAGTTCTCGGCCGCCGCGAGGCGCTCGGCAGCCTTGCGCTGCTTGCTGCCCCGGCGATCGCCAGCGCGCAGGGCAGCTGGCCCGACCGGCCGGTCACCATCGTCTGCTGCTTCCCGCCGGGCGGCTCGACCGACACCTCCGCGCGGCTCGTCGCGCCCGGCCTTGCCGAGATCCTCGGCAAGCCCGTGATCATCGAGAACCGCGCCGGCGCCGGCGGCAATATCGGCATCGGCTACGTCGCGCGGGCGGCGGCGGATGGCTACACCCTGCTGTGTGCCAGCAGCGTCTTCGTGGTGAATGCCAGCCTGTATCGCAACGCGCCCTACGACCCGTTCCGCGACTTCGCCCCGGTCGGCACGCTCGGCGCCTCGCCCAACCTGGTCTGCGTCAGGTCCGACAGCGGGATCACCTCGCTGCACCAGCTGATCGCCATGGCCAAGGCGCAGCCGGACCGCTTCAACTACGGCAGCCCGGGGATCGGCACGACGCCGCATTTGGCCGGCGAGGTACTGAAGCTGCGCACCGGCATCCAGATGCAGCACATCCCCTTCCTTGGCGCCGGGCCGGCGGTGCAGGCGATCCTCGCCGGGACGGTGGAGGTGCTGATCGCCAGCCAGGGCGGCTCGGTCGAGACGGCGCGGGCCAGCGGCCAGACCCTGGCCCTGGCGCAGACCGGCGCGACCCGTTCGCCCGACCTGCCGCAGGTGCCGACGCTGGAGGAGCTGGGCGTCCAGGACGCGGTGTCCGAGACCTTCAACGCACTCTACGCGCCCGCGGCGACGCCGGCGCCGATCGTCGAGCGGTTGGCGAGCGCGGTGCTGGCGGTGCTGGCGCGGCCGGACGTGCAGCAGCGCTACCGGCTGGCCGGGGTGCCGGTGATCCCGGAAGGCGCCGACGGCCTGAAGGCGCGCGTCGCGCGGGAGGTGCCGCTCTGGCGCGAGGTGATCCGGCAGGCGAAGATCGGCGTGGAGTAGGGGAGAGCATGTCCGTGAGCCAGGAATGGCATGAGATCGTCATAGGCGCCCTGAAGGCGAACGACATCCGCCTGATCCCCTATGTGCCCGACAACGTCGTCAAGCCGCTGATCGCGGCGATCCACGCCGACCCCTTCTTCACCGCCTTCACCACGGCGCGGGAGGAAGAAGCGGTCGGCATCGTCGCCGGCGGCGCCATGGCCGGCATGCGCGGCATGGTGCTGATGCAGACCAGCGGCTTCGCGACGCTCGCCAATGTGCTGGCCAGCCTGCCCTGCGCCTACCAGATCCCGGTGCTGCTGATGGTGAGCGAGCGCGGCACCATGGGCGAGTTCAACATCGGCCAGGCGGCGGTGTGGCGCACCATGCGGCCGACCTTGGAGTCGCTCGGGATGGAGCATCACGTGATCACCCGGCTCGACGAATGCGGCTTCATCGTCGACCGCACCATCCGGCAGGCGCTGCTGACGCAGCAGCCGGCGGCGCTGATCCTCTCGCCGCTGCTGACCGGCGGGAAGGTCTCGCCGGTGAAGGCGGGGGGAGCGGGCGCATGAGCGACAACACGCACCGGATGAACCGCTTCGACCTCAGCAAGCGGCTGGTGGCACGGCTGCACAACGCGGAAGCGGTGATCGGTGGGATCGGGCACACCAACTTCGATCTCTGGTCGGCGGGGCATCGGCCGCAGAATTTCTACATGTTGGGCAGCATGGGGCTGGCTGTGCCGATCGCGCTCGGCGTCGCGCTGGCGCAGCCGCAGCGCCACGTCTTCGCGCTGGAGGGCGATGGCTCGATCCTGATGCAACTCGGCTGCCTGGCGACCGTGGCGACCTTGCGGCCGAGGAACCTGACCATCCTGGTGATGGACAATGGCAGCTACCAGATCACCGGCGGCCAGCCGACGCCGGCCGCGGGCGGCGCCGACTACGTGGCGATCGCCCGCGGCTGCGGCCTGGCGAATTCCGTCTGGGCGAAGGACGAGACGGATTTTGAGCGGCTGGTGGAGGAAAGCCTGGCGGGCGAGGGGCCGA
>JBMOJU010000700.1:0-1612 GCA_049315625.1 Paracraurococcus sp.
CGCGGGCGTCGGTTCGATGATGCGGATGGCGAGGTTTGAGATTTCGGCGAAGGGCGTGATCGGGGCGGCACCGCCCCGTGCTTCAAATGACCAGACGCGGCAGGCGGCCGAGCACAAGCCGCAGGACAGCTTGGTCGGGGAAGGCGCTGGGCAGGTGGACCATGACCTTGGTTTTCCACTCGACCACGCGGGCGGCGATTTTGAGCAACCTCAGTCGCAGGGTATCGAACTGCGCCGCTCGCCAGGATGAGTGCTTCGGCATCAGCCGGCGCAGCGACCACATCAGCCAATAGGCGCCGGTGTGGAGCACCAGGCGTAACTGGTTGGCCGGGCCGCGGTGGCATGAAGTGCGGTCGGCGGCGAGGTGGGTCTTCCAGGATTTGATGTGGTTTTCGGCCTGACCGCGGCGGCAGTAGAGATCCTCGTACAGCGTGCGCGCCGTGCCGCTGGCGAGGTTGGTGACGACAAAGCGGGTGTCGGTCCCTTGAGCGCTGGCCTCGACGCGGGCGATGATGCGCTCGACCCGGCTCCAGCTGGCGGCGCCGTCGCGGAATTCCTTGTAGCGACGCAGCTTGTCCGTGCTGAGGCCCGCGGCCTGGCGAGCTGCAGTGCTCTGCTCCAGCGTCTCAACGCGGCGGCGCAGCGTGCGGGTGGTGGCAACGCCGAGAATGAAATCGAGCCGCTCGGCGCGGCAGAAATCCAGCACCTCGGGCGCGCAATAATGACTGTCGGCGCGGAGCAGGATTTCCACGCGTGGCCAGTGTCCCCGAATGGCGCGAACCAGGCGGCGCAGAAAGCCGCGCACCTCGCGCCCGGTGGGGCGGCGCGCCGGGCGCAACAGGGCGGCGACGGGGCGGCCCTCGCCGTCGAACACGACGATCGGCTGGAAGCCGTATTCGTCGTAGTAGGCGTTGAACAGACGTAGCTGCTGGCCGCCATGGACGGCATCGAAGGTGTCGTCGATGTCGAGGGTGATGCGGCGCGGCACTTGGCGGAAGCTGTCGCAGTAGAGCCCGACCATGGCCTGGCCCATGCGTAGCAGGTCGCGCGGCCGCGGCAGGTTTTCGAGGCGCGAGATGGTCGGCTGCGAACATAGCGCAGCGCCATCGGGCAGCCGGCCGAGCGTGAGCTTGAAGGCCGGGTCGTGGCGCAGGCTGGCAGCGTCGTTGGCGTCCTCGTAGCCGGCGGCGATCATCAGCATCCGGAACCGCAAGATGTCAGCCACGCTGTGGATGACACGCTCCGGGGCGCGCGGGTCGGCCACGCAGCCGGCCAGGCGCTCGGCGACGCCGAGGCGGGCTTCGATCTCGCGGAGCGCAAGCACGCCGCCATCCGACGAGAGTTGGCCGCCGTCGAAGCGGGCGATGAGGCGTTTGCCGCAGACCGGTGACAGGCCAGGAAGTGCGGGGGTAGCTTCAACCTTGGCGGGCATGGGCTCCGAAATCGACAGGGTTCAGGTCTCGCAGCCGAATCCTATGGCCGATCAAGGGTTTGCGCCATGTCCGCCAGCCCTGATGAATTTGCCGGACTAGGTTCAGGTGTTGCAACCGAATTCTACGCTCGATCAAAGGGTTGCGCCATTCCCGCCAACCCTGATGAATAATCCGGGCTA
>JBMOJU010000024.1:0-28826 GCA_049315625.1 Paracraurococcus sp.
ACCAGGCCCGCCCGGGCGCAGCCGAGCCAGAGCAGCAGGTAGGCATCGGAGTTCCGGCCGAAGGCGACCACCCGGTCGCCCTGGGCGAGGCCGCTGTCCAGCAGCATGCGGGCGACGCGGTCGGCAGCGAGGTCGAGCTCGGCGTGGCTCCAGGCCCGGTCGCCGAAGCGCAGCGCCGGACGGTCGCGGAACCGGGCACCAGCCCGCCGCACCGCATCGCCGATGGTGTTGCGCCGTGCCCGTGCGCCGATCTCCGCCATGGATGCCTCCCGTTTTGCCGCAGTCTATCCGGCGGGGAGGCGGGCGGAAATCACCCCGCCGCGGGCAGCTTCACGCAGCGCGCCATCCGGCCGGGGCTTGGGAAGCGCGGCGCCGGGCCGATCTCCTCCAGGCAAGCCGGCACCGACTCGGCGCAGCGCGGCTGGAAGGGGCAGGTGGTAGGCGCGACTTCCAGGCTCGGCGGCGCGCCGGGGATGGTGGTCAGCCGCTTGCCGCGCATGCCGGGGTGGACGGTGGCGCCGAGCAGGCCGCGCGGATACGGGTGCAGCGGCGCCCGCATCAGCGCATCCACCGGGCCTTCCTCGACCACCTTGCCGGCGTACATCACCGCGACGCGGTCGGCGATCTCACCGGCGACACCGAGATCGTGGGTGACGAAGATCACCCCCATGCCGAGCTGTTCCTGGAGCTTGCGCAGCAGCAGCAGCACCTGGATCTGCACCGTGGCATCCAGCGCCGTGGTCGGCTCGTCGGCCAGCAGCAGCTTCGGCTTGCAGGCCAGCGCCACGGCGATCATCGCGCGCTGGCGCAGGCCGCCCGACAGCTCGTGCGGGTAGGCATCCAGCCGGCGCTTGGCGGACGGGATCTGGACGAGTTCCAGCAGTTCCAGCGCGCGGGCCATACCGGCGGAGCGGGAGACGCCCTCATGCCGCTGCACCGTCTCGGCGATCTGCCGGCCGATGGTGAAGACCGGGTCAAGCGCGGTCATCGGCTCCTGGAAGATCATCGCCACGTCACCGCCGCGGAAGTCCTGCAACGCGCTTTCGTCCATGGCCATGACATCGCGGCCGCCGACCTCGATGCTGCCGGTGACCTGGGCGAATTTCGGCAGCAGCCGCATCAGCGCCCGCATGGTCACCGACTTGCCGGAGCCGGACTCGCCGAGGATGCACAGCACTTCGCCGGCGGCGAGGTCGATGTCGACGCCGTTCACCGCATTGACGGTACGGTCGCGGGTGGCGAAGCGGACGCCGACGTCGCGCATCTTCACCAGTGGCACGGCGGCGGTGGTGCTCATCGGCGCCCTTTCCATCACGTCGCTCATGCCGCCAGCCTCCCCGCCTTGCTGTGACCGCTGCCAGGCGCGGCCATGTGGCAGGCCGCGACATGCCCCTCGCCAAGGTCGGCGGCGATCGGCTTGCGGTCGGCGCAGACCGCCTCGGCATACGGGCAGCGGGTGCGGAAGCGGCAGCCCGAAGGCGGGTTGATCGGGTTCGGCGGGTCGCCGGTCAGCGGCGGTTCCATCCGCCGCTTGCCCGGGTCCATCGCCGGCCGGCTGGCCAGCAGCGCCTGGGTGTAGGGATGCGCCGGGCGGTCGTAGATGGCATCCACCGGCCCCATCTCGGCGATCTCGCCGAGGTACATCACCAGCACGCGATCGGAGATGTACTGCACCACGTTGAGGTCGTGGCTGATGAACAGGTAGGTGAGGCCGAATTTCTCCTTCAAGTCGACCAGCAGGTTCAGCACCTGCGCCTCGACCGATTTGTCGAGCGCGGAGACCGGTTCATCCAGCAGGACCAGGCGCGGCTGCAGCGCCAGCGCGCGGGCAATGTTCACCCGCTGCCGCTGGCCGCCCGAGAGTTCGTGCGGGTAGCGGCGGGCGAAGGTTGCCGGCGCCAGGCCGACCGCGGCCAGCATGTCGCGCGCCCGGGCGCGGGCTTCGGTGTCGGAGACGCCATGCACCTTGGGGGCGAAGGCGATGCTGTCCTCGATCGGCAACCGTGGGTTGAGCGAGGCGTAGCTGTCCTGGAAGACCATCTGCACCTGGCGCCGGTAGGCCTTCAGCGACAGCCCGCCGGTCTGAGCATCCTCACCGACGCCCTCGCCGTCGAAGACCAGCGTGCCGCTGTCGGGCGCCATCAGCCGCATCAGCAGCCGGGCGGTGGTCGACTTGCCGCAGCCGCTCTCGCCGACGATGCCCAACGTCTCGCCCTTGCGGACGGAGAAGGACACGCCGTCCACCGCGCGCACCGTCGCCACCGTGGCGCCGAAGATGCCGCCCTTGATGGGGAAATGCTTCTGGAGGTTTTGAACCACCAGCAGCGGCTGGGCCGGGCCGCCGCGATCCTCATGGGTGCTCGGGTCGATGCTCATGCAGGCTTTGCAGCAAGGCGCATGCCAAGGGTCGCCGGCCGCCCCTGGAGCCGCCCGGGGCGCCCTGCCCGCTTCCTGGGCAGCGCCCCTTCCCCGCCGCCCGCCCGCGCGCCATCTTCCCGTCGGCAGCTTCGGGGGAAATGCGATGCGGGCGATCTTCGTCATGATCAAGTGCGAGATGGGCCAGGCCTACCGCGTGGCGCGGGAGATGGCGGACGGCATCGAGGCGCTGTCGGAGATGCACTCCACCTCCGGCCAGTACGACCTGATGGGGAAATTCTACCTGGAGCCGGACCAGGATATCGGCCTGTTCGTGGTGGAGACGCTGCAGACCGTGCCCGGCGTGAAGGATACCTACACGATCCAGACCTTCAACGCGTTCTCCGCGGCGAAAGGGTAGCGCCGCCACGGTTCCGCCACCGCCGCCGCGGTTCGGACGCGAAGCCACCAAAGCCCCGCCTTGGCCGGCTGGCATGGTCCGGGACCGAGGAGGTTCCCGACCATGCTGTCCCGCCTGCTGACCGCCGCCGCCCTGTCCAACGCCCTGCTGCTGGGGGGCTGCCAGAACCCCGACGGCTCGACCAATTGGGGCAATACGCTGCTGCTTGGCGCCGGCATCGGCACCGCGGCGGCGCTGATCGCCGGTGCCGGCTCCGACCATCGTGCCTCGCGCCATTATGCCGGCGGCTATGGCGGCGGGTCCGGCCGGGGTTACGGCCAAGGCTATGGCGGTGGCTACCGCCGCGGCTGGTAGGCCGCGGCTCAGTCGAAGCCGAGGAAGCCGTCCATCCCGGCAATCGGCGGCGCCTCCCGCAGCGCCGCCAGGTCGGGCCGCGGCCGGGCCAGCGCAGCGTCGCCGGCGAAGGCGTCCTCCAGCGCCGCGGCGACGGCCAGCACGAAGGCATCGCCGCCGCGCGGCCCGACGATCTGCAGCCCGAAGGGCATGCCCCGCGCATCCAGCCCGACCGGCAGCGACACCGCCGGGTGGCCGGCCAGCGTCACGTAATAGGCCAGCGCCAGCCAATGGACGTAGCTGTTGGTCGGCTGGCCGTCGATCTCGCTGGGATAGAGTTCCCGCCAGCCGCGCGGGCTGACGGTGATGGCGGGCGTGATCAGCACGTCATGGGCCGCGAAGAAATCCTGGAAGCCGCGGTAGATCCGGGTCTGCGCCGTCGCCGCGCGGGCGTAGTCCGCCAGGCTGTAGCGCAGCCCTTCCGCGACATTCACCCGCACGTTCGGCCCGACATCCTGCGGCCTTGTGCGCACCTTCTCCTCATGCGCCGCGAGGAAATTCGCCGCCCGCAGCACCTGGAAGGCATCGTCGGCGCCGGTGCAGTCGGGGTGCGCGTCCTCCGCTGCGGCGAACAGCGGCGCCACAGCGGCGGCCACGCCGCGGAAGGCCGCGCGCACCGTGCGCTCGACCGGCGCCAGGCCGAAATCCTCGGACACCGCGAGCCGGAGAGAGGCAAGGTCGAGCCGCCGCAGCGGGTGGAACAGCGCCGCCTCGCCGCGCACCGGTCGGGCGTGCAGCGAATAGGCCAGCGGGTCGCGCGCGTCGTCGGCGGCCATGGCCGCCAGCAGCAGCGCGGTGTCCGGCACGGTGCGCGCCATCGGCCCCAGCACGCCGAGGTTGGACCAGCCATGCGGCTTCTTCTCGGCCGCCACCAGGCCGGCGCTGGGGCGGAAGCCGACGATGCCGCAGAAGGCCGCCGGGTTGCGCAGGGACCCACCCATGTCGGAACCCGAGCAGAGCGGCGCCATGCCGGTCGCCAGCGCGACGGCCGAGCCGCCGGAGGAGCCGGCGGCCGAACGTGCCGGGTCGAAGGGGTTGCCTGTAGCGCCGTAGACCGCGTTGCGCGTGTTGGCGCCGGCGCCGAATTCCGGCGTGTTGGTCTTGCCGAGGATGATGCCGCCGGCGGCGCGGATGCTGGCCACCATGGCGCAGTCATTCTCCGGCACCTGGTCCCGGAAGATGGGGCTGCCATAGGTGGTGCGGAGCCCGGCGGTCTCCTCCAGGTCCTTGATACCGACCGGCAATCCGTGCAGCAGGGGCAGGTCGTCGCCGCGCATCACCGCTGCCTCGGCCGCCTTGGCCGCGGCGCGGGCACCGACCTCGTCCAGCGCGACCATGGCGTTGACCGCCGGGTTCACCGCTTCGATACGGCCGAGGCAACTGTCGAGGAGTTCGACCGGCGACAGCGCCTTGCGGCCGATCAGCCGGCGCGCCTCCAGCGCGGTCAGGTCGCAGGGCTCGGTCATGCGGCGAGTTCCTTGTCGTACAGCGCCAACGTGGCGACATCGAAGCAGGCGAAGGTGACCGCCGCATCGCCCCAGGCGGCGATCTCCTGCCGCACCGTGGCGACGGCGATCGGTGCGGCCAATGCAGGCGGGACGCCATAGACGCCGGTGGAGATGGCGGGAAAAGCGATGGAGCGGCCGCCGACCTGCCGCAGCAGCGCCATCGCGGCGCGGTAGCAGCCGGCGAGCAGCGCCGCCTCCCCCGCTCCGCCACCCTGCCAGACCGGGCCGACGGCGTGGATGACGTGGCGCGCCCGCAGCCGAAAGCCCGGGGTGATCCGCGCCTCCCCGGTCGGGCAGCCGCCGAGCGCCAGGCTGGCGGCCAGCAATTCCGGCCCGGCCGCACGGTGGACCGCCCCATCCACGCCGCCGCCACCGGCCAGCGCGGCGTTCGCCGCGGTGACGATGGCATCGACCTCCAGCGTGGTGATGTCGACCCGCAGCGCGGCGAGCGGCATGGCGGCTCAGAAGCCCAGCGCGAGGCCGTCCTTGCGCGGGTCGCTGCCACCGACCAGCGTGCCGGCCTTGCGGTCGATGAAGATCGCCTGGCCGCCGCCATGCGGCTTGTCGACCAGCTGCACCGCATGGCCCAAGCGCGACAGGCGGTCGATGACCGGGGACGGGATGCCGCGCTCCAGCTCCACCGGCCCGCCGCCCGGCGCGGGGAAGAGCCGCGGGCAATCCAGCGACTCCTGCACGTCGAGGCCGAATTCGAAGTGGTTGGACAGGAACAGCGTCTGCCCCATCGGCTGGAAATGCCCGCCCATGACGCCATAGGGCATGATCGCCTCCCCGTCCTTCATCACCATGCCGGGGATGATGGTGTGCAGCGGCCGCTTGTTGCCGTCGATGCAGTTGGGGTGGCCTTCCTGCAGCCGGAACCCGAAGCCCCGGTTGTGCAGCATGATGCCGGACTTCTCCGCCAGGATGCCGCTGCCGAAGCTCTGGAACAGGCTGTTGATGAAGGAGCAGGCGTTGCCGTCGGCATCGACGACGCAGAGGTAGACGGTGTCCTTGTGGCGGGCCCAGTCGCTCTCGCCGGCCGGCGGCATCTCCGGCATCGCCCGGTCGTCGCGGATCAGGCCGCGCAGCGCATCCAGGTAGGCCGGGTCGGTCAGCTTCGCCACCGGCACGTCGGCGCGCGTCGGGTCGGCGAGGAAGGCGTCGCGGTCGCGGTAGACCAGGCGCGCGGCCTCGATGTGGCGGTGGTAGCGCTCGGCGCTGATCGGCCCCTGCTCCGGCGTCTCGAAGCCGCCGAGGATGCCGAGCAGCTGGAGCACATGCAGGCCGCTGCCGTTCGGCGGGCACTGGTAGACCTCCATGCCGCGCCAGGGCGCCTTGATGGGTTCGACGAATTCGGCCATCCGCAGGGCGTTGGCGAAGTCTTCCTCGGTGTGCAGGCCACCGAGCGCACGCAGCGTCGCCACCATGTCGGCGGCGATCTCGCCCTCGTAGAAGGCGCGCGCGCCCTGCGCCGCGATGGCGCGGAGCGTGCGGCCGAGCTCCGGCTGGACGAAGCGCTGGCCGACCACCGGGGCCATGCCGTCGAACAGGAAGCGGCGCGACGAGGCCTCGTTGCCGCGCAGCTTGCCAGCGGCGTCGGCCCAGTCCAGCGCGACGCGCGCATGCACCGGCCAGCCTTCCTCGGCGCAGCGGATCGCCGGCTGCAGCAGCTCGCCCAGCGGCTTGCGGCCATGCGTGGCGTTCAGCAGCTCCCAGGCCGAGATGGCGCCGGGGATGGTGACGACATGCGGCCCGGTATTGACCAGTGTGCTGACCTGGCGGGAGCGCAGCGCCTCCGGCGTCGAGGCGGCCGGCGCGCGGCCGCTGCCGTTGATCGCCACGACCTTGCCGGTGCCGGCGGGGGCATAGAGGCAGAAGCAGTCGCCGCCGATGCCGGTGCTGTGGGGTTCGACCACGGCGAGGACGGCGGCGGCAGCGATGGCGGCGTCCAGCGCGTTCCCGCCCTTGCGCAGCACCTCCAGCGCCGTGAAGGTGGCGAT
Organism: Paracraurococcus sp.; assembly: GCA_049315625.1. GTDB lineage: Bacteria > Pseudomonadota > Alphaproteobacteria > Acetobacterales > Acetobacteraceae > Paracraurococcus. The sequence continues at coordinate 6,678 of JBMOJU010000024.1, forward strand.
CGGCATGGAGGTGGCGGCCATGCCGGCGGTGCCGTAGACGGCACTGCGGCCGGGGGCGTGGAAGTCGCGCTTCATCGTCGTTCCGTTCTTGCTTCGCGTCGCTGCCCCGGCGCCATGGCCTTGGATGGCGCGTTTCCGGGGAAAACCTGCCTGTCGCATGGCCTTCCGCCCGCGGCAAGCCAGGCCCTTCCCACGTTGGGGGCGGAAGGAGTATGCCGGCGCGATGGCGGACAGCATCAGCTATGGCGACTTCGAGAAGGTCGACATCCGGGTCGGCACCATCGTCGATGCCCAGCCTTTCCCCGAGGCACGCAAGCCGGCGATCAAGCTGTGGGTCGATTTCGGCGCGCCGATCGGGGTGAAGCGGTCCTCCGCCCAGATCACCGTGCATTATGCCTGCGACCGGCTGATCGGCCGGCAGGTGATGGCAGTGGTGAATTTCCCGCCGCTGCAGATCGGGCCCTTCATCAGCGAAGTACTGGTGCTGGGCGTGCCGGACGAGAACGGGGCGGTGGTGCTGGTGCGGCCGGACCTGAAGGTGCCCGACGGGGGGAAGCTGTTCTGACCATGTCCAATCGCTACTACACCGTGAGCTGGGACCAGCTGCACCGCGACAGCAAGGCGCTGGCCTGGCGGCTGAACGACCGCGGCCCCTGGCAGGGCATCGTCGCCATCACCCGCGGCGGCCTGATCCCCGCCGCGATCGTGGCGCGCGAACTGGAGGCCCGGCTGATCGAGACCGTCTCCGTCGTCACCTACCACGAGGAGGAGCGCGGCCTGCCGCAGGTGATCAAGCCGCCGGCCGCCGCCGGCGACGGCGAGGGCTGGCTGCTGGTGGACGACCTGGTGGATACCGGGACCACGGCGAAGGTGGTCCGCGCCCTGCTGCCCAAGGCGCATTTCGCCACGGTCTACGCCAAGCCGAAGGGCCGGCCGCTGGTGGACACCTTCATCACCGAGGTGAGCCAGGACACCTGGATCCTGTTCCCCTGGGATACCGAGGCGCAGTTCATCGCGCCGATCGCCCGTGCCGCCAAAATTGGCTGACGTGGGTCCGGCGGAATCTTTTGGAACGCCCGAAGCACCGATTTGGCTGATCGGCGATTCGTTGCCAGCGAATTGGGAAGCGCAGCTAGCGCATCCGTTCGATCCGCGACATCCTGCGCGTCATTCAATCTGGACGCCTGTCCTAGAGGTCGTTCAACGAGAAGTATACCCGCGTCGCGTCTCGGACACCGCGTTTTTCATTCGCAATGCAGTGCTGCGAGCCGACGATTGGGGTACTGGCAGCCCAATCAAGGACTGGCGGCTTCCAGCGATAGTCGCGGCATGCGATCAGCTAGCTCAAGGAATACGACGCCATAAACCGTTAATTTTGATCAGTTTCGGCGCACGGTCTGCCAACCTGACCAGCCGTGCGTTGCGCGCAGCCAACGGTTCGAACGATGCAGTTGAGGAGATTTGGACTGCCGGCAAATTAGGTGCTGCATTTCAGAAATCTGTCCACCTGTTCTCGGTTGAACAGGTGAATCATTTTCCATTGCTGCATGCGACAATCGCACGACGGCATTTCCTGACAGCGCATGATCGGTTCGTGCGAGGTATGGATACGGCCACTGACCCAAAATCGGACGCAAACGCCTTTGAATTTTCTGGCAAGGCGCTCGCGCGGGTTCTTTTGAATTCGCCGAGCAGGCCAGACATTTGGCAGGCATAGACTAACCAGCACTACGCTTAATCTCGTTGGACCGGCGCTACCCGGCGCCCACCGTCTCATCCCGCATCGCCAGCACCTTGTCGACGCGGCGGCCGTCCATGTCGACGATCTCGAAGCGCCAGCCGGCCCAGACGATCCGGTCGCCCTCCTTCGGCACCCGCCGCAGCAGCGCCAGCATCAGCCCCGCCACCGTGTGGTAGGTGCCCTGGTAGGGCAACGCCGGCAGGTCGAGCTTCGCCCGCAACTCGTCGCTCGGCATGCTGCCGTCCAGCAGCAGGCTGCCATCGGCGCGCTTGATCGCCTCACCCGGCTTCTCCGGCTTGTCCGGCGGGCCGAGCTCGCCGATGATCGCCTCCAGCAGGTCGGAGGTCGTCACCACCCCCTCGAAGCTGCCGTATTCGTCCAGCACCACGGCGATGCCGACCGGGTCGTGCCGCATCCGCTCCAGCGCGTCGATCGCCGGCAGGCTGTCCGGCAGCACCAGCGGCTGGCGCTGCGCCGCCGGGATCGACAGCGGCGCGCCTTCCAGCATCTGGTCCAGCAGGTCCTTGGCCGCCACCACGCCGACGACGTTGTCGATCCGCCGGTCGGCCACCACGAAGCGGGTCACGGTATGGGCGCGCAGCGTCGCCGCCACGTCCTCGGGCGTCGCGTTCTTGTCGATCCAGGCGACGTCGTTGCGCGGCGTCATCAGCGCGCGCACCGGCTTGTCGGCCAGCCGCAGCACGCGCTCGATCATGTAGCGCTCCTCGTGCTCCAGCGCGCCGGCCTGGGCGCCCTCGGCGACCACGGCCTTGACCTCCTCCTCCGTCACCGACTGGTCCTGCGGCAGGTGCGCGCCGAACAGCCGCAGCACGACGGAGGAGGAGCGCGACAACACCCAGACCACCGGCGCGGTGTACTTTGCCAGCCAGGCCATCGGCCGCGCCACCGCCACGGCGAAGCGTTCCGGGTCGCGCAGCGCCAGCTGCTTGGGCACCAGCTCGCCGAGGATCAGGTTGCCGTAGGCGATGAACACCACGACGAGGACGAAGCCGGCCTCGGTGGCGAAGGGCGCGACGCCGGGGATGCGCGCCAGCGCCTCCCCCAGCGGGCCGGCCAGCTGGGCGCCGCCGAAGACGCCGGCGAGGATGCCGACCAGACTGATGCCCACCTGCACCGTCGGCAGGAAGCGCTGCGGGTCCTCGGCCAGCGCCAGCGCGGCGGCGGCGCCGAGGCTGCCGCGCCGCTCCATCGCCATCAGCCGCCCGCGCCGGGCCGAGACGATGGCCAGCTCGCTCATCGCGAAGATGCCGTTCAGCACGACGAGCACCAGGATCACCCCGATCTCGAGCCAGATTTCCATGCCGGTCCCCAATCCAGCGCGGGTTCTACGCCCGGCGGACCCGCCGCGGTAGCGTTGCCAGGCCGCACAAGCCCCGGCGCGCCGATCCGGGGTTGCGCCGCGGCGCGATGCGGCGATCTGTTGCGGCATGGACCAGACGATTCCCCGCCCCCTGCCCTGGCTCGGCCTCGCCGGGCTGCTGCCCTTCCTCGCCACCGCCCTGCTGTCCTGGACGGCGCCTGGGGACTGGCGCGGCATCGCGCTCTATGCGCTGGCCGCCTATGGCGCGGTCATCCTCAGCTTCCTCGGCGCGGTGCATTGGGGCCTGGCGCTGCGCGCCCCGGCGGCGGAGGCCTGGGCCCTGGCGCCGCGGCTTGGCCTCGGCGTGCTGCCCTCGCTGCTCGGCTGGGTGGCGCTGCTGCTGCCGCCGCTGCCGGGGCTGAGCCTGCTGGCGCTCGGCATCCTCGGCACGGCGCTGGTCGAGACCCGGGCCGCGCGGCTGGGCCTTCTCCCGCCCGCCTACCTGCGGCTGCGCTGGATGCTCAGCCTCGGCGCGGCGGGATGCCTGTTGGCCGGGGCCGCGGCGCCGCCGCTTTGATTGACGCGCATGTGCATTGGGACCACAGGGAGAGATGTTTACAAAAAATTAGACATTTCGAGGAGCGTGACGCCGTGACCGAGACCTCCGCTCACCTGCTGGCCTTCCCCGCCCGCGACGATGACCGGCTGCGGCTGGCGCTGCGCGGTCTGGTCACCGCGCTGGAAGCGCAGGGGCAGGCGGTCGCGGCGCTGCGCGGGGAGCTCTCGGGCCTGGCGAGCAGCCTGGATGGCCTGGATGGCGCGCTGACCGGCTACGACGCGGAGCTCGGCGGCACCGCCGCCGCGCTCCGCCGCGCCGGGGAGAATGCCCGCACGCTGGAGCGCACCGCCGAGGACTGGCTCTCCGCCACCCGGGTCTGAGCGGCGCTGGCCTCCCGCCCCTCGACGCCGCAGGATGGCGTTCGTTGGGATGACGGGAGGCCATCGATGATCCATTCGCTGATACCCGAGCTGCGCCGGGCCCGCGTGGTCCCCGTGATCCGAACCTCCACCGCCGCGCTGGCCGCCACCGCCTGCGAATGGCTGCGCGAGGCGGGGATGCATATCCTGGAAATCACGCTGACCACCCCGGATGCGCTGCCGCTGATCCGCGAGCTGGCGGCGGAGCCTGGGCTGCTGATCGGCGCCGGCACGGTGCCGGATGCCCGCGCGGCGGAGGCCTGCCTGGCGGCGGGCGCGCGGTTCCTGGTGACGCCCTGGACCGACCCCGCGGTGATCCGCGTGGCCCGCGCCGCCGGCGCCTGCGCCATGCCGGGTGCCATGACCCCGACCGAGATCCGCGCCGCGCTGGCGGCCGGCGCCGACGTGGTGAAGATCTTCCCGGCGAGCTCCGCCGGCGGCCCTTCGCACATCAAGGCGGTGCGCGCGGTCTTCCCCGATGCGGCATTCTGCCCGACCGGCGGCGTCGATGCCGGCAATGCGCCGGACTACCTGGCGGCCGGCGCCGCCTTCGTCGGCATCGGCGGCAAGCTGGTGGACGAAGCCCGCATCGCCGCCGGCGACAAGGCGGCGATCCAGCGCGCGGCGCGCGATGCGCTCGGCCTGATGCAGGCATGACCGCCATGCCCGGGTTGCTCTGCATGGGCGAGCCCATGCTGGAACTGAATGCCCAGCCGGCCGGGCCGGACGGCCGCGTGCTGTACCTGGAAGGCCATGGTGGCGACACCAGCAACGCCGCCATCTGCGCCGCGCGGCAGGGCGCCAGCGTCGGCTACGTGACCGCCATCGGCCAGGACCGGCCGGGCGACTCTTTCCTCCGGCTCTGGGCCGCGGAGGGCATCGACACCACGACGGTGATCCGCGATCCGCAGGCGCCGACCGCGCTTTACGTGGTCACGCACGACGCCGCCGGCCATGCCTTCACCTTCTACCGCAGCAACAGCGCCGCCAGCCGCTACACGCCGCGCGACCTGCCGGAGGAGGCGATCCGCGCCGCCCGCATCCTGCATGTCTCCGGCATCAGCCAGGCGATTTCCGCCAGCGCCTGCGACGCGGTGTTCCAGGCGATCGCGGTGGCGAAGTCGGCCGGGGTGCGCGTCTCCTACGACACCAACCTCCGCCTTTCGCTCTGGCCGCAGGCGCGGGCAGCGGCAGTGATCCACGCGGCCATCGCCGCCGCCGACATCGCCCTGCCCTCGCTGGACGATGCCCGCGTGCTGACCGGGCTGCAGGCGCCGGAGGCGATCGCCGAGTTCTACCTGCGCCTCGGCTGCCCGGTGGTGGTGCTGAAGCAGGGCAAGGATGGCGTGCTGGTGGCGACGGCGGCGGGTGACCGGACCGTGATCCCCCCGCACCGCGTTCACGCGGTGGATGCAACCGGGGCGGGTGATGCCTTCGCCGGCGCCCTGCTGGCACGTATCCTGGCGGGTGACGCGGTGGTCACCGCGGCGCGCTACGCGAATGCCTGCGCCGCGCTGTCGACCACCGGCTATGGTGCGGTGGCGCCGATTCCGCGCCCCGACGCCGTCCACGCCCTGCTCTCCGCCCAGGCCAGGTAAGCAACGCGTTTACTCCGCCGGGTGTGAAGCGGTATCGAGGGGCATGCGTCCCGGCTTCCTCCTGCTGCTCCCCCTGCTGGTCGCCTGCGCCGCCGATCCGGCCCCGCCGGCGACGTCCGCGGTCGATTTGCAGGAATTGGCGACGCGCGCGCTCGAGATGGGCGCGCTGGTGCGCGCAGCGCAGTTCTGCAACGTCGCGCTGTCCCAGCCGGCGCAGGAGCGCGCGGCCCGGATCGAGGAGGCGGCGCTGGAGCTGCACAAGCATCGCGGCGGCACGCCGGCGCGCGACGCCTTCCTCCAGGGCCTGGCGCCGCCGCGCTTCGAAGGGCGGCAGCACGGCCGCGACCGCGCCGCCTGGTGCGCCGAGAAGCGGCCGGCGGTGCAGCGGATGGACGGGATGCTGAACAGCGCCGAGGGCACCGCCCTGGTGCAGCGGGCGGAGGTCGCGCAGGCGAGCCTGCGTTAGCGGTTTGCGCCCGGTCGCAGCCGCAGGCCGGGACGCAGGTTGGTGAAGGGCAGCACAGCAGGGTCCGCCACCACCGGGCCGGGCGCCGCGACCACGATCACCGTCTCGGCGATCGGCTGGAAATGCGCCCGGAAATGCACGCTCGACTTCAACGCCAGGATCCGCTGCGCGCTGGGCTCGATGCCGATATGGGTGAACAGCGACTGATCCAGCGCCTGCATCTTGCGCGTCACGACGATGACGCGGACGCCGGAGGAAACGCGGATCAGCGCGGTGAGGCCGAGATCGACCGGATTGCCCTTCGACATCGGGCCGGTGCCGGTGAAGCGGCCATCGGTCAGGGCTTCCACCACGGCGGTGACGGCCAGCGGCGCGCCGTCGCTCTTGCCGCCGAGGCTGAGGGCGAGGGTCGCGCCGAGGCCGGCCGCATGGCAGGCCGCCGCGCTGTCGGCATCGTTGATCAGCCCGAGCACGGCGCCCTGCGCATCCTGGGCGATGAGTTCCGCCAGCAGCCCGGTGGTGTCGCCATGGCCGCCGCCGCCGGGATTGTCCTGGGTATCCGCCATGACGATGGGCTTCGACGCACCGCGGGCCAGCGCGATCGCCAGCGCCACGCCCTCCGCCGCCGGGGCGACGCCGCCGGCGAAGTCGGGCTCATGCGCATCGAGATACGCCTTCAGCCCGGCGACCGCGGCATCGGCCGCCGCCTGCGTGTCCGCATAGCCGGCGATGGCGACGCCGCAGCCGGGGAAATCCGCGTAGGGGAAGCCGAAGCAGAAGGCGAGCTCGGCGCAGCCATGCAACGCTTCCAGCCGGGCGCGCTCCTCCAGCACCAGCGACATCGGCGGGACCATGGTGCATTGCATGGTCAGCGGGATGAGGAAGTCGATCTCGGCGAAGGCCCGCGCCAAGGGGCTGCCGCGCTTGATCCGTTCCAGCAGCAGCAGCGTCGCCTGCGCGCCGGCCGGCTTCATGTCGACATGCGGGTAGGTGCGGTAGGGCACCAGCGCATCCGCCAGCGCCACCATCTGCCGCGTCTTGTTGGCATGCGGGTCGAGGCTGACGGTGAGCGGCAAATCCGGCCCGACCACGGCGCGGACGCGGCGCAGCAGCTCGCCCTCGGCATCGTCGAAGCCGACCGCGACCATGGCACCGTGCAGTTCGAGGTAGATACCGTCGAGCGGGCCTTCATCGAGGGCATCGGACAGCGCGCCGACCAGAAGTGCCGCGATGCGCTCGAAGGCCTCGGCCGTGACGGGACCCGCCGGGTTGGCGAAACACCAGGTGAGCGGGACGATGGTGGCGCCGGCCGCCTCCAGCACCTCGATCGCCCCGGCGCAGGGGACGGACGTGTGGCGCATCGTCTCGACCATGGTCGCCGGTCGCTGCAGGCCGGGGAAACCGCCGGGGTGGAGGAATTCCCGCCAGCCGGTGGGCAGCGGGGCGAAGGAATGGCTTTCGTGCTGGAAGCCGCCGATGGCGATGCGCATGGGCGTGGTCCCTATTGCGGCGCGTTGGCGGTGGCGATGGCGGCATCGGCCAGCACAAGCAGCCCGGCGGTGGCCCATTGCGGGGTGATGCTCTCGGCCTCGTTGTGGGAGAGGCCGCCATGGCACGGGGTGAACACCATCACCGTCGGCACCTTGCGCGCCATGTAGACGGCGTCGTGGCCGATCGCGGTCGGCATGTCCTGCGACGTCAGCCCGCGCGCCCTGGCGGAATCCCGCGCCCGCTGTGCCAGCGTCGGATCGAAGGGCGTCAGCGGCGAATGCCAGAAGGGCGTGACGGTGGCGGTCACTTTGCGCGCGGCGCCGATGTCAGCGGCGCGCGTCGTCAGCGCATCCCCCATCCGCGCCAGCGCGTCCGGGTCGCTGTGGCGGAAATCGACGCTGAAGAAGACGCGGCTGGGCGCGACGTTGCGGGACGAAGGATGCACCTCGACCACGCCGACCGTGCCGCGCCCGGGCTCGCCCCCGGGCGCGAGCGTTGTCAGCGCGATCTCCTCCACTGCGGCGATCAGCGGCGCCGCCGCCATCATCGCATCGCGCCGGCCCGCCATGGGGGAGCCTCCATGCGCGTCCTCGCCCTCCACCACCACCTCGAACCAGCTCTGCGCCAGGGCGTGGGTGACGATGCCGACATCGAGCCCGGCATCCTCCAGCAGTTTTCCTTGCTCGATATGCAGTTCGAGATAGGCGGCGCAGCCCTGCAGCGCGGACGGGTCGGCCGATCCCTGCCAGCCGATGCGAACGAGTTCGTCGCCAAAGGACAGGCCGGCCTGGTCGCGCTTGCCCAGTACCTCGGCCTCGGTGAAGATCCCGACGGCCGCCCCGCTGCCCATCATGGGCGGGGAGAAGCGGGCGCCTTCCTCATTGGTCCAGTTGATGAGCAGCAACGGCGCCTCGGTCTCGGCGCCCGCCTCGTGCAGCGCCCGCATGATCTCGAGCCCCGCCAGCACGCCAAGCACGCCGTCGAACTTGCCCCCCGTCGGTTGCGTATCCAGGTGGCTGCCGATGGCGACCGGGGCGCGGGCCGGGTCGCGCCCCTCCCGCCGGAACACCATGTTGCCGAGCCTGTCGACGCTCAGCGTCAAGCCGCAGGCCTCGCCCCAGCGCCGGAACAGCGCGCGGCCCTCGGCGTCGAGGTCGGTCAGCGTCTGCCGGTTGCAGCCGCCCTTCGGCGTGCCGCCGATCTTCGCCATCTCCATCAGGCTGTCCCAGAGGCGGGGGCCGGACAGGGGCAGGTTGCTCGCGCTCATCGATCCGGTCCTCGCCGCTGTTCCGCCGCGTCAGTGCAGCGCAGCAACCGGGGCCTGTCCAGCCATCCGGCGCATGGACAAGGCCGGCGCCGCTGCTAGCGTGATGGGATGCGCGCCTTCCATCACCCCGACCAGGCCCGGCACACGCCGCGCTTCTTCCTCATCCGCGGCGAGGTCCGGCCGAATTACGAGGTGCCGGAACGCGCCGCCGCACTGCTCGCGGGGCTGGATGCGCTCCGCATCACGCCGGAGATCGCGCCGCCACCGCAGCGCGCCGCGCTGGAGAGCGTGCACACGCCCGACTACGTCGAATTCCTGGCCACCGCCGCTGCCGCCTGGGCCGCGCTGCCCAATGCCGGGCCGGAGGTAGTGGCGAACACCCATCCGGCACCGGAGATGCTGGCGAACGGCGCCCGCGCCGGTGGCCATGTGGTCGGCAATGCCGGCTGGTACACCGCCGATGCCGCCTGCCCGATCGGGCCCGGCACCTGGGAGGCGAGCCTCTCTGCCGCCGGCGTCGCGCTGGCCGCGGCGGCGGCGGAGGCGGCGGCCGGCCGCACCGCCTACGCGCTCTGCCGCCCGCCCGGCCACCACGCCTATGCCGCCCGCGCCGGCGGCCATTGCTATATCAACAATGCCGCGCTGGCGGTCGAAGCCCTGCGCGATGCCGGCGCGGCGCGCATCGCCACGCTCGACATCGACAGCCATCATGGCAACGGCACCCAGGGCATCTTCTGGGATCGCGGCGACGTGCTGACCGTCTCCGTGCATGGCGACCCGAGCCGCTATTATCCCTGGTATGTCGGCCATGCCGGGGAACGCGGCGCCGGCGCCGGCGAGGGCCGCAACATCAACCTGCCGCTGGCCATCGGCAGCGGCGACCAGGTGTGGCTGGACGCGGTGGCGCACAGCGTGCGGGCGGTGCGCGACTTCGGCGCGGATGCGCTGGTCGTCTCGCTTGGCTTCGATGCCTCCGAGCACGAGCCGCTGAACGCGCTGAACGTCACCGCCGACGGCTTCGCCCGCGCCGGGGCGCTGATCGCCGGCCTCGGCCTGCCGAGCGCGATCATCCAGGAAGGCGGCTACAACATCGACCTGCTCGGCAGCCTGCTGCAGCGGTTCCTCACCGGCTGGAGCGAGGCATGAACACCATCCACGCGGCGACCCTTTGCCTCGACACCCATATCGACATCCGCTGGCCGGAGCCGCCCGACCCGGCCGCGGAAGGGCCGATGCGGGTCGACTTCCCGAAGATGGCGCGCGGCGGGCTGAACGCCGCGATCTTCATCGCCTATACCGGCCAGGGAAAGCGCGACGCCGCGGGGCACGCGGCCGCCGCCGAACGCGCCGAGGCGATGCTGCGCCATATCCGCAGCCGCGCCGACGGCATGGCACGCCGCTTCTGCACCACGGCGGATCAGTTGGAGGCCTGCTTCGCCGCCGGCGCGCTGGCGGTGATGTCGGCGGTCGAGAATGGCTATGCGATGGGCCACGACCTGGGCGCGCCGGGGCGCTGGAAGGCGCTCGGCGCCTGCTACCTGACCTTGACGCATGATGGCCACAACGACCTCTCCGACAGTGCCCGGCCGCGTGCCCCGCTGGGCGACGTGGCGGAGGAGCATGGCGGGCTCTCGCCACTCGGCCGCGCCGCGATCGGCGCACTGAACCGGGCGGGCATGCTGGTCGATGTCAGCCATGTCTCGAAGAAAGGGATGCTGCAGGCGGCCCAGGTCTCGTGCACGCCGATCGTCGCCACCCATACCGCCTGCCGCGCGCTGTGCGACCATCCGCGCGGCATCGACGACGAACAGCTCGACGCGCTGCGCGCCGTCGGCGGCCTGGCGCAGATCACGGCAGTACCGGCCTTCCTGCGCAAGGTACCGGACGGCCAGCGCAACCCGGCCAGCGTCGAGGACATGGTCGACCATGTCGACCACGCCGTGCGGCGCATCGGCATCGAGCATGTCGGACTTTCCTCCGACTTCGATGGCGGCGGCGCGGTGGAGGGCTGGCAGAACGCGGCGGAGACCGGCGGGCTGAGCGCGGCGCTGCTGCGGCGCGGGTATGGGGCGCGGGAGCTCGGGCTGCTGTGGTCCGGCAACTTCATCCGGCTGCTGCGCCAGGCGGAAGCCGCGGCGGGTTAGTCGCTGAGCAGGAAGCAAGCATGGGGAAGGACAAGTATTTCCTCCCCATGCCCCACCTTTCCTTTTTCCAGGTCTGGCGCTCGCCACGCTGAAGCTGCCAGACTCGGAGAAATAGACGAGAGGTCCAGGGATAATACCTTCTCCACAGCCGTTTTTTGATCTGTTTCTAATGCAGATTATCACTGGATAAGACGATTAGAACATCTCAGTTCATTTCTTTATATCACTGTTCTGTTGCAAGCCACCGCGGCGACCGGCATGGTTCGACCGCATGACGATCGCCCGAGTCGCCAGTTTCGCCTTCGCCGGCATCGAGGCCCAGCCGGTCGAGGTGCAGGTGCAGATCGCCGCCGGCCTGCCCGCCTTCCTCGTCGTTGGCCTGCCGGACAAGGCGGTGGGCGAAAGCCGCGAACGGGTGCGGGCGGCGCTTGCCGGCCTCGGGCTCTCCCTGCCGCCGAAGCGCGTGCTGGTGAATTTGGCGCCGGCCGACATCACCAAGGAAGGCAGCCATTTCGATCTCCCCATCGCGCTGGCGGTGCTGGCGGCGATGGACGTGCTGCCGCGGGAGGAACTGGCCGGCTATGCCGCGCTCGGCGAACTGGCGCTGGATGGCGGCATCAACCCGGTGGCCGGCGTGCTGCCCGCGGCGCTTGGCGCCTCGGCGCGCGAATTGGGGCTGATCTGCCCGGCGGCGCAGGGCGGCGAAGCAGCGTGGGCCGGACGGATCGAGGTACTGGCGGCGCCGGACCTGCTGGCCCTGATGAACCACTTCCGCGGCACCCAGGTGCTGACGCCGCCGGAGCCGCCAATCGCCGACACAACGCCCTGGCAGGGGCCCTGCCTGTCCGAGGTGAAGGGGCAAGAAAGCGCCAAGCGGGCGCTGGAGGTTGCGGCGGCGGGGGGCCACAACCTGTTGATGATCGGCCCGCCCGGCGCCGGCAAATCCATGCTCGCCGCGCGGCTGCCCGGCCTGCTGCCAGACCTTACCCCGGCCGAGGCGCTGGAAGTCTCCCTGGTGCATTCCATCGCCGGCCTTTTGCGCGGCGGCAGGCTGGTCACCCGCCCGCCCTTCCGCGAACCGCACCACTCCGCCAGCCAGGCGGCGCTGTCGGGCGGCGGCAACCGTGCCCGCCCGGGCGAGATCAGCCTGGCGCACAACGGCGTGCTGTTCCTCGACGAATGGCCGGAATTCCCGCGTCCGGCGCTGGAGGCACTGCGCCAGCCGATGGAGACCGGCCGCGCCAGCATCAGCCGCGCCAACCACCATGTGACCTACCCGGCGCGCTTCCAGTGCATCGCCGCGATGAACCCCTGCCGGTGCGGCTACCTCGGCGATGCGCCGCGCGAATGCGGCCGCGCGCCGCGCTGCGGCGAGGAGTACCAGATGCGCCTCTCCGGCCCGCTGCTGGACCGCATGGACCTGGCGATCGAGGTCACGGCGGTGCCGCCGGCGGAACTCGCCCGCGCCCCGGCGGGCGAAACCACGGCAGCCGTCGCCGCCCGCATCCGCGCGGCGCGCGAACGGCAACGCGCCCGCTACGGCGCCGATGGCCCGCGCTGCAACGCCGTGGCCGAGGGCAGCGTGCTGGAGCGGACGCTGATGGCCGACACCGCCGCCAGACAATTGGCGGAACAGGCGGCCGACCGGCTGCGGCTTTCGGCGCGCGGCTATACGCGGACCCTGCGCGTCGCCCGCACCATCGCCGACCTCGCCGGCAGCGCGGCCGTGCAGCGCGCGCATGTGGCGGAGGCGCTGGCCTTCCGGCATCGCGGCGGGGCGCGCAACGCCGCAGCGTAATACACCCGCCCTTTCGCGCTGCCGTTCCGCCCCGCTACAAGGACGGGCCATCCGAGGGGAGCGCGATGATCCGGCTTATCCTGCTGCTCCTGCTCATCGCCCTGCCCGCGCGCGCGCAACGCCAGATGGTCGCCGCGGCGCATCCGCTGGCGGCCGAGGCGGGGATGGCCATGCTGCGCGCCGGCGGCACGGCGCTGGACGCGGCGGTGGCGACGCAGGCCATGCTGGCGGTGGTGGAGCCGCAGGCCTCCGGCCTCGCCGGCGGTGCGCTGCTGATGCATTGGGATGCCGGCGCGCGCCGGCTGGCCGCCTGGGACGGGCGGGAGACCGCACCGGCCGCCGCCTCGCCCACGCTCTTCCTGCGTGATGGCCAGCCGATGGCGTTCCATGAGGCCGCCATCGGCGGCCGCGCGGTCGGCGTGCCCGGAGCCATCCGCATGCTGGAAGCGGCGCAGCGCGAAAATGGTCGGCTGCCCTGGGCGCAGCTTTTCGCTCCGGCCGTGGCGGTGGCGGAGGCCGGCTTCCCCGTCTCCGCCCGGCTCTCGGCGCAGATCGCCGCGGATGCCGAACGGCTGGGCCGCGACCCGGCGGCGCGGGCACTGCTGCTGCCTGGCGGACGGCCGCTGGCGGAGGGCGCCCGGCTACGCAACCCCGCGCTGGCCGCCACGCTGCGGGCCATCGCCGAGCAGGGCGCGGATGCGCTGCATACCGGCCCGATCGCGGCCGACATCGCCACCGCGGTGCGCGCGCATGCCAATGCCGGCTTCATGACCACCGACGACATGGCCGGCTACGCACCGCGCCGGCGCGACGCGGTCTGCGCGCCGTACCGGGTCTGGACCTTGTGCGGCTTCCCGCCGCCATCCTCCGGCGGCGTGGCGGTGCTGCAGATCATGGCGATGCTGGCCCACCAGGACATGGCGGCACTCGACCCGCGCGGCGCACCAGCCGAGATTCGGGTGCTGGATGCGGCGCATCTGCTGGGCGAGGCCGGGCGGATCGCCTTCGCCGACCGCAACCGCTACCTGGCCGATGCCGACCATGTGCCGGTGCCGCTGCGCGGGCTGCTCGACCCCGCCTACCTGACCTTGCGGGCGCAGATCATCGACCACGACCGCGCCTGGGCGGCGCCGCGCGCCGGCAACCCGCCCTGGGGCGGCGGGGCGGCGCTCGCCAGCCAGCCGCCGCAGCCGGAGAACGGCACCAGCCACCTGTCGATCGTCGATGCGGCCGGCAACGTCGTCGCGATGACCACGACCATCGAGGATGTCTTCGGTGCCCGGCTGCTGGTGCGCGGCATGCTGCTGAACAACGAGCTGACCGATTTCTCCTTCCTGCCGGAGATCGACGGCAGGCCGGTGGCGAACCGCGTCGCCCCCGGCAAGCGGCCGCGCTCCTCGATGTCGCCCACCATCGTCTTCGGCGCGGATGGGCTGCCGGCGGCGGTGGTCGGCTCGGCCGGCGGGTTCCGCATCATCGGCCATGTGGCGCAGACGCTGGTGGCGATGCTGGACTGGAACATGGATCCGCAGGCGGCGGTCGCCCTGCCACGCATCGGCGCGGCGAATGAGCGGATCGAGCTGGAGGCCGGCACCGCCGCGGCGGCGCTGGCCCCGGCGCTGCAGGCACGCGGCTTCCCGGTGGAGGCGCGCACCATGACCAGCGGGCTGCATGCCATCCGCGTGCTGCGCGGGCCGGAGGGGGTGCGGCTGCTCGGCGGCGCCGATCCGCGGCGGGACGGCGTGGCACTGGGCGAATAGGTCAAATCCGCGCTTGCGGGTGCTTTTGCGGTCGCCATCCTGCGCGGCCGATGTTGAAGCGTCTCAGCCCTTCCGGAGGAGCCCGCCATGCCCCGCTTCGCGATCCTTGCCGCCGCTCTCGTCGTCCCACTGGCTTTCCCCTGCGCCGCAATGGCGCAGGAGACCAAGGAGATCGGCCACGTGAACACCGCGCTGACCAATCTCGGCCTCACCCGCAGCCACCAGATCGTCATCGAGCGCTTCGACGACCCGAAGGTCGAGGGCATCTCCTGCTACATCGCCCAGGCACGCACCGGCGGCGTCAGCGGCATGGTCGGGCTGGCCGAGGACCCGGCGCGATTCGCGCTGTCCTGCACGCCGACCGGGCCGGTGAAGGTCAGCGAAGCCGCCCGCCGCAGCGAGCGCGGCGAACGGGTCTACGAGAGCGCCACCAGCCTGTTCTTCAAGGAGACGCGGGTGCACCGCTTCCTCGACGACGAGCGCAACGTCGTCGTCTACATGGCCTGGTCGACCAAGTTGGTCGACGGCTCGCCCTACAACGCGCTGGCCGTCGTGCCGATGCGCTGATCGGCGCCGGCCGGCGCCGGCGGCGGGTCGCGGCCTTCCTCGACCGCGTGGCAGGCGACGACAGTCTGCGCCTGGCCGGCCGGCGCGCGCAGCGCCGGCATCTCCGCCTTGCAGCGGTCATTCGCCAGCGGGCAGCGCGGATGGAAGGGGCAGCCGCTCGGCGGGCTGATCGGGCTCGGCACCTCGCCGCCCACCGGGATGCGCTGCCGCCCGGTCATCTCCAGGTCCGGGATCGCCTCCATCAGCGCTCGCGTATAGGGGTGGCGCGGCGCGATGAAGAGCGTCTCGGCCGGGGCGAGTTCCACCAGCCGGCCGAGATACATCACCCCGATGCGGTCGGAGACCTGCCGCACCACGGCCAGGTTGTGGCTGATGAACAGGTAGGTCAGGCCGAGCCGCTGCTGCAGATCCTTCATCAGGTTGAGGATCTGCGCCTGGACCGAGACGTCGAGCGCGCTGGTCGGCTCGTCGCAGACCAGGAAGTCTGGGTTGGAGGAGAGCGCGCGGGCGATGGAGATGCGCTGGCGCTGGCCGCCGGAGAATTCATGCGGGAATTTCTCGCCATCCAGCGGTGAGAGGCCGACCTGGGTCAGCAGTTGCCCAACCCGGTCGCGCAGCGCCGCCGCACCTTCCGCCATGCCGAAGGCGCGGATCGGCTCGGCCACGATGTCCTGCACCCGCCAGCGCGGGTTGAGCGAGGCATAGGGGTCCTGAAAGATCATCTGCATGCGCCGCCGCGTCTCGGCCGCGGCGCGGGCCTTTTCCAGCTCGATCCCCTCGAACAGCACGCGGCCGCGGGTTGGGCGATAGAGGCCGACGACGAGGCGGGCGACGGTGGACTTGCCGCAGCCGCTCTCTCCGACCAGGGACAGGGTGGTGCCTTTCGGGATGTCGAAGGAGACGCCGTCCACCGCCTTCAAGGTCCGCCGCCCCTCGCCGGCCAGCAGGCGCTGCAGCAGCGGGCGGGAAACGTCGAAGGAGCGCGCCAGATCCTCGGCGACGAGCACGGGCGTCTCAGACATGGCGCATCACCTCCGGCGCCTGGCGGCCGGAGGCCGGGTCGTAGAGCAAGCAGGCGGCACGGGTGCTGCCCGTCTCCAGCAATTCCGGGCGGTCGACGCGGCAGCGGTCGAAGACATAGGGGCAGCGCGGGTTGAAGGCGCAGCCGCGCGGGATGGCGGAGAGGCGTGGCATCGCGCCCTCGATCCCCGCCAGGTGGTCCACCTTGCGGTCGAGCGGCGGGATGGAGGCCATGAGGCCGGCCGAATAGGGGTGCCTCGGCGTCTTCACCACATTCCGCACCGGGCCGATCTCGGCGATGCGGCCGGCATACATGACGGCGACGCGGTCCGCGGTCTCGGCGATGACGCCCATGTCATGGGTGACCAGCATCATCGCCGTTCCCTTCTCCCGCGCCAGGCGCTTCAGCAGCGCGATGATCTGCGCCTGGATGGAGACGTCGAGCGCGGTGGTGGGTTCGTCGGCGACGATCAGCTTGGGTTCGGCGCAGAGCGCCAGCGAGATGACGACCCGCTGCCGCATGCCGCCGGAGAATTCATGCGGGTAGCTGTCGACGCGCTGCGCCGCGGCGGGGATGCCGACCATCTCCAGCCAGCCGATGGCGCGCTCCCGCGCCTCCCGGTCGGACAGCGGCAGGTGGGTCTGCATCGTCTCGATCAACTGGCGGCCGACGGTGTAGAGCGGGTTCAGCGTGGTCAGCGGGTCCTGGAAGATCGCGCCGATCTCCTTGCCGCGGATGCGCCGCATCTGCTCATAGGGCAGGTTGTCGATGCGCCGGCCGTTCAGCAGGATCTCACCGGACGCGATGCGGCCGGGTGGCTCCAGCAGGCCGATGATGGCGGCGCCGGTCATCGACTTGCCGGCGCCGGATTCGCCGACCACGCCCAGCACCTCGCCCGGCGCGATGTCGAAGGAGACGCCGTCGAGCGCGACCAGCGTGCCGCGCCGGGACGGGAATTCGACGCGCAGGTCGCGGACTTCGAGGATAGGACCGGCCATCAGCGGAGCCTCGGGTTCAGCGCGTCGCGCAGCCAGTCGCCCAGCAGGTTCACCGACAGCACCATGCAGATCAGCGCGACGCCCGGGAAGATGGTGATCCACCATTCGCCACTGAACAGGAAATCGTTGCCGATCCGGATGAGGGTGCCGAGCGAGGGCTGGGTCGGCGGCACGCCGACGCCGAGGAAGGACAGCGTCGCCTCCGCCAGGATGGCGAAGCCGAGGTTGAGCGTGGCGATCACCAGCACCGGCCCGATCACGTTGGGCAGCACATGGGTCAGCATGATCCGCACCTGGGAGATGCCGATGATCCGCGCCGCCAGCACATATTCCTTGTTGCGCTCGACCAGGGTCGAGCCGCGCACGGTGCGGGCGAATTGCGGCCAGGCGCTGATGCCGATGGCGAAGATGACGACAAACAGCGCGATCTGGTCGTGCACCTCCCGCGGTACCGCGGCGCGGACCACGCCATCCACCAGCAGGGCGATCAGGATGGAGGGGAAGGTGAGCTGGATGTCGGCGATGCGCATCAGCAGGCTGTCCACCGTCCCCCCGAGATAGCCGGCCAGCAGGCCGATCGTCACCCCCACGAGCGTCGAGAAGACGACGGCGCAGACGCCGACCAGCAGCGAGATGCGGGCGCCGTACATGATGGCCGAGAGCACGTCGCGGCCCTGGTCATCGGTGCCGAGGGCGAAGAGCCGGTCGCCTTCCTCCGACCAGGCGGGCGGCTTGAAGGCGTCGCCGAGGTTGAGTGTGGCGAGATCGAAGGGGTTGTGCGGCGCCAGCAGCGGCGCCAGCACGGCGCCAAGCACGCAGACCAGTGCGACGATGGCAGAGACCACCGTGACCGGCGAGCGGGTGAAGGAGAACCAGAGGTCGCTGTCGAGCGCGCGTGCGAGGGCGGAAGCCATCTCTCAGTGCCCCCCGCCGGTGCCGCGGCCGACGCGCAACCGCGGATCGACCAGGAAGTACAGCAGATCGACCACCAGGTTGATGCTGACGAAGACCAGCGCGATGAGCAGCAGATAGGCCGCCATGACGGGGATGTCGGCGGCGCCGACCGACTGGATGAACAGCAGCCCCATCCCCGGCCACTGGAAGACGGTTTCCGTCACGATGGCGAAGGCGATGATGCCGCCGAGTTGTAGCCCGGCGATGGTGATGACCGGCACCAGCGTGTTCTTCAGCGCATGGCCGAAATTGATCGCCCGGTTGGAAAGGCCGCGGGCGCGGGCGAATTTGATGTAGTCGGTCCGCAGCACCTCCAGCATCTCCGACCGCACCAGCCGCATGATGAGGGTGAGCTGGAAGAGGCCGAGCGTCACCGCCGGCAGGATCAGCGCCTTCAGCCCGGACAGGGTCAGGAAGCCGGTGCTCCACCAGCCAAGCTGCACCACGTCGCCGCGGCCGAAGCTCGGCAGCCAGCCGAGCCAGACGGAGAAGATCAGGATCAGCAGGATGCCGATCAGGAAGGGCGGCAACGAGACGCCGACCAGGCTGAAGGTCAGGAAAGCGCGGCTGAGCCAGGAATTACGGTACAGCCCAGTGTAAACGCCCATCGAGACGCCGATGACCATGGCAATGGTGGCGGCGCAGAAGGCCAGTTCCAGCGTCGCCGGCGCGCGCTCGCCGATCAGCTGCGCGACCGGGCGCGACAGGCGATAGGACAGGCCGAACTCGCCCTGCACCGCATTGCCGATGAAGGTGGCGAATTGCATGAAGAAGGACTGGTCGAGGCCGAGATCCTTGATCAGCTGGGTCCGCTGCGCCTCGGTGAAGTCCTGGCCGAGCATGATCGAGACCGGGTCGCCGACATAGGCGAACATGGCGAAGCTGACCAGCGCGACGACCAGCATCACCGGGATGGCCTGCAGGATGCGCGAGAGGATAAAGGCGAACATCTACGCCCGCCTTCCGTGGTTGGTCGCCGATCCGTCGCAACCGCTCACTGCACCACCGCCCAACGGAAGTATGGCTGGTTGTTGGCCATGTGGGGAATCTGGATGTTCGCCCGCATCGCCCAGGGGATCATCTGGTGGTGCAGCGGGATATGCGGCAGATCCTCGCGGTACAGCCGCAGTGCCTCGGTGATCGCCGCCTGCCGGGCCTCGCCGGCCTCGGTCTTCATCCGCTGGATCAGCGCGTCCATCCGCGGGTTGGAATAGCGGCCGTAATTCCAGATGCCGTCGCCCTGCTCACCATTGCGGCTCGCCACCAGGGATTGGAAGGAATACAGCGCGTCCAGCGTCGGCACGCCCCAGCCAAGCAGGTAGACCGAGGTGTCATCCTTCTGGATCTGCGCGAAGAAAGGCGCCAGCGGCTGCGACTTCACGGCGGTCTTCACGCCGACGCGCGACCACATGGCGGCGATGTTCTGGCAGATCTGCTCGTCATTGATGTAGCGGTTGTTCGGGCAATCCAGCGTCACGCCGAAGCCCTGCGGGTAGCCCGCCTCGGCCAGCAGCGCCTTCGCACGCTCGGCATCGAAGGGCAGCCGGACATCCTCGGCCTTGACGTAGCCGTTGACCTGCTCGGGGAAGAGGGTGCCGGTCACCACCGATTGGCCGCGCATCGTGGTGCGGTGGATCGCCTGGATGTCGATCGCCTGGTACAGCGCCTGCCGCACCCGCAGGTCCTTGAAGGGGTTCTTCCCCTTCACGTCGCTGTACAACAGCTCGTCCCGGTTCACGTCCATCGCCAGGAAGATGGTCCGCACCTCAGGCCCTTCCAGCACCTTCACCCCGGGCGCGGCGCGCAGCCGGTTGAGGTCCTGCAAAGGCGGGTCGATGACGAAATCCACCTCGCCCGAGAGCAACGCGGCGATGCGCGTGGCGTCGGAGGCGATCGGCCGGTAGACGATCTCGGTGACGTTGCCCGCATTGCCGCCCGCGCCCCAGCCCCACCAGGCCTCGTTCCGCGTCAGCACGGTGCGCACGTCGGGCTCGCGTGAGGCCAGGCGGTAGGCCCCGGTGCCGTTGGTGTTGCGGGTGGTGTGCATCTCCTCCCGCGCCCTGGTGTTCTGCGGCCGGGTGGCGTTGTGCTTCTCCGACCAGCTCTTCGACATGATGAAGACGCTGGCCAGCTTGTTGGGCAGGATCGGGTCCGGGCGCTTGAGGATGATGTCGACGGTGCGCTCATCCACCACCACGGCGCGGTCCACCGTGTCGACATAGATACCGAAATTGCTGGTCGGCTGCAGCGCCCGACCGATCGAAAAGGCAACGTCCTCGGCCGAGAAAGTCTCGCCCTCGTGGAACCTCACCCCCTGGCGCAGCAGGAAGCGCCAGCGGGTCGGCTCCTCCTGCCGCCACTCCGTCGCGAGGCCCGGGGCGAGCGACAGGTCAGGCTTCCGTTGCAGCAGCGGGTCGTAGATCTGCTGCAGCACCATCGTCACGGTGCCGACATTCTGGCTGTGCGGGTCCATGGTGTTCGGATCGCCGCTCGCGGCCCAGCGAACGGTCTTCGCCTCCGCGGCGCCCGCCAACGCCAGAAATGCCAATCCCGCGGCGGCCCGGAGGACCGACTTCGCCTGTTCCCGCATCGCCCTGCCTCCGTCCCGGCCCGGTATTCCCGGATCTCGCACCCGACCTATAGGCTGCGGCGACGGCCGCGGAAAAGGTCTCAGCCCTGGCCTTTCGCCGGGGCGGCTTCGTCCTCCGCCCAATCCTTGAGCAATGTGAAGCCCACGGCGAGCAGGACAGGGCCCAGGAACAGGCCGAGGAAGCCGAAGGCGAAGACGCCACCCAGCGCCCCCAGCAAGGTCAGCAGCAGCGGCAGGTCGGCGCCGCGGGCGATCAGCCAGGGCCGGATCACATTGTCCGCGCTGCTGATGCCGAAGGCGCCATAGAGCCCGAGGAAGATGGCCCAGCCGGTCTGCCCCTGGGCGAACAGCCACAGCGTCGCCGGGATCCAGACCAGCGGCGCCCCCACCGGCATGATGGAGATGCAGCCGGCGATCACCGCCAACAGCGCCGACCGCGGCACCCCGGAAATCCACAGCCCGAACCAGGTCATCAGCCCCTGCGCCACGGCGGTGCCGAGCAGGCCGTAGACGACGCCGCGCGTCACCCCACCGATCAGTTCGACGATGTGCCGGGTGCGGTCGCCCGCCAGGCGGCCCAGCGCGGCCTCCGACCGCTGCGCGATCGCCGGGCCGTCGCGGTAGAGGAAAAAGGCGAGGAAGATGGCCAGCAGCACCTCCGCCAGCCCGGACAGCACCGCCAGCAGCACACCGAGGGCGCCCTGCGCCAGGGTGGCGGCATAGGGGCTGATCAGGTCGGTGAGGCCGGAGAAGCCAAAATCCACCCCGACCAGATGCTCGTGCAGCATCGGGCCGACCATCGGCAGCCGGCCCAGCCACTCGCCCAGCCCTGGCATGCCCTGGGTCAGCAGCGTCTCGACCGAATTGCGGAGGCCATCGATCTCCTCCCGCTTCGTCGGCGTGGCGAAGACCAGCGGCAGGCCGATGACCAGGAACTCCGCCAGCACCATCAGCAGCGCGGCGATGCCGGGCGAAAGCTTCAGCCGCTCCCGCAGCACCCGGAAGGCGGGCCAGGTGGAAAACACCAGGATGGCGGCCCAGAGCAGCGCCGACAGGAACGGCCGCAGCACCAGCAGGCAGCCGACCGCGAGGGCGAGCGCCGCCATCAGGCCGAGAAACCGGACCGGGTTGCCAGGCTCAGGCTGCATCATACCCTCCGATTCGGCACCATGTCTGTACCATCCGGCGCGGCGCTCTGCATCCGCGGGAGTAGCCAGCCCGCCGCCCGGTCGTTAGCTTCCGCAGCCCAACGGGGGGAGTCCACGCGCCATGCCGCGCTTCGCCGCCAACCTGTCCATGATGTTCAACGAGGTCCCCTTCCTGGACCGCTTCGCCCGGGCCCGGGCGGCCCTACCTTCCGCGGACTCCCGCGAAGTCCATTTACGCACAGCCACCCCCCCTCCCCCTCCACCCCACTCGCCCGCCATGTCAACCTCGTCCTCCAACACGGTCGAG
>JBMOJU010000701.1:0-1601 GCA_049315625.1 Paracraurococcus sp.
AGCGGTACAGGAACGGGTGGCGCTTGCCGGTCGCGGCGATATCCGCCTTGCGCGAGAGCCGCAATTTCACCGGCCGGCCGAGCAGCCTGGCGCCCAGCGCCGCCGCGGCGGCGACCCAGCTCGCATTGCTTTCCTTGCCGCCGAAGCCGCCGCCCATGCGGCGGGTGGTGACCATCACCCGGTTGTATTCGCACCCCAGCACCCGGGCGACGACATGCTGCACCTCGGTCGGGTGCTGGGTGGAGGAATAGACCTGCATGTCGCCATCCTCGCCCGGCACCGCCATGGCGATCTGGCCTTCGAGGTAGAAATGCTCCTGCCCGCCGGCGCGCAGCTCGCCCGAAAGCCGCAGCGGCGCCTCGGCCAGTGCGGTGCCGGGATCGCCGCGGGTGATGGCCTGGGGCGGCATCACCCAGGCCTCGCGCGCGATGGCGTCCTCGATGCTCAGCACGGGCGGTAGCGGCGCGATCTCGGGCTTCAGCGCGGCGGCGCCGGCGATGGCGGCGTCGCGCGTCTCGCCGAGCACAACGGCGAGCGGCTGGCCGGCGAATTCCACCAGGCCGTCGGCCAGCATCGCCTCCCCGGCGCCGGCCGCGGCGATGTCGTTCAGCCCCAGCACGTCGCCCGGCAGCAGCACCGCGACGACGCCCGGCACCGCGCGCGCCGGCGCGGGATCGATCGGCGCGAGCCGGCCATGCGCGATCGGCGAAAGGCACAGCGCCGCATGCAGCAGCCCCGGCGGTTCCGGGATGTCGTCGAGGAAGCGGGCTTCCCCGGTGGTGTGCTTCAGCGCGCTGTCGTGGCGGAGTGAGGCGCCCATGCCGCGGGCGGCGGAGATCTGGTTCACAGCGCGTGCACCTCGGCCACGAGATCCGGTTTGGCGACGCGCCAGTACAGCCGCCGCAGCAGCCCCTGCGCCGCCGCCAGGCGGTAGGCGGCGCTGCCGCGCCAATCCGACAGCGGCGCGAAATCCTTCGCCATCTCGTCAGCCGCGTCGGCGAAGCAGGCGGGCGCCAGCAGTGCCCCGGTCAGCATCGCCTCGGCATGCTTCGCCCTTGCCGCCATCGGCCCCATGCCGCCGAAGGCCAGCCGCGCCGCGGCGATGCGGCCGCCCTCGACCCGTACCAGGAAGGCGGCGCTGGTGGCCGAGATGTCCTGGTCGTGGCGCTTCGAGATCTTCTCGCAGGCCAGCACCGTGCCGGCCGGCGGGCGGGGGATGTGGATGGAGAGGATGACCTCGTCCGGCGCCAGCGTTGTCTTGCGGTAGCCGAGCAGGAAATCCGTGACGCTGGTGCAGCGTTCGCCGCGGATCGAGGCAATGCGCAACGTGGCGCCGAGGGCGAGCAGCGGCGGCAATGCGTCGCCGATGGGCGATGCGGTGCCGAGATTGCCGCCGACCGAGCCCAACGCGCGGATCTGCCGCGAGCCGAGCCGCGTCATCATCGCGGCGAGCGGCGCCAGCGTGCCATCCAGCAGCGGCAACAGCCGGGCGTAGGAGACCGCGGCGCCAATGCTGATGCCCGCCGCGTCGGCGCTCAGCGCCTGCAGTTCCGGCACGCCGAGCAGGCCGATGACCGCGGGCGGGCGCTGCCGGTGCTCGC
>JBMOJU010000702.1:0-1598 GCA_049315625.1 Paracraurococcus sp.
GGGGCTCATCCATGCCTGGAGCTTCACCCTGGCGGCGCGGACGCGCGTGGTCTTCGACAGCCTGACCAATGATTATGGCCTGCGCTGGAGCCTGTCCGGCCCGGGCGGCACCGTGGTCAGCGGACGGCCCTTCGCCGCCTCAGATTGGTTGAATATCGGCGGCTCCACCGCGCTGGACCTGGCGGCCGGCACCTGGACGCTGACAGTCTCGGCCGGCGGCGATGCCACTCCCGAGTACGGCTTCCGCCTGCTGCCGCTGGGCTTGGGGACGCCGCTGGCGCTGGATACCGAGGTCGAGGCTACGCTGGCGCCAGGCAATTCCAGCCTGATCTACACGTTCACCGCCGCCGCGGGGGACCGCGTTCAATTCGATGCCATTGCGGGATATCCCTACAACCTCGGCACGCGGCTCTATGACCCGCGAGGGCAGCTCATCGCGGGCCCGAATTACCTGGCGGACTTCGACATCCCGACCCTGACGCGGAACGGCGTCTACCTCCTGCTGGTCGAAGGCGCGCCGGGCCTCGGTGCCGATCCTGTCACCATCGGCTTCGCGCTGCGCAGCCTCGACGCGCTGCCTGCCGACGACATGAGCGGGGTGCAGCCGATCAACCTGGGTGCCACCGTCACCGGTGATCTCGCCCTGTCCGGCAGCGCGGTGGATCGGTACAGCGTCACCGTCGCCGAGGGCGCGCTGCTGCTGTTCGACGGGCTGATCGCCAATGGCTTCAGCTACACAATCCGGGGGCCGGAAGGCGAGGTCGCTGCCGGTCCCTCTTACGGCGACAGCTATTTCGCGGGCCAGGCCGATGCGCTTCGGCTAGACGGCGGGACCTACGTGGTCAGCATCAGCGGCGGTTCCGGGACCTATGCCTTCAGGCTCCTCGACCTGTCCTCCGCCAGCCCGTTGACGCCCGGCATCGTGGCTAGCGGCAGGCTGGACCCCGCCACCAGCACCGACCTCTACAGCTTCACCGCTGCCGCTGGCGACCGCTTCGTGTTCGACGCGCTCAGCGTCACTGCCGAAAGCCACTGGCGCCTGTTCGACCCGGACGGCCGCGTGGTGCAGTGGCGGCGCGATGCCGGGTCCGATTTCGGCGCCTTCCAGGTGGCGACGGCCGGCACCTATACCCTGGCCTATGAGGGCATCTACTATGCCACGGGCACCAACGACTACAGCTTCCGCCTTGGCGCGGTGCAGGACGAATACCGGACGCTGGCCATCGGCGCCACGGTGGACGGCAGCATCGATCAGCCCGGTCAGACTGATGTCTACGGCTTCGACCTGGCGGCGCCGGCAACGCTGTACCTGGATGCGCTCGCGGCCGACACCTACGCAATCGCCTGGTACCTCAGCGGCCCGGACGGCACGGTGTGGGACGGCCAGCGGCTGCGCTACGGTGTCGACAGTCCCGGCTACTACGCGCCGGTCCTTGCCCTGCCCGCGGGCAGCTACACCCTGGTTATTCGGGCGGACGCGACCAGCACCGGCAGCTACGGCTTCCGGCTTCTGGACCTCGCGGCCGCCGAGGCCTACCTGCCTGGCACCGTCGTCGACGGCAGCCACACGCCGCAGGCCGCGACCAGCCTCTACAGCT
>JBMOJU010000281.1:0-6950 GCA_049315625.1 Paracraurococcus sp.
TGCGCGCCCCGGCCGCGTCGAACAGGCCGGCCTTCTGGCCGCGGGCGGCGACCCGGCCGATCCAGCCCTCCGCGGCGCGCGGCAGGCTGACCGGCCCGTCGCCCGGCGCGAGGGCGGCCAGCGCCCCGGCCGCCGCGGCATCCCAGCCGGCGGGCAGCGCCACCGCGCGCAACCGGGCGTCCGGATCGGCCCCTGCGCGCAGGCGCCGCAGCGCCACCCCGTCCCACACCGTGCCCTGGATACGTGCCATGGCCGGATGCTACGGGGATGGTGGCGCGGGGAAAAGCCAGATTTGGTGAGTCTCGGCGGTCGGAACCGCAAGATGCTGTGGATAACGGCAGACGACGCCCGACTTTGCACCGCAGCAGGCGCTGTGCGATTGTGCATCCAGCGCGGCTACCCCCGAGGAGCGTCTCCGGCCCCATGTCCTTCCTGCTTCGCCTCACCTCCTCGCTCCGCGGGCGCAAGGTCGGCACCGACCGGTTCGGCAATGTGTACTTCGAGGGCAAGGCCAACCAGCCGATCTACGACCGGCCACGCCGCTGGGCGATCTACGCCGATGGCGGGCGGGAGCCGACGGTGGTGCCGCCGGAATGGCATGCCTGGCTGCACCACACCGTGCCGGCGCCGCTGTCCGAAACGAAGCGCTACCCCTGGCAGGCCGAACACCAGCCGAACCTGACCGGGACCGCCGGCGCTTACCGTCCCGCCGGCCACGATTATGTGGGCGGGACCCGCCGCGTCACCGGCGGCGATTACGAGGCCTGGACACCCGGTTCGTGACTCGGGTGCACGGAATCTGACGGATATGAAGGGACGCAGTCTTGCCGAGGTCGCGGCCGGGGCGATCGTGCTCACGGTCGCCGCGATCTTCCTCGGCTATGCCGTGCTGCACAGCGGCCACGGCGCCGTCACCGCCGAGGGCATGCTGCTGCGGGCGAGCTTCGACCGCATCGACGGCCTCGCCAATGGCGCCGATGTGCGGATCGCCGGGGTCAAGGTCGGCACCGTGACCGACAGCCGGATCAACCCGGAAAGCTTCGCCGCCGAGCTGACCATCAAGGTCGACCGCAGCCTGAAGCTGCCACTGGATACCTCCGCCGAGATCTCCTCGGAGGGGCTGCTGGGCGGCAAGTATGTCTCGCTGGTGCCCGGCGGCAGCGAGAAGCTGCTGGCCGATGGGGGCAAGATCACCGAGACGCAGGGTTCGGTCAGCCTTGAATCGCTGCTCGGCCGGTTCATCTTTTCGGTCACGCAGATGAACGGCAGCCAGTCGAACCAGGGCGCCGGCCCGAAATGAGCCTCGCCCCGCCCGATGCCTGGCCGGGCACGGATGGCGCCCCGCTGTCCTGCCGGGAAAAGCTGAAGGTCCTGGCGGAGAACCACGCCGAACTCGCCCAGGTGATGCGCGACGCCTTCGAGGACGCCGTGCTGATGGGCGTCGATGAGGCGGCGATGCGGCGCATCCTGGGCGAGCTGGTGCAGGCGCTGCCGAGCCCGAAACGCCGGGCATGAGGGCCGCCCTGCTGCTGGCGTCGCTGCTGGCCGCCGCGCCGGCCGCGGCGCAGGACTGGGAGCCGAAGCGCACGGCCGAGCTGCAATTGCTGGACAAGGTGACCGCGCGCGTGTCGGTGCTGCGGGCGCCGGTCGGCCAGGCGGCCGGCTTCGGCACGCTGAGCATCCAGGTCCGCGCCTGCAACGCCCGGCCGGTCGGGGAGGTGCCGGATGCGGCGGCCTGGATGGAGATCACCGACAGCCTGCGGCCCGCCAGCCCGGCCTTCCGCGGCTGGATGTTCGCCAATGCGCCCGGCGTCAGCATGCTGGAGCACCCGGTCTATGACGTGCGGGTGCTGGACTGCAAGTGACGCGGCCGGCGCATCATGCCGGGCAGGGCTTCCACAACCCGCATGACCCGACGGTGCGGACGCTGCGCGATGTCTGGCGCTGGCGGCGGGAAGCGACCCCGGCGCCCTGGCCGCGCTGGATCGCCGATGCACCGCAACCGCCGCCGCCGCGGATCGGGCCAGGCCGGATCGCCGCCACCTTCATCGGCCATGCCAGCTTCCTGATCCAGCTCGGCGGGCGCTGCGTGCTGGTCGACCCGGTCTGGTCGATGCGGGCCAGCCCGCTGCCCTTCGCCGGGCCGCGCCGGGTGCGGGCGCCGGGGCAACGGCTGGAGGACCTGCCCGGCTGCGACCTGCTGCTGGTCAGCCACAACCACTACGACCACCTAGATCTGCCGACCCTGCGGCAGGTCCGGCGGCGCTGGGCGCCGCCGGCGGTGACGGGGCTGGACAATGCCAGGCACCTCGCCAAGGCCGGCATCCGCGGCGCGCATGAACTGGACTGGTGGGACCACGCCGAGGTGGCGGGGCTGCGCATCACCTATGTCCCGGCGCAGCATTTCTCGGCCCGGACACCCTGGGACCGCAACCGCAGCCTCTGGGGCGGCTTCGTCATCGAGGCGCCGGATGGCGGGACGGTCTACTTCGCCGGCGATTCCGGCTGGTGCCCGCATTTCGCCGAGATCGGCCGCCGCTTCCCGCGCATCGATCTCGCGCTGATCCCGATCGGCGCCTATGCGCCGCGCTTCTTCATGCGGACCCAGCACATGGACCCGGCGGAGGCGGTGATG
Source organism: Paracraurococcus sp. (assembly GCA_049315625.1). Classification (GTDB taxonomy): domain Bacteria; phylum Pseudomonadota; class Alphaproteobacteria; order Acetobacterales; family Acetobacteraceae; genus Paracraurococcus. The sequence goes on from JBMOJU010000281.1 coordinate 2,636, forward strand.
GCGCATCGCGCGGTGGGCGCGCGGCGCAGCGTGGGGATGCATTTCGGCACCTTCGCCGGGTTGACCGACGAGCCGATCGCGGAGCCGGAGGCAATGCTGGCCGCGGCGACGGCAGCGCAGGGCGTGCCGAACGGGGATTTCACCACCCTGCCCTTTGGCGCGACGCTGGCGATCTGACCGGCGCCGGCTCACCAAATGCGCCATTGGCGCGCAGTCGAAATTTCGCGAAACTGACACGACCGGGGAGGAAAAAACACATGGGCAACAGGCTCTACGTCGGCAATCTGGCGTTCAACACCACCCAGGACGCGCTTCGGGCAGCCTTCGAATCCGCCGGCGAGGTCCGCGAGATCTCGCTGCCGACCGACCGCGAGACCGGCCAGCCGCGCGGCTTCGCCTTCGTCACCATGGGCTCGCCCCAGGCGGCGATGAACGCCATCTCGCAACTGAACGGCTCGATGCTCGACGGCCGTTCGCTCAAGGTGAACGAGGCGCAGGAGCGCCCGTCCGGCGGTGGCGGCGGTGGCGGCCGCGGATTTGGTGGCGGCGGCGGCGGCGGCGGTGGCGGCCGGGGCTACGGTGGTGGCGGCGGCGGCGGCGGGCGCGGCCGCTACTGACGCGGCGCCCCGGGCGCCGCGCGGCGCCCGGGAGGCGGCTATTTCAGCAGCCGCGCCTCGGCGAACTCCCGCACCGCGGCCCGCACCGCCGCGGCACCCACCGGGTCGAAGCCGACATGCGCCCCGCGGGCCACGCAGGCATCGGCCAGGGTGAAGGGCTGCTTCGTCGCCGCGTTCAGCATCGCACCGCCGGTGGATTCCTCCAGCCGGCAGCCGCGCGTGGTCTGCGCATCGGCCACCGTCACCAGCAGCGGCTGGAACGGGTTGTCGAAGCTGTGCTGGCCATTGGCGTATTCGGTCAGGATGACGTCGGCCCCGGCCGCCTTCAGCCGCGCGGCATAGTCCCGGCACGGGGCGATCGCGACGTAGTCATCGGCCACGCCATGGAACAGGCGGATCGGCGCCGGCCCAACCTCGGCATCCTTCGCATAGCCGGTGTTGCACGGGGTGTAGAGGCCGATATGCGCGGCGAAGCGGTGCGCGGGGTTGCCGTACAGCGCCTGGAAGCGGGTCATCGCCGAATAGACCGCGGCGACGGCGCCCTTGGAAAAGCCCATCACCGCGATGCGGTCGGCGCGGACGCGTGGGTGTTCGGCCAGCCAGTCCAGTGCGCGGAAGGCGTCGACCATCATCGCCAGGGAATGCAACTGGGTCTGGTCCTGCACCGTGCTGGTGATGCCCCGCCCGGCGAAGCTGTCCAGGATGAAGGCGCCCACGCCGGCCGCGTTCAGCTCCCGCGCCCAGAGGTCGGTCGAGGGACCGATGCCGCCCGAGCCATGCACCAGCACCACCGCCGGGACCTTCTGGCCGGGGCGCAGCGGGAAGGGCAGCCGCAGCTCGCCGGCGATCAGCGCCGGCCTGGCCGCAGCCTTGTCGCCGGTGAGGAACGCCTCGCCCGGGAGGGTGGTCGTGGCCAACGGAATGCTCTCGATGCGGCCCGGCGCGACCTGCTGCGCCTGGGCGGCGGGCGCCAGGGACAGCAGGGCCGCAAGCAGGACGCCGCCGAGGCGGCCCGATGGTGATGGCATGGTGGCGTCCCTCATTCTGGTGGCGCGACGTTTGGGTGCGTGCCTGGGCCGGCTCCGGCGCCCAGGCGGCTGGCCCAGCCTCGCCCGGCGCGGCGGCGCGGTCCATGCCCCTCGACAGCCCTTGCCCAAGCCTCGCTGCACCGCACATGCTGGCGGGAATGCCCGACAGCGCCCCTGCCCTGACCCTTTCGCTTCATCCGAGCATCGCGGAGATTTCCGCGGCCGACTGGGATGCCTGCGCCGGCGACGACAACCCCTTCGTCAGCCACGGCTTCCTCGCGGCGCTGGAGGCGAGCGGCAGCGCGACCTCCCGCACCGGCTGGCTGCCACAGCATGCCGCGCTGCGCGACGGCTCAGGCGCACTGCTCGCCTGCTGCCCGACCTATGCGAAAAGCCACAGCCAGGGCGAATACGTCTTCGACTATGGCTGGGCCGATGCCTTCGAACGCGCCGGCGGCAGCTACTACCCGAAGCTGCAGGTCTGCGCGCCGTTCAGCCCGGTGCCCGGGCCGCGGCTGCTGATCCGTCCAGGCTCGGGGATCGGTCCGGCGGCGCTCGGCCAGGGGCTGGTGCAGGCCTGCGGCCAGCTCGACCTGTCGTCGGTCCACATCACCTTCTGCCAGGAGGCCGAGTGGACGGCGCTGGGCGAGGCCGGCTGGCTGCAACGGCTGGGCACCCAGTTCCACTGGCACAACCAGGGCTACGCCACCTTCGACGATTTCCTCGGCGCGCTGGCGTCGCGCAAGCGGAAGGCGATCAAGCGGGAGCGGCGCGACGCCGCGGCGCAGACCGGCTTCGTGCTGAAAACGCTGCGCGGGCATGAGATCACGGAGAAGCACTGGAAGGCGTTCCACCGCTTCTACCGCAGCACCACCGACAAGAAATGGGGCCGCAGCGCCTACCTGACGCCACGCTTCTGGCCGCTGATGGCCGAAGCGCTGGGCGACAAGGTCGTACTGATGGTCGCCGAGCAGGATGGCGAGCCGGTGGCCGGCGCGCTGAACCTGCTGGGGCGGGAGGCGCTGTACGGCCGCAACTGGGGCAGCATCGTCGATGCCCCCTTCCTGCATTTCGAGCTCTGCTACTACCGCGCCATCGACTTCGCCATCGAGCACCGGCTGCCGCGCGTCGAGGCCGGCGCGCAGGGCGAGCACAAGATCCAGCGCGGCTACCTGCCGAGCCCGACCTATTCGGCGCACTGGATCCAGCATCCCGGGCTGCGCCGCGCGGTGGATGATTTCCTGTCGCGCGAGCGCCCGGCGATGCTGCGGGAGATGGAGGCGCTGGCCGAGGCCTCGCCGTTCCGGAAGGCCGGCGAGGCGGAGTGAACCGGCGGGCGCCGCGTCAGGCCGGCCGCACGCCCCAGAACGCGTAGACCTCCGAGATCGGCTCGGTGATCGACCGGCGATAGGCGGTGCTGGCGAAATATTGCCCGGTCGGCAGGTAGGGCGCCTCCTCGAACACCGTGCGCTGGATCTCGGCGGCGATCGCCTGCCGCGCCGCCAGCTCGGGCGCCTCGAACCAGCTCTGCCGCAGCGCGTCCAGCTTCGGCACGTTGGGCCAGCCGAACCAGGCCCGCTCCCCGTTCGCGCGGAGATAGGTCATGACGCCGGGATTGATGGCGTCCAGCCCGTTCCAGGTGGTGTGGAACATGCTCCAGCCGCCCTTGTCCGGCGGCTCCTTGCTCGCCCGCCGCTGCACCAGCGTGCCCCAGTCGGACAGCCGGTAATCCACCGCGACGCCGAGCTTCTTGAACAGGTCGAGCTGCACCTCGGCGATGGCGGACAGCGTCTGCTGGTCGGAGGGCGCGAGGAGCACCACGGTTTCCCCGTTGTAGCCCGCCGCGCGCAACTCGCGCCGCGAACGGTCCAGGTCGCGCGGCGCGGCGATCGCCTCGATCCCGGCATCGGTGGCCAGCGGCGTGCCCGGCGTGAAGACGCCGGCATCGGCCTTCCACAGCGTCGGATCGGCGCCGGCCGCGGCGGTCATGAAGTCGGCCTGGCTCATCGCCCGCAGGATGGCGCGGCGGACCGCCGGCTTGTCGAAGGGTGGGTGCAGCGTGTTGAAGATGCCGGTGCCGATGGTGCCCAGCGGGCTGCTGCGCTTGACGACGACCTCGCGCGCGCGGCGGAGGATCGGCACGAGGTCATTCGGCGGATTCTCCCACCAGTCGACCTCGTTGTTGCGCAGCGCCGCCGCGGCGGTGCCTGGGTCGGGCATCACGGTCCATTCGACCCAGTCGAAATGCACCCGCTTCGGCCCGGCCGCCCAGCTCGACACGCCCTCGCGCGGGACGTAGTCCGGGTTGCGCTCATAGACCACGCGCGCGCCGATCACGCGTTCATCCGGCCGGAAGCGGAACGGGCCGCTGCCGATGGTCTCGCGGATCTGGGTGTTGGCATCGGTCGCGGCGATGCGTTCCGGCATGATGAACAGCGCGCTCGGGCCGATCTTGCCCAGCGTGTCGAGCATCGGGCCGAAGCGGCGGTTGAGGCGGATGACGAAGCTGCGGTCGTCGGGCGCGGTCATCTCCGCGACCCGGCCCAGCATCACCTGGCCGAGGCCGTCGCGCTGCGCCCAGCGGCGGATCGAGGCGACGCAATCGCGGCCGCGCACCGGCGCGCCATCGTGGAAGCGCAGCCCCTCGCGCAGGCGGAAGCGCCAGACCAG
>JBMOJU010000703.1:0-1589 GCA_049315625.1 Paracraurococcus sp.
TCAAGCCTGGATGCGGCCGCCAGCCCAGCTGGCCCCCGAGCGGCCATTGGCAGGTGCTGTGGCGGATGCTGGGCATCCGGCGCTTCGTCGGCACGGCGGCCGGGGCGGCGGCAAACTGGTTGCCGCGGCGCAGCGCCGGGGAGGCGAGCGTGACCGGCGTCGCCCAGTCGGGCGGGCCGATGCGGGGGATGGCGGGGGCAGGCAACTGCACGGCCGGGGCCGTGGCACCGTTGGCGCGCGGCGGCGGAATCGGCCCCGCGGTGCGCCAGCTCCCGTCGGCGGCTTCCACCACGCGGCGGCATTGGCCGGAATGCACTACCGCCAGGCCACGGCGGTGCGCGATGACCAGCGCTTCGCTGACCCGGTTCGGGGCACAGCCGATGAGGCGGGCGATCTCGGCATTGCGCGGCGCCGGCAGCAGGGCGCGGCGCTGCGGCGCCGCCAGGCGCAGCACGGCGAGCTGGCGCTGCACCCGCTGCGCGTCCAGCCAATGCTCCGGCAGGGTGGCGCCGGTCATGGCCGGCGGACCTTGATGGCGATGTAGGCGTAATCGTTTTCGGCGATGCGGCGCTGCAACAGCACCACCCTGCCCTGCCGTTCCAGGTCGGCGGCGGCGGCGCCGGCGCACAGCATGTCGAGGTCGCCGTCGCGCAGCCGGGCGCCGGCCGCGCCGCGCAACTGCGCCAGGAAACCGCGGGCGTAGACCACGCGGTCGCCGGGCTGCGCCGCGGTGCACCAATCGGTCAGCAGGCCGGCCAGCGGGGGCGGCAGCCCGGCGGCGGGGTCCGGGCGGCGGAAGATGGTCAGGCCATGCCGGGCGGGGGTGGCGCCGGTGAAGCGGATGACGGCGGCGGTCATGCCCCGCCCTCGGTCATCGCCGTCAACGCGCCGAACAGGTCCTGCGCCACCCGCAGCACGTCGGCGACCTCCGGCAGCAGGGCGCGAGCTTCGGCGGCGGACAGGTGGTCATCCGCCATGGCGGCGGCGTAGCCGGTGAAGACCTCGGTCACCTCCTTGCCGAAGGCGGCGATGCGCGGGGCGATGGGTCCCTGTCCCGGCGCCGCGACCGGCACCAGGATGCAGCCATGCCGCAGGGCGAGCGCGGCGGTGACGGCGTGGTTGCTGGCGAACAGTTCCAGCTTCGCCAGCACGTCCACCGGCATGTGCGCGTCCCGCGCCAGCACCTGGTAGTCGGACATCTGCGAGGTGCCGACGCCGCCGGCCTGCGCCGCCGCGGCGAGGCCGCCGCACGCATCGATGAGCCGGGCGGAAAGCGCCTTGAGTTCCTTGTCGGGGCTTCGCATCGCTAACGGAACCTTTCCGGATGACCCGGGTTCAACCGGGCGCGTAACGTCAGGCCGTGAGGGCGAGGACGAAGCGGATGCCGAGGTCGACCAGCGCGCCGGCGCCGAAGCCGAGCACGAAGGCGCCGATGGTGAGGGCGACGGTGACGAGGCGCCCCCGGGGGATTGCGACCCGCGGCTGGGGGAAGGCGGCATCCGGCCGGGCAGGCGCGGCGAGGCGGCGGAGCAGGTCGAGCCGCGCGGCGGGCGGGGCCGTGAACCGATGGGTGTTTATGGTCATGTCGT
>JBMOJU010000282.1:0-6896 GCA_049315625.1 Paracraurococcus sp.
CCGGGGGGCGAGGCGGGAGAGCCGTAAATGCAACGCCTGCCGCGGCACCTCCGCCGCCACCGCCTCCCGCACCAGTTGCGCCAGGGCGAGAGCATCTGCCGCGGCCGGCCGGCCTTCCGCCAAGGCGGCCAGGCCGAGCTGCGCCGGATCGGGCCGCAGGGTGGCTCGGCCGGCCCTGCCACCGATCATCCGCCGCTGGCCAGCAGCAGCCCCGCCGCCCGGGCGAAATCCCGCGCCGCGGCGTCCCGGCCGCCGACCAGCACCAGCCGCGCCGCCCCCAGCCGCGCCAGCGCTGCCGCCGGGCCGGGCGCGCGGAGCGCCGGCGACCAGCGCAGCAGCAGCAGGTCGGCCGGAATCTCGGCCGGGTCGAGCAGCCAGAGCGCTGCGGCCTCCAGCCCGTCGAGCGCCAGGCCCCAGCCGAGCCCGGCGAAGCGGCGGCGCAGCGCGGGGAAGCCGGGATCGGCGGCGGCGGCCAATGGCAGGACGGCGAAGCCGCCGGGACCGGCGGCGGCGACCGGCAGCGGGTCGCGCGGCATGGGGACCAGCCGCACCCCCGGCTGGTCGCGCGCCCAGGCGGCCAGGCCCGGCAGCAGCCGCGCCGCCACCCGCTCCTCGGCATGGGCGAGCAGGTCGGGGTCCTCCGCCAGCGGGCCGATCGCCGCGGCGATGGCGGCGCGGGACAGCAGCAGGCGGCGGCCACGCATTCGGCCATCCGGCGCGACCAGCGTCTCGGCCCGCAGCGCCGCCTCCGCCGGCAGGGCATCCAGCGCCTCATGCAGCCCGGCCGGGCCGGGCAGGGCGGGCGGCGGGACCGGCGCGGGCGCCGGGCGCTGGGTGGCCGCCCAGGCCAGCACCGCATCGGCATCGCGCGGCAGAAGCCAGATCGGCAGCGGCGTCGCCTCCCCGGCCAGGGCGCCGAGCGCCTCCGCCGCCCGCCTGGCGACGGTGGGGGAGGCGCCGAGGAGCATGGTGCCGCCTGCCATCGCGCGCAGCAGCATGCCGCCGCCGGTGGTCGCGGCGTCCTGCAGGATGGCCTCCGCCATCCGCCAGCGGGCGGGGCCAAGGCCGAAGCGATCACGCGGCGGCAGCAGCAGCGCCACCCGGCCGGCGGCGGCGGGCAGCGCGGCAAGCGCCGCTTCGAGCAGGGGGCCGGAGACGCCGGCGCGCGCCGCCGGCAGGGGCAGCGGCACGGGGGCGGTCACGGCTGCGACGGTCACGGTCATGCGCAATCCTTGCGCGGTGCAGCGGGGCGGGAACTCCGCTAGGGTCGCGCCGGATGGTGAATGAAGACTTATCGACGGAGTTGCTGGCTCCCGGCGCCTTGCCGCCCGGGTTGCGCGTCTACGCCATCGGCGACGTGCATGGCTGTGCCGACCGGCTGGGCGCGCTGCATGCGATGATCGCCCGCGATGCCCGGGCGCGCCCGGCGGACCACGTCGTGCTGATCCATCTCGGCGATTACGTCGATCGGGGGGAAGACAGCGCCGGCGTGCTGGAACGGCTGCTGGCGCCGTGCCCGGTGCCGGGGGCGGAGGTGGTGAACCTGCTGGGCAACCACGAGGTGATGATGCTGGACGCCTGCGACCCGCGCTCGGCCGCCGGGGCGCTGCCCTTCTGGCTGGAGAATGGCGGGGCGGCGACCCTGGCGAGCTACCGCGCCGCGCCGGAGGACCCGGCCCCGTGGGAGGCCATCCCGCGCGAGCACCTGGCCCTGCTGCGCGGCTGCGCCCTGCGCTGGGCGGCGGGCGACTACCTGTTCGTCCACGCCGGGGTGCGGCCGGGCATCCCGCTGGACCGGCAGGACCCGTTCGACCTGATCTGGATCCGCGAGCCGTTCCTGTCCTTCGAGGGCGACCTGCCGCAGATCGTCGTGCATGGGCATACGCCGGCGGCGGCACCCGCGGTGCGGCCGCACCGCATCGGCATCGATACCGGCGCCTGCTTCGGCGGGGCGCTGACCTGCCTGGTGCTGGAAGGCCAGCGGTTGCGCTTCCTGGCGCGTTGAGAGCCCGCGGTCACGTTGGGGTTAATCTTTTGTAATATGTCCGCTCGGTGAACCCTTCCCCTTTGAATCGAGATGCCGTGCCTTGCGCCTGAACCCGCGACTGCGCTACCGCAGGGGGATGCACGGACCCGCGCCCGCACCCCGTCCTGGCCCCCCTGGTCCGCTTCCCACCCTGCTGTTCGACGCCGTCCGCCAGTTGAAGCGCGGCACCGTCCTGGTCGTCGGGGACGCGATGCTGGACCGCTACGTCTATGGCCGGGTGGAGCGGGTGAGCCCGGAGGCGCCGGTCCCGGTCCTGACGGTGGAGCGCGAGGTGGCGCTGCCCGGCGGCGCCGGCAACGTGGTCCGCAACCTGACGGCGCTGGGCGCCGCGGTGGCTTTCGTCTCCGTCGTCGGCGATGACCAGGCGGGCAGCGACCTCACCGGGCTGATCGGCGGCCAGCCCGGGGTGGAGCCCTGGCTGCTGGTGCAGGGTGGCCGGGCCACCACCACCAAGACGCGCTTCGTCGCCACCGGCCAGCAATTGCTGCGGGCCGACCATGAACTGGTGGCGCCGATCCATGCCCGGCTGGCCGACCGGCTGGTGCGCATCGCCGGCGACGCCGTGGCGGCGACCGCGGTGATGGTGCTGTCCGACTACCGCAAGGGCGTGCTCTACGGCGACACGCCGACGCGGCTGATCGCGGCGGCGCGGACCGCGGGGCGCAAGGTGCTGGTCGACCCCAAGGGCGGCAACCATGCCCGCTATGCCGGGGCCGACCTGATCATGCCGGACCTTGAGGAACTCGCCGAGGCCACCGGCCTGCCGGTCGGCTCGGAGGCCGAGATCGCCGCCGCCGCCGCCTCGCTGCGCCGGGCGCATGGCTTCGGTGCCGTCATGGTGATCCGCGGCGAGTTCGGCGTGACGCTGGTGCATGGCGACGCGCAGGGCGAGATCGTCCAGCACATGCCGAGCGACGTCGCCGAGGTGGTCGACCCGTCCGGCGCCAGCGATGCGGTGGTGGCGGTGGCCGCGGCCGGGCTTGCTGCCGGGCTGCCGCTGGCGGTGATCGCCCGGCTTGGCGCCCTGGCGGCCGGGATCGTGCTGGGCAAGACCGGCATCGCCGTGGTGCGGGAGGATGAGTTCCTCGAAGTCCTGACCCCCGGCCGGCTGGCGACCCGCAAGATGGCGACGCGGTCCGAGGCGGCCGAGCGCGTGGAGCGCTGGCGCCGCGCCGGCTGCCGCGTCGGGTTCCTGGTGGGCAGCGGGGCCGGCAGCGCGCCGGAGGTGGTGGCCCAGGCGCGCGGCTGGTGCGACCGGTTGGTGGTCGGGCTGGGCGATGCCGATCCGGCGGCGGCGGTCCTGGCCGAGATGCCGGGTGTCGACCTGATCGCCCGGTTCGGCGGGGAGACCCCGCTGGAGCTGATCCGGCTGCTGCGGCCGGACGTGCTGGTGCAGGACCCGGGCCGCGGCCCCTTCACGGTACCGGGCGGCGACCTGGTGCAGGAATGGGGCGGCACCGTGCGCAGCACCGCCCCGGCAGCGGAACCGACCGCGGCCTGATCCCGCCGGCTATTCCAGCACGGCGATCGTCTTGCGCGCGATCAGGTCGAAGTCGATCGCGGCGCCGAGGCCGGGGCCGGTCGGCGCGTGCACCAGGCCATCCCGCCCGACCTCGATCTCCTGCTCCAGCCCGTATCTGTGCGCGCCGTCGGGCAGCAGCACCTCGAAATAGGTGGTGTTGCGGATGGCACACGCCACGTGGAGGTTGGCCACGTTGTTCAGCGAATTGCCGCCATGGTGGATCTCGTAGGTCATGCGGAAGGCCTCCGCGAGGTGGGCGGTCTTCACCAGCGTGGTGATGCCGCCCTTCACCGCGACGTCGCCGCGCAGGTAGTCGGTCGCCTGCAGCATGATCCAGGGGGCGTAGGATTCGAGGCCGGTGGCCGGGTATTCGGTGGCCATGATCGGGATGTCGAGCTTCTGCCGCAGCTTGACGTAGTTGGTGATGTCCTGGTCGTGCAGCGGGTCCTCGTACCAGAGAAAGCCGAGCTGCTCGATCGCCCGGCCGACCCGGATGGCGGCAGGAAAATCGTACGACCAGGTGCTGTCGAGCATCAGGATGTAGTCGTCGCCGACGGCGCGGCGCACCGCCTCGCAGACCTTGATGTCGGTCGCGGGGTGCTGCGGCGGATGGATCTTGTAGGCGGCCCAGCCATGATCGCGGAACGCCATCGCCTCCTCGGCATAGGCCGCGGCGCTGTCCAGCACCTGCGAGCTGGCATAGGCCGGGATGCTGTGCCGGGTGGTGCCGAGCAGCCGGTGGATCGGCATCCCCGCCGCCTTGCCGGCCAGGTCCCAGAGCGCGACGTCGACCGCGCCGATCGAGCGCACCGAGATCAGCCGCGACATCGGCCAGAGCCTCGCGTTGATCGCTTCCCGGTCCAGCGGGTCGCGGCCCATCAGCAGGGGTTTCAGGAAGCGGATCAGCCCCGGCCCGTCATTCGCCGCGGTATGGGTGGCGGAGCCGAGGAAGGCATGCCCCCGCAGCCCGGCATCTGTGCTGATGGTCAGCAGGCCGAGGGCGGAGGATCCAGTCTCGAGCTTCGCTGCGGCGTGATAGCGGGTGGGCGGGATGCCGTCCCAGGCGAACAGCGTGAGCGAGACATGGTCGATCTTCATGGCGGCGTTCCCTTCCCTTTGGCCGGGAGGGTAGGGATGCCGCGGGCCGCCGGCTACAGCAGCTTCACCATGACCCCGACCAGCACGATGGCCGCCGCCATCATGCTGCCGAGACGGATCGTCATGCGCTGTTCGAGGTCGCGGAGGTCGGCTTTCCACTCGGCGCGGAAGGCCTGGAGCTCGGCGCGCAGGGCCGTCTCGCTGGCCGTGATGCGGTTGTCGAGACGGGTTTCGCTCTGCTTCATGTCGTGCCGGAGCGCGGTTTCGCTCTGCTTCATATCGTGCCGGAGCGCGGCTTCGCTCGCCTTGAGCTCGTGCCGGACGGCCGTCTCGCTGTCCTTCACGTCGCGCTGGGTCGCCAGATCCTCCCGGAAGGTGTCCGCGATGGCCGCAGCCGCGCCCTGGGCCTGCGCGGTGGTGAAACCGGCTTCCTCCAGGCGCTTCGCCAGCTTCAGTGTGTCGAAGACCATAGCATTCATGCTCGTGACATTAAGGCACCGATCCGCCCCGGTTCAACGCCGAAGGGTGGCACGCCCCTCCCTCACATGTTGGTTGCGGCGGCATTTCCCGTGGCGTCGCACTGGCCCGGAAGCCCTCCGTCCGGCCAGAGTGGCGGCATGACCACCCTCCTCGCCGATATCGGCGGCACGAATGCCCGCTTCGCCCTGCTGGATGGCGGCACGCTGACGCCGCCCGTCCATGTGCCGCTCGACGGCTTCACCGGCATCGCCGCCGCCATCGCCGCCTACCTGGCCGACAGGCCGCTGCCCGGCGACGCCGTGCTGGCCGTCGCCGGACCGGTGGCGCATGACCGCGTGACGTTGACCAATCGCGGCTGGGTGGTCGATGGCACTGCGATCGCCGCCGGCCTCGGCATCGGCCAGGTGCGGGTGGTGAATGACTTCGCCGCCCTGTCCTGGGCGCTGCCGCATCTGGCCGGCGCCGACCTGTTCCCGCTCGGCGGCACGGCGGCCGAGCATGGGGCGGCGATGGCCGTGGTCGGCCCCGGCACCGGCCTCGGCGTCGGCGCCTTCCTGCCGCCCGACCGCGTCCTGGTGACCGAAGGCGGCCATGCCAGCCTGGCCGCGCATGACGCGCGGGAGGCGGCGGTGGTCGAATGGCTGCGCGCCCGGCACGGCCATGTCTCGGCGGAACGGCTGTTGTCGGGCCAGGGGATCGAGAACATCCACGCCGCGCTGGATGCGGTCGACGCGGCCGGCACGCCGCCGCTCAACGCCGCGACCATCACCGCCCGCGCGCTGGCGGGCGGATGCGGCCGATGCCGGGAGACGCTGGAGATGTTCTGCGCCCTGCTCGGCGGCGTCGCAGGCGACCTGGCGCTGCTCTATGGCGCCAAGGGCGGCGTCTATGTCGCCGGCGGCATCTGCCCGCGCTTCCCGGAATTCGTCGCCGCCTCCCGCTTCCGCGCGCGGTTCGAGGCCAAGGGACGGTTCCGGGCCTGGCTGGCACCGATCCCGGTGTGGATCATCCTGCATCCGGACGCGGCGATGCTCGGCCTGACCGCCATCGCGACCCGCGGATAGCTTGCATCGCGCAAGCCTCAATGCTGGCATGCTGCCAGCATTGAGGAACGCCCAGGCATGGTCCGCACCGATTTCACCCGGATGCGCTGCCCCGTCGCCCGCTCCATGGCGGTGCTCGGGGAACGCTGGGCCATGCTGGTACTGCGGGAGGCCTTCTACGGCACCACCCGCTTCGATGAATTCGAGCGGCACCTCGGCATCGCCCCCAACATCCTCTCGGCCCGGCTGCGCGACCTGACGGAGCACGGGCTGCTGGAAAAGGCGCCGGTGGCCGAGGGTGGCGCCCGGCGGGCCTACCGGCTGACGGAGAAAGGCCGCGACTTCTTCCCCGCCTACCTGGCGCTCAAGGCGTGGGCGGATCGCTGGATGGCCGGGCCGGAGGGCCCTTCCATCCTGCTGGAGGAAGCCGCGACCGGCCGGCTCGTGGAAGCGCCGCCGGCGCTCTCGGCCGCCGGCCTGCCATTGCGCCCGGAAGACGTGCGGATCCTGCCCGGCCCCGGCGCCGGGGAGGCGCTAAGGGACCGCTTCGCCGGGGAGGCCATGCGCGCCCGCTTCGGTGAGGGCCGGACCCATGGCTGACGGCACCTCCGGCGCGGTCCTCGCGCCCGCCGCCCCGCCGCCGCTCGGCACGGTGCTGCGCCGGGTCCTGACGCTCGCCGCGCCGACCACGCTGGTCGCCGCCGTG
>JBMOJU010000704.1:0-1585 GCA_049315625.1 Paracraurococcus sp.
TTTCGACCCGCGCCGCCTGCTGGCCTGCGCCTGGCGCGAGTGTCTGGAATTGCTCCGCGACCGCATCCGCCTGGGCTTCGCCCTGCTGGGGCCGATGGTGCTGATCCTCGCCTTCGGCTTCGGCATTTCCTTCGATGTCGAGGACCTGCCCTATGCGGGATTGGACCAGGACCAGACGCCGGAAAGCCGCGAGTTGCTGGAGAGCTTCGCCGGCTCGCGCTATTTCCGCCAACAGCCGCCACTGCGCGACCTTGCGGATGCGGAAGCGCGGCTGCAAGCCGCCCGCATCGCGCTCTACATCGAAATCCCACCCGGCTTTGGCCGCGACCTACTGCGCGGCGCGCGGCCGGAGGTCTCGGTCATCCTGGATGGCGCCATGCCGTTCCGCGCGGAGACGATACGCGGCTACGTTACCGGCCTGGCGCAGGCCTGGCTGGCCGAGCGCAACGCAAGCTCGCCGCTACCCGCGACCCAGCCGCTGCTCCGCATCCAGCCGCGCTTCCGCTACAACCAGGGCTTCCGCAGTTCCGTCGCCATCCTGCCGGGCGTGATGATGCTGATCCTCATCGTCATCCCGGCGATGATGTCGGCCGTCGGTGTGGTGCGGGAGAAGGAAACCGGCGCCATCGCCAATTTCCGCGCGACCCCGGTGACGGCCCTCGAATTCCTGGTCGGCAAGCAACTGCCCTATGTGGCGGTGGGGCTGCTGAACCTGGCCTTCCTGCTGCTGACGATGCGCCTGGTTTTTGCCGTGCCGGTGCAGGGCTCGGGCGCCACACTGGCGCTGGGTGGGCTGGTGTATGTGATCGCGGCCACCGCCTTCGGCCTGCTGATCTCCGCCTTCGTGCGCACCCAGGTCGCGGCGATCTTCGCCGCCGCCGTGCTGTCCATCGTTCCGGCGGTGAACTTCTCGGGCTTGCTGGTGCCGGCGGCCTCGCTCTCCGGCTTCGGGCGCGCGGTGGGCACCGGCTTTCCAGCCGGCTGGTTCCAACAGGTGGCGATCGGCACCATCGACAAGGGGCTGGGCTTCACTGCGCTGTGGCTGGACATCGCGGCACTCGGCGGCTTCGCCATTGCCTTCATCGCCGCCGCCGCCCTGGCGTTGCGCAAGCAGGAGGCGTGAGGTGGTCAGCCATGCGAACATCTGGCACCTCGGCATCAAGGAGCTGCGCGTCCTGCGGGCGGACCCGATCCTGCTGCTGCTGATCGCCTACACTCTGACCGTCGCGGTATACAGCGTCGCCGCCGACGTCAAGATGGATGTGCGCAACGTCGCGGTCGCGGTGGTGGACGAGGATCGTTCGCGGCTGTCGCGCGACATCGCTTACGCGCTGCTGCCGCCGCAATTCCTGCCGGCGCGGCTGATCGCGGCCAACGCCGCGACGGCGGCGCTCGATCGTGGACGCTTCATCTTCATCATCGGCATTCCGCCTCGCTTCGAGGCCGACCTGCTGGCCCGCCGGCCGGCTGAGATCGCCATTGAGATCGACGCCACCGCCATGGCGCAGGCCGGCAACGGCAGCGTCGACATCCAGCAGATCATCCTGGCCGAGGTCGGCGCGCGTATGGGTACGGCGGCACCGCC
>JBMOJU010000025.1:0-28497 GCA_049315625.1 Paracraurococcus sp.
CGCCGCCCCGCAAAAGGGAAGGGTGGGGTTCGGGGGGGGGAATACCGGTTTCCCTCCCCGATCTTTTCACCCCGGCTTCCCCGTACACCCCGCCGACGTCGCCCCGATCAGCAGGCTGGTGCGGAACGCCAGCGGCGCCCGCGGCGCATCCCCCGCCGCCGCGCTGCGCAGCATTTCCTGCCACTTGCAGGCGAAGGCGGTGGGCCGATGGCGGAACAGGCCGGCGGTTTCGGCGCGCAACTCGGTGTAGTGCACCGGCGCCTGCCAATCCGGCCGCCCGGCCAGCAGCAGCGCCACGCACCCGGCCAGCACCACCCCGCCCAGGCCCAGCACCCGCACCAGCCCGGCCGGCAGCGGCAGCACCAGCAGCAGGATCAGCAGGGCGGGCAGCAGCAGCCGCTCCCCCGGGTTGACCACGTTCTGCACCAGGTCCGGCAGCACGGCGAAGAGCGCGAGCAGCCCGGCGGCCGCCAGCAGCGGCGCCACGGCCAGGCGCCGCGTGCGGATCGCAGCAAGCAGCCCCAGCGCCAGCGCCGCCACCAGCCCGGCGGCGAAGGCCAGGTTGGCCGCCGCCCCCGCCCAATACACCGCCGGCCTCGTGGCGATGTCGCCGCCCGCGGCGAAGACGAAGTTGTGGTAGGGGCCCAGCTTGGCGACGGTGTACAGCTTGTAGGCCAGGAACCCGGCCAGCCCGCCGGCGCCCGCGGTTTCGGTCGCGCCACTGCCGGCGTCGGTCGCGATGTACCACCCCGTCAGGATCGCCGCCGGCAGCAGCCCGGTCGCGGTCGGAAGGATCCGCCGGCGGTCCAGCAGCGCCGCGGCGCCGAGCAGGGCGCAGAAGGCGAAGAACACCATCGCATGGGTGAAAAAAAGCGCCAGGCCGAAGCCGAGGATGGGCCAGGGGCGGGCGCGCCGCGCCTCCGGCAGCAGGAACCAGGCGCCCAGCAGCAGCATGCCGGTCTGGAAATTGACGTAGCCGTTCCAGAAGGCGGCGTTGAAGTAGATGGCGACCAGCAGCAGCGCGGCGAAGGCGCCTGGCACCGCCGGCTGGCACCGCCGCCCCAGCGCCAGCGCCAGCGCGACCGCGGCGCCGACCAGCCCGAGCAGCACCAGCCGCGCCGCCACCGCCGCCGGCATCGCCAGCGACAGCAGCCCGAGCACCGCCTGCACCGAGACATTGGGCACCGGCGTGGTGGCCAGGCGGATCCCGTCGACCGGCAGGCCGCGGATCAGCCGCGCCAGCAACTGCCCCTGATAGGCCCATTCCGGGAAGTCCTGCAGCGGCGGGTAGGGCGGCAGCAGGATGGCGGCGCCGGCCAGGGCGCCGAGGCCGAGGCAGAGCACCACCCAGGCGGAGGCGGCGAAGCGCGGCAGGGCGGTCTCGGCCGGGATGGTGCCGGGCAGGGCCAATGCGTGTCTCCGGGTCGGCCGGCGGGAACGCCCCTTCTCCGCGCCCCGGGCCGGCGAGGCCACTGACATGCGGTTGACCTCGCTTCGGCCTGTACAGGCGGCGCGCGGCCGGGTTAGGGTTTGCCCATGTCGTCCATCGGTTCCCGTTCCGCGCGAATTACCAGCCCGGCTGCCTGAGCCGCGCTGCCCCTGGGGGTGGCGCGCCGCGCCGCCGGGTTCATCCCTCCCCCTCGCGCTGCATGGAACCGCCCCGATGTCCGACCTCGTCCCCGCCCGTTTTGTCCTGACCGCCGATGCCTCGCCCGGGCTGCTGCCGCGATTGCTGCAGCCGCTCGCCAAGCGCGACCTGGTGGCGGATGAGTTCCACGCCGTCCGCCAGGGCGACGTGATCCAGGTGGAGCTGGTGCTGGCGGCGATGCCGGCCGGGATGGTGCACCTGGTCGCCGGCAACCTCGGCCAGGTGGTGGGGGTCTGGTCGGTCGAGACGCTGCTGCCGGAGACGATGCGCGCGGCGGCGTGAGCGGCGCCGACGTGCCTCCTGGCGCTTGACATAAGGATTATTTTCCTGTAAAGCTGCACGGTTTTCCACCGACCAGCGGAGGTCCGCGCCCATGCCCTCCTCCGCCCGCCCCGCCGACGCCAGCCGCCCGGCCCGGTCATGCGCCGCCGCCGGGTTTGTCCGAAAACCGCATTCCGCATCGTGCGGCCGGGTCCCCGGGCCGCGCCACGCCGCGCCCGTCCACCGGCCGGGGTCACGCCGGACCGCCGGGGGCTGCACCCAAGCCGGGGTTTGTCCGAAACCCGCAAAGCCGGCCCCCCAGACGCCGCGCCGACCCTCCCGGCCTCGTGCACGCGCCGCTGCGGTTGCCAAGGAACGCCGGCCCGCCGCATCCTCTATCAGGCCCAGGACCGGGCGGCTGCGGCCGTGGCCGGCGCTTGCAGCGAAGCGGCCCCTGCCGATGTGCCGCACACAGGAGATGCCGGCCGATGCTGTGGGACGCCTTTCCGGATGCGCTGCAGCTCGCGCGCTTCCAGTTCGCCTTCACCGTCACCTTCCACTTCCTGTTCCCGGCCTTCACCATCGGGCTGGCCAGCTACCTGGCGGTGCTGGAAGGGCTGTGGCTGTGGACCGGCAAGGCCCGGTACCTCGACGTCTTCCGCTACTGGCTGAAGGTCTTCGCGGTGAACTTCGCCATGGGCGTGGTCTCCGGCATCGTGCTGTCCTACCAGTTCGGCACCAATTGGTCAGTCTGGGCGGACCGGACCTCGGCGATCCTCGGCCCGCTGATCGCCTATGAGGTGCTGACGGCGTTCTTCCTCGAGGCCGGCTTCCTCGGCGTGATGCTGTTCGGCCTCGGGCGGGTCGGCAAGCGGCTGCATTTCGCCGCCACCTGCCTGGTCGCGGTGGGGACGCTGATCTCCGGCTTCTGGATCCTGAGCGCCAATTCCTGGATGCAGACGCCGGCGGGCTATTCCATCGCCCCCGATGGCCGCTTCATGCCGGAGGATTGGTGGGCCATCGTCTTCAACCCGTCCTTCCCCTTCCGCTACCTGCACACCATCACCGGCGCCTACCTGACCACGGCGATGATCGTCGGCGCGGTCGGCGCCTTCCACGTGCTGCGCGACCGCGGCAACGAACGGGCGCGGCTGATGTTCTCCATGGCCATGTGGATGGCCGCCGCCGTGGCGCCGGCCCAGGCCCTGTTCGGCGACATGCAGGGCCTCTGGGCGCTGCACTACCAGCCGCAGAAGGTCGCCGCGATGGAGGGCCATTGGGAGACCCAGCGCGGCGCGCCGCTGATCCTGTTCGGCATCCCGGACATGGAGAAGGAAGAAACCCGGCTGAAGGTCGAGGTGCCGTTCCTCGGCAGCCTGATCCTGCGCCACAGCCTGGATGGGGAGGTCCCGGGGCTGAAGGATTTCCCCAAGGATGCACGGCCGACCAACGTGCCGCTGGTCTTCTGGTCCTTCCGCGTCATGGTGGCGATGGGCCTGCTGATGATCGCGCTCGGCGCCGTGTCGCTGGTCCTGCGCTTCCGCCGCCGCCTGTTCGACAGCGCATGGTTCCTGCGCTGGGCGGTGGCGATGGGGCCGACCGGGCTGATCGCGGTGACCTTCGGCTGGTTTACCACGGAAACCGGGCGGCAGCCCTTCACCGTCTATGGCCTGATGCGCACCGCCGAAAGCGCCAGCCCGATCGCTGCGCCGGCCATCCTCACATCGCTGATTTTATTCATCATCGTCTACTTCGTCGTCTTCGGCGCCGGCATCTGGTACCTCTTCCGGCTGTTCGGCCACCCGCCCGGGCCGCATGAATCCGGGGTGGAGTCCGAACCGCCGATCCGCACCGCCGGCATCACGCCGGGGCAGGCGGGCGGCGCCACGCCGCACCCGGCGGAGTAAGGCGGATGAGCGCCGAGACGATCGCCACCATCTGGGCCGGCCTGATCGCCACCGCCGTGTTCCTCTATGTCTGCATGGATGGCTTCGACCTCGGGGTCGGCATCCTGTTTCCCTGGATCAAGGGAAAGGACGACCGGGACCTGGCGGTGAACACCGTCGCCCCGGTCTGGGACGGCAACGAGACCTGGCTGATCCTCGGCGGCGGCGGGCTGTTCGGGGTGTTCCCGCTGGCCTACGCCACCATCATGCCGGCGGTCTACATGCCGATCATCATCATGCTGCTGGCGCTGGTGTTCCGTGGCGTGGCCTTCGAGATGCGGTTCCGCGCGGCGACGCCGGGACAGTTGCTGTGGTGGGACCGGTCCTTCTCCGGCGGCAGCCATGTGGCGACCTTCGCCCAAGGCGTGGTGCTGGGCGCGCTGGTGCAGGGGATCGAGGTCGAGGGCCGCAGCTACGCCGGTGGCTGGTGGGATTGGCTGTCGCCCTTCTCGGTACTGACCGGCGTGGCGCTGCTGGCGGGCTACGGCATGCTCGGCGCCTGCTGGCTGGTCTGGAAGACGGAAGGCGAAATCCAGGACCAGGTGCGGGTGCTGGCCCGGCGGATGACCGTGCTGACGCTCGGCTTCATCGGCGCGGTGAGCCTTGTGGTGCCCTTCCTGCTGCCGGAATTCCGGGCGCGCTGGTTCGATGTCCCGGCCATCCTGGCCGCATTGCCGGTGCCGGTGCTGGTGGTGGTGCTGACCTGGCGGCTGCTGCGCGGCCTGGCGGAGGCCGGGACGCATCCGGGCGATGCGCGGGTGGCCTGGCGGGACGGCATCCCCTTCGCCTGCGCCCTCGGCCTGTTCTTCCTGGCCTATACCGGGCTTGGCATTTCGATGTGGCCGATGATCGTGCCGCCGCACATCACCATCTGGGACGCTGCGTCGCCGCGCTCCTCGCAACTGTTCATGCTGGTGGGCGCGGTGGTGCTGATCCCGGTGATCCTGGGCTACACGGCGTATGTGTACTGGCTGTTCCGCGGCAAGGTGAAGTCCGGGCAGGGGTATCACTGAGATGCCGCGGCGGGTGCTGTGGTTCGTCGCACTCTATGTGGCCGGGCTGGCGATGGTGGGCGCGGTGGCGGTGCTGCTGCGGGCGGCGATGCGGGTCACGGCGCCTTGAGGCGGGCGAGCAGCGCATCGAGGTCGGGGTGCCGGGCGAGCAATTCGGCGGCGGTGAAGGGGCAGGTCTCAGGCACCGGGCGGGCCAGGCCGCCCATGTCGGCCAGCTTGTCGGCCGCGAACTCGCGGGCCGCGCGCCAGAGGTCGTCGAGGTCGAGCCGCGGCAGCATGCTCGGCGTCACATTGCGCGCCGCGCTGGCCAACGCGGCCCGCGCTTCGGCCCGCCAATGCGCCACCGGCTCCGGCCGCGCCGCCGCATGGGCCAGGATCAGGTGCCGCAGGCCGACATCCAGCAGGCTCTCCACCGCGCGGAACTCGCTCCGCCCCAAATCGCCGACCTCCTCGATCAGGTTCGGCCAGTCGACGGAATCGTTCACCCGCTCGCCGGCCGCGAGGCGGCGGAGCAGCGCGGCCTGCTGCTCGGACCAGAGGAGGAAGTCGGCGTCGTAGAGGCTGCCCATGACCCTAGGATAGGAAGCGTCGGCACGCGCCGCCACGCTATTCGGCGGCGGCGTGGCCGGCGACCGGGACACGCCGTGGCCAGGCCAGCACCAGGGCGACGCCGCCGAGGACAAGAAGCTGGGCGACCAGCCCTTCCCAGCTCGGCGCCAGGCCGAGGGTGCCGGCGAGGTCGGGCAGGTCGGTCGGGGTGAAGGGGACCATCGCCTGCTCCTGGAACTCGCCGATGCCGGCAACCACCAGCCGCGCCGCCATGACCAGCAGGAAGAGCGAGGTCGCCCGGAACAGCGGCCGCAGGGGGATGCGCACCGCGGCGCGGATCAGCAGGACCCACAGCACCGCAAGCCCTGCGGCGCCGAGCGCCAGGCCGGCGAGCATGCCGGCCATCGACCCCTCCGCCCCCAGGGCGGCGAGGAACAGCGCCGTCTCTGCGCCCTCGCGGAATACCGCGAGGAAGCCGATCGTCCCCAGAGCCACCGGCACCCGCTCGGCATCCAGCGCCGCCTGCGCCTGGCGGGTCAGCGCCGCGCCCCAGGCCCGCGGATCGGCGCGGCGCCAGAGGAAGCCGCCGGTCCAGAGCATGAGACCGGCGGCGACCAGGCAGGTGACGCCCTCGACGACGTCGTCATGCACCCCGCCGCGCCAGGCGGCATAGGCGCCGGCAGTCAGCAGGCTGGCCAGCAGCCCGAGGCCCGCACCGGCCCAGAGCGCGCCGATCCGCTCCGGCGCCATGCGCCGCAGCAGGGCGGCGAGGGCGGCGAGGACGAGGATGGCTTCCAGCCCCTCCCGCAGGAGGATCAGGGCGGCCTGGAGGATGATGGCGGTGGACATGATTACCTGCGAATGCGAACGGCTCGCAAATCATAGGCGCATGCGCGCCGGCGTCGCGTGAATTCCCGTTCAGACCGTCAGCGTGCCGTCCCGCAGCCGCTCATAGGCTGCGCGGACCAGCGCGGGGCCGTGCCGGCGCTCCAGCCGGCGGACGGTGAAATGCGCCCGGGCGATGCCGCGGAAGTGTTCCAGGAACGCCAGGTTCACCGCCGCCCCGCCAGCCGCGCCGATCACCGGCGCCGCCTGGGCCGAGAGCTTGAGCGCGACCGGCGCGCCGAAGCGGGCGGCGATGGCGCCGAGGAAGCTGGGGAGCAACTGGGTCAGGCCGCGGCCAACCGCCGCCTACACCGCTTCCGCCAGGGCCAGACGCAGGGCGAAGTAGCCGCTCTCGGCCTCGTCATCCTGCGGGTTGCGGCCGCCGAGGGCGAAGACCTTCAGGCATTCCGCCTGAACGAGAGGGTCGGCCAGGTCCTCGCCCTGCTCGGCGGCGATGCTGGCGACCTGGCGCAGCAGCAGGGTGGTCGAGACCGGCAGTTCCATCAGCGTGCCCGGCAGGCCGAACGCCCGCCGGCGGCGCCCGAGGCGGCGAGCAGGCCGCGATGCAGCCAATCGGTCGGCAGCGGGCCCGCCTGCGCCGGCCCGCTGCGCAGCGCGGCCTGCATGGCGGCTTCCAGCGCCCGGCGGATGGCGTCCTCCAGCCCGCGCTGGGTCGACTCCGGCAGGCGGCGCTTCAGCGCCTCGACCGAGCCGCCGACCATGGCGGCGAGGCGGACCGGCAGCGAGGTGCCTTCCAGCACCACGACGGCGGCATCTAGCTCGGCCAGGGCGGATTCGGGCAGGGCGACGGTGGGCAGGCGGCGGTCGATGTCATGCATGATTCTGGCTGAAACCGGGTGCCCGGGATGGGTTCCCGGCACACCAGAATGGTGCCGCCGACACGCCCGTGAAAGGCCGCCGGGCGGCATGCCCCGGCATCCCGCGATCAGGTCCGGGCGTTGTGGGCGCCGCGGCCGGCGTCCCGGTGCCATGGCACCGCGCGGGCGGAGGATCGGCCAGGCGGGACGTCCCGGGACCCGTGCGCCAGGCGGATTGACAGGCCTCGCCCCGCGGCCCGCAATGCAGGCGGGACAACGAAACAACGGGGTGACGCCATGGACCACCCGATCATCGCGCCCGGGGCGTCGTGCCCCGACGGCGGCGCAGCGGATCCACTCGGCCGCGCCCAGGCCCTGGCCGAGGCGATCGCGGCGGCGGCGCCCGGCATCGAGGCCACCCGTCGCATCCCGCCCGGGCTGGTCGAGGCGCTGCACCGCGCGCGCCTGTTCCGCATGCTGTTGCCGCGCTCGGCCGGCGGTGACGAGGTCCACCCAGCGACCTACCTGCTGGCGATCGAGGAGGCGGCGCGGCACGACGCCTCGGTCGCCTGGAACCTGTTCGTGGCCAACAGCACCGTGCTGATCGCCGCCTACCTCGCGCCGGAGATCGCCCGCGAGATCTTCGCCGACCCGCGCAGCGTGCTCGCCTGGGGCCCGCCCAACGAGACCATCGCCGAGGCCGTGCCGGGCGGCTACCGCGTCTCCGGCCGGTTCGACTTCGCCAGCGGCTGCCGGCTGGCGACCTGGATGGGCGTGCATTGCCGGGTGCGGGAGGCGGATGGCGCGCTGCGGCAGAATCATCTGGGCCGGCCGGCGATCCGCACGCTGATCTTCCCCGCCGATCGGGCCAGGCTGCTGGACACCTGGAACCCGATCGGGCTGCGCGGCACGGCCTCCGACTCCTACACGGTCGAGGACGTCTTCATCCCCGAGGCCTTCAGCAGCACCCGCGAGGATCCGGGCCTGCGCCGGGAGCCGGGCCGGCTCTACGCCTTCACCCAGCAGGGGCTCTATGCCGTCGGGGTGGCGGGGGTGGCGCTCGGCACGGCCGGCGCCATGCTGGACCAATTCATGGCGCTGGCCATGGCCAAGACGCCGCGCGGCCAGCCGCTGCTGGCGGATGATGCCGTGGTGCAGTCCGAGGTGGCCCGGGCCACTGCCCGGCTGGGCGCGGCGCGGGCCTGGTTGGCCGGGATGCTCGGCGAGATGCATGACGCGGCCGAGGTAGCGTCGCCGCTGCCGGTGGCGGAACGCGCCAGGCTGCGGCTGGGCTGCGCCAATGCGATCCAGGCGGCGATCGAGGTCGCGGATTTCACCTACAAGGCGGCCGGCGTGGATGCGATTTTCCCGGGCAGCCCCTTCGAGCGCCGCTTCCGCGACATCCATACCCTGTCGCAGCAGATCCAGTCGCGTGCGGCGCATTTCGCCGCCGTCGGGCAGGTCATGCTAGGCCGCGCTCCGCCCGGCTTCCTCTAGCCGGCGGTGGCGCCCGGCAGGATCAAGAGCGCCAGCAAATTCATCGTCCTGGTCACGCTGGCGCGTGCGTGTCGCGGCGTTCAGCCGCGCGGCGTTGTGTTGTCGCGCAGCCAGGCGGCGAAGCCGGCCTCGGGCAGGTCGCCGGCGGCGAGGTCGAGCGTCGCGGCGATCGCCTCGCCCTCGTCCAGCGCGACCGAGACGCCGTTGAGCTCCAGAAACATCACCGCGGCTATGAAGGCCGCGCGCTTGTTGCCATCGGCGAAGGGGTGGTTGCGCACGATGCCGGAGGCATAGGCCGCGGCGAGGCTGCACAGGTCGTGTTCGCCCCCACAGGCCAAGCGGTTGGCCGGCCGGCTGAGCGCGCTGTCGAGCAGGCCAAGGTCGCGCACGCCGTCGAGGCCCCCGTGTTCCGCCAGGGCCTCACCATGCAGCAGCATCAGGATCTGGCGCGAGA
Organism: Paracraurococcus sp.; assembly: GCA_049315625.1. GTDB lineage: Bacteria > Pseudomonadota > Alphaproteobacteria > Acetobacterales > Acetobacteraceae > Paracraurococcus. Next base: position 9,072 of record JBMOJU010000025.1, read on the forward strand.
GCCAGACCGGATCCTTCATTTGGCGAGTTCGCGCAGGACGTTGCGGTACTTCTTCATCACTTCCCGGCCGACCCGGAGCTGCTCCTGCAACTCGGGCGCGAGGGGGGTGAACTGGAAGCCCTCCGGCGTCTCGGTCACCTGGAGCGTATCGCCCTCGCCGACCCGCAGCCGGGTCAGCAGGTCCTTCGGCAGGACCACGCCCACCGAATTGCCGATCGCGCGCAGCTTCAGGGTCGCCATGCATGTCTCCTGCGTACCCGACCTACCAAGGCCGTGTCCACGGGAGTTATAACGATCCAATGGTAGGGACGCCACGCCCAAACACACCGCAACACGGTAACCTTTACCGCATCACGGCGGCGCTGACCCGGCGCGCGACGCGCCAGGCAAACGCTACAGGATGTAGCGGCTGAGATCCGCACTCCCCGCCAGCGGCCCTACCTTCTCCTGCACATAGGCGCCGTTCACCGGCACGCTTTCGCCGCGGCGGTCACTGGCGGTGAAGCTGATCTCCTCCAGCAGCCGCTCCAGCACCGTCGCCAGGCGGCGGGCGCCGATATTCTCCACCTTGGCGTTGATGTCGGCCGCCAGGTCGGCGATCACGTCCACCGCGTCCGAGGTGAAATCCAGCGTCAGGCCCTCCGTCCCCAGCAGCGCGACATACTGCTTGATCAGGCTGTGCTCCGGCTCGGTCAGGATGCGGCGGAAATCCTCCCGCGTCAGGGCGGAAAGCTCCACCCGGATCGGCAGCCGCCCCTGCAACTCCGGCAGCAGGTCGGACGGCTTGCTCAGGTGGAAGGCGCCGGAGGCGATGAAGAGGATGTGGTCGGTCTTCACCGGCCCATGCTTGGTAGTGACGGTGGTGCCCTCGATCAGCGGCAGCAGGTCGCGCTGCACGCCCTCACGGCTCACGTCGCCGCCGCGCACGCCGTTCTCCGACCCGCGGGCGATCTTGTCGATCTCGTCGAGGAAGACGATGCCGTTGTTCTCGGCATTCGCCACCGCCTCGCGCGTCAGCGCCTCCTGGTCGACCAGCTTGTCGGCCTCGTCCTTCAGCAGGACCTGGCGCGCCTCGGCCACCGTCATCTTGCGCGGCTTTGTCTTGCCGCCGAACATCTTGCCCAGCATGTCCTGCATGTTCTGCATCTGCAGGCCCTGGGCGCCGGGCAGGTCGATCATGCCGATCGGCATGCCGCCGCCGGCATCGTTCACCTGGACCTCGATCTCCCGCGTCTCCAGCGTGCCGTCGCGCAGCATGCGGCGGAACTTCATGCGGGTCTCGCCGGAGGCGCCTTCGCCGACCAGCGCGGTCACCAGGCGTTCCTCGGCGGCGAGTTCGGCCTTGGCCTGTACGGATTTACGCGACGCCTCGCGGGTCTGGGTGATGCTGACCTCGATCAGGTCACGGATGATGCTCTCGACGTCGCGGCCGACATAGCCGACCTCGGTGAACTTGGTGGCTTCCACCTTCAGGAAGGGGGCGTTGGCCAGGCGGGCCAGGCGGCGGGCGATCTCGGTCTTGCCGCAGCCGGTCGGGCCGATCATCAGGATGTTCTTCGGGACGACCTCCTCGCGGATGCCCTCGGGCAGCTGCTGCCGGCGCCAGCGGTTGCGCAGGGCGATGGCGACCGCCCGCTTGGCGTCATTCTGGCCGACGATGTAGCGGTCCAGCTCCGAGACGATCTCGCGCGGGGATAGGTTGACGGCTTCCACGACCATCTCAGGCGGCTTCCACGGTTTCGACGATGACGTTGCCATTGGTGTAGACGCAGATCTCGCCGGCGATCTTCATGGCGCGGCGGCAGATCTCCTCGGCGGACAGGTCCTCGACCGTCAGCAGGGCGCGGGCCGCCGCCAGCGCATAATTGCCGCCGGAGCCGATGCCGATCACCGCATCCTCGGGTTCCAGCACGTCGCCCTGGCCGGTCAGCAGCAGGGACCGCTTGCCGTCGGCGACCGCCAGCAGGGCTTCCAGCCGGCGGAGGTAGCGGTCGGAGCGCCAGTCCTTGGCGAGTTCGACGCAGGCGCGTTCGAGCTGGTCGGGGAAGCGTTCCAGCTTGGCTTCCAGCCGTTCCAGCAGGGTGAAGGCATCCGCCGTGGCGCCGGCGAAGCCGGCGAGGACCTTGCCATTGGCAATGCGGCGGACCTTGCGGGCATTGCCCTTGACGACCGTTTGCCCAAGCGAGACCTGGCCGTCCCCGGCCATGGCGACGATCCCGCCCTTGCGGACGGAGAGGATGGTTGTGCCGTGCCAGCCGGCGAGGTCCGGCGCGGCGGAGGAGGAATGAGCGGACATGAGGGCGGATGTGGGCCTTTCGGGGGCCGGCGGCAACGCCACGGCCCGAACGGGCTAGTCCTGGCCGAGCAGGGCGACGCCGGAGGCCCCGGCGGCCTGGCGCAGGGCGCGGTCGAGGGTCGCCAGCGGCAGGCCGCGGCGGAGGGCGAGTTCGAGGTAGGCGGCGTCGTAGGGGGTCAAATTGAAGCGGTCGGCCAAGGCCAGGGTCGCGCCCCAGGCGTGGATGTCCGTTTCTATATCGAGTTCGATTTCCAGCATGGCGAGATCCTGCACGGCCGCGTCACGGCCAGCCTGCGCAAGCCGCTTGCGCCGCACCGCGGTCTGCAGCGCACTCGCCACCTCCAGCCGCCAGAGAGAGGGCACGACGGCGCCGGTGCGTGTCACCTGCGCCAGCACCGCCCGCGTAGCGGGAGTTTGCTCGTCCTCGAATTGCCAGCTCAGCGCGACGGAGGTGTCGAGTACCAGACTCAACGCCGGCCCTCATCGATCAGATCGCGCAGCGTAAGGTTCGGGCCGAGCGTGACCCCCTTGCTCCGTGCCAGCATGCGCTCCGCGGCCGCCTCCGCCGCCGCACGGTCCCGGATCGCCACCCCCGGCACCAGCCGCGCCACCACCCGCCCGCCCCGGGTGATCACCACCTCCTCGCCCTGTTCGACCAGGTCGAGCAATTCGCCGAGTGTCCCCGCCGCCTCCAGCGCGCCGATCTCCCGCATCCGCCGCCTCCGAACCCGTCCGCATACGATTACCACGCCGCGGCGCCCCGTTGCGACTCCCCGCCCCGGGGGCGTAGGAAGCGCGGATGACCGCCGCCCGCACCGCCAGCATCGCCCGCACCACGGCCGAGACCGACATCCGCGCCACCGTCTGCCTGGACGGCACCGGCAAGGTGCAGGTCGCCACCGGCATCGGCTTCCTCGACCACATGCTCACCGCGCTCGGCCGCCACGCGCTGCTGGACCTGACGGTGGAAGCCAAGGGCGACCTGCATATCGACTTCCACCATACGACGGAGGATGTCGGCATCGTGCTCGGCCAGGCGGTGCGCCAGGCGTTGGGCGACAAGCGCGGCATCCGCCGCTACGGCCACGCCCTGCTGCCGATGGACGAAGCCCTGGCCGAGGCGGCGATCGACATCTCCGGCCGGCCCTTCCTGGCGTGGTCGGTGCCGTTCGCCCGCGACAAGGTGGGGGAGATGGACACCGAGCTCTTCGAGGAGTTCTTCCGTGCCTTCGCCTTCAATGCCGGCATCACCCTGCATGTGACCTTGAAGGCGGGCACCAACGCGCACCACGTAGCGGAAGCCTGCTTCAAGGCGCTGGCCCGTGCCCTCCGCATGGCGGTGGAGCCGGACCCGCGCACGCCTGATGCGGTGCCCTCCACAAAGGGGGTCCTGGAGGCCTGATGCGCATCTGGACCGTACACCTGCCGCGCGGCGCCACGGCGTCCGTGCCGGCCCGACGCGCGCCCGTGCTGGTGCCCGAAGGCTTCTCCTGGGGCGCCTTCCTCTTCGCGCTGCCCTGGCTGCTGCTGCACCGGCTGTGGCTGGAGGCGATGGCCTACCTTGGCGTGGTCATGCTGCTGGCGGCCTTCGTGCCGGAGGAATTCGGCCTCCCCGTCGCACTCGCTCTGCAATTCCTGCTCGGCGCCCATGCCCAGGATCTCCGCCGCGCGGCGCTGGCCCGGCGCGGCCGGCCGGCGGCGCATGTGATCGCCGCGGCGGATGCCGATGCGGCGCTGGCCCGGCTGCTGGATGCGCGGCCCGATCTGGCGCGGGCCATGCTCGCATGAGTGCGCCGATGACCATCGCCGTGGTCGATCCCGGCTCGGGCAACCTCGCCTCGGTCCTCCGCGCGCTCGACCGCGTCTCCACCATGGCCGGCATCCCCATCGCCGCCGCCGTCACCCGCGACGCGGCGGCGGTCGCGGCGGCCGACCGCCTGGTGCTGCCCGGCCAGGGCGCCTTCGCTGCCTGCATGCGCGGCCTCACCGCCCTGCCGGGGATGGTCGAGACCCTGAACGCCCGGATCGCCGCCGGCACCCCGCTGCTCGGCATCTGCGTCGGCATGCAGGTCATGGCGGAGCGGGGGCTGGAGCACGGCGTGACCCCCGGCCTCGGCTGGATCGCCGGGGAGATGGCGCCGATGGACCCGAAGGGTCCCGATGGCGCCGCGCTGACCCTGCCGCAGATGGGCTGGAACACGCTGGACTTCCCGGCCGGCGCGCATCCGCTGCTGGCGGGCATTCGGCCGGGCGAATACGCCTATTTCGTGCATTCCTATGCCCTCAGCGCCTATCGTGCCGAGGAGGTGCTGGCGACCACCGAATATGGTGGGCCGGTCGTCGCCATCGTCGGGCGCGGCAATATCGCCGGCACGCAATTCCATGTCGAAAAGAGCGCCTCGGTGGGCCTCCGCATCCTCGCCAATTTCCTCCGGTGGACCCCATGAGCACGCCACGCGGCCCGGCCGACGTGGCGGAGGCAACGGTGCCCCGCCAGCCGGCCCTTTCGGTCGAGCGGGTGACCGAGCTCGACGACCACGACATGGCGGAGCTGTGCGAGGCGACCGACGCCGCCATCATCGAGGGCGGCGGCTTCGGCTGGGTGGAACCCCAGGGCCGCGCCGCGCTGCAGCGCCACTTCCGCGGCGTGCTGCTGGTGCCGGAACGTGAGCTGTTCATCGCCCGGCTCGACGGCATGGTGGTGGGCAGCGCGCAGCTCGTCCGCCCGCCGCGCAACAACGAGGCGCAGGCCTTCGGCGCCACCCTCACCCACGCCTATATCGCGCCCTACGCGCGCGGCCATGGCCTGGCCCGGCTGCTGATCACCCGGGCGGAGGAACGCGCCGCCGCGATGGGCCACCGGGTCGTGAACCTCGACGTGCGGGAGACCCAGGCCACCGCCATCGCGCTGTTCGAGGTGCTGGGCTATGAGCGCTGGGGCACCCACCCGGCCTATGCGCGGGTCGATGGGCGCACGGTCGCCGGCCACTACTATTTCAAGCTTCTGGAGCCCGGCCGCGGCCGCAGCACCGGGAAGGTGATGGGTCGCTAGTCACATGGCATTGACGCTTTACCCCGCCATCGACCTCAAGGGCGGGCAGGTGGTGCGCCTCAAGCGCGGGGACATGGCGCAGGCGACGGTCTATTCGGCCGAGCCGGGCGCGCAGGCGCGGAAATTCGCCGCCATCGGCTTCCCCTGGGTGCATGTGGTGGACCTGGACGGCGCCTTCGCCGGCCGGCCGGCCAATGCCGCGGCGGTCGAGACCATCCTCGCCGCCATCCCCAAGGTCCCGGTCCAGCTCGGCGGCGGCATCCGCACCATGGACACGGTGGAGGCCTGGCTCGAGCGCGGGGTGCGCCGGGTGATCCTCGGCTCCGCCGCGGTGAAGGACCCGGATTTCGCCATGGCCGCCTGCCGCGCCTTCCCCGGCCGCGTCGCCGTCGGCATCGATGCCCGCGGCGGGCTGGTGGCGACCGAGGGCTGGGCGGAGGTGAGCACGATCCTGGCCACCGACCTCGGCAAGCGGTTCGAGGACGCCGGGGCGGCGGCCATCATCTACACCGACATCGACCGCGACGGCATGCTGGGTGGGGTGAACCTGGAAGCGACCTTGGCCATGGCGCGGGCGGTGCGGCTGCCGGTGATCGCCTCGGGCGGCGTGGCCTCGCTCAACGACCTGGCGTCGCTGGCCGCGGTGGCGTCGGAGGGGATCGAGGGCGTGATCATCGGCCGCGCGCTGTACGACGGGCGGATCGACCCGACGGCGGCGCTGGCCCTGGTGGCGGCGCGCTGAAACACTTCGGCACGGGCCGCCTTCGCGCCGCCATGCCGCGGCCCTGACCCCGCCGCGCCGTGCGCCCACCCTCCGGATCGTAGGCTCCTTGGAGGGTGCCGCCATGAAGATCAGGATCGCGTTCCTCGCCGCCCTTGCCACCCTGCCGCTGCTCGCCGGCGCCGCCTCCGCCCATGGTGGCTGGGAGGGCGGCCATGGCTACGGCCGCCCCGCCTATGGCTACGACCAGGGTTGGCGCGAGCGCGAGGCGCGGCGCGACTGGATGGAGGCGCAGCGGGCCCGCGAATGGGCCTGGCGCCGGCACGAGATGTGGGAACAGCGCCGCTTCGAGCCGCAACGCGGGTATTACCAGGGGGGCGGCTGGGGGCCGCGCTGGTAGCAATAGGTTGGGACGGGAAACGTATGCCTTCCCCGTTGGACGCATGCGTCCAACCCCACCCTTCCTGTTTCCGAGTCCGGCATTCGCCGCGTGGCGGGTGCAAGACTCACGAGAATAGAGGAGGGTCCAGGGAGGATGCTTCCTCCCTGGCCCTGCCTTACCCGCGCCGCCGCAACGCGAAGGGCAGCGTCAGGAACCCCAGCACCACCGCGAACCACAGCGTCGCCAGCCGTACCAGGATGGTGGCGACGATCGCCGCGGCCTCCGGCACCTCGACCAGCCGCAGCAGGCCGAGCAGGCTGAGATCCGCCGCCCCCAGCCCGCCCGGCAGCAAGGAAACCGCCCCGGCCACGGCCGAGAGGCAGAAGACCAGCATGCTGCCGCCCAGCCCCAGCGTCGCCCCCAGCGCATCCAGCACCAGCAGCAGCACCAGGCATTCCGCCAGCCAGCCCAGCAGGGACAGGCCGAGCGCCGGCCAGAGCACCGCCGGCCGGCCGATCGCCGGCAGGGTCGCACAGACCTCCCGCACCTTGGCAAACAGGCCGGGGGCGCGGCGCACCCGGCGTTCCGTCCAACCGACCACACGCAGCAACAGCCCGGCATGGGTCAGCGCCGCCAGCAGCGCGGTGCAGATCACCGCCAGCACCGCGGTCACCAGCAGGTACTGGCTGGTCAGCGCCGCGCCGGCCAGCGCCAGCAGGCAGATCGCCACCATGTCCATCACCCGGTCGCCGGCCAGCAGCGGCATGCTGCGGGTGTAGGGCACGCCGTGGTGGCGGTTGAGCAGCCAGAGCCGCACCACCTCCCCCACCTTGCCCGGCGTCACGGTCAGGGCGAAGCCGGCAAAGAAGTACAGCAGCTGCGCCCGGGCCGGCGCCGCCACCCCGAAGGCGCGGCCCAGCACCACCCAGCGCAGCCCACGCAGCATGTAATTGCTGAAGGACAAGGCGAGGCAGGCGGCGATGATGCCGGGCGAGAGCAGGGCCGCGGCTGTCGCCGCATCGCTGTCCCGCGCCAGCCAGAGCACCACGCCGCAGGCCAGCAGGAAAGCGCCCAGCGTCGCCGCGGTGCGCAGCAGCGCGCGGCCGAGCCGGGGCGGCGGCGCGGCGCCTGCCTCCGGCCGGGGTTCGAGGATGCCGGCGGGGGCGCGGGGATGGGTTTCGGGCAGCACGGGCCGCGCATACACGGCCGGCGGTGCCGCGGTCGCTACACTATGGCGCGCGCTGCCGCGTACGCCGCGCCGATGGCGGGGGCCTCAACCAGCGCCGAGCAGCCGGTCGAGGATGCGCGCCTCGATCGCCGCCAGCGCCGCAGGCTCCGAGAGAAACAACGTCACCCATGTGTGGAAAACTGGATCTAAAACTCTTTACGAGAGTAATGTATATAATACCCTCTGGGAGACTGCCTTATCGTGGGTGCCGCCCCGCCCTCTACGCCGCCCTGCGATCCCCGAATCCGCGCTTGACCCCCGGCGCATTCCGCCGCAAGCGCACCCCGCGCGCAGCCATGGCGCTACCCCCTCCCCGAAGGTGCCCCGTGCTCGCACTCCGCGTCATCCCCTGCCTGGACGTGAAGGATGGCCGCGTGGTGAAGGGGGTGAATTTCGTCGCGCTGCGCGATGCCGGCGACCCGGTGGAACAGGCCCGGGCCTACGACCGCGAAGGCGCCGACGAGGTCACCTTCCTCGACATCGGGGCGACGCACGAGAACCGCGCCACGATGTACGACGTCGTCTCCCGCACCGCGGCCGAGGTCTTCATCCCGCTGACCGTCGGCGGCGGCGTGCGCTCGGTGGAGGATGTCCGCAGCCTGCTGCTGGCCGGCGCCGACAAGTGCAGCATCAACAGCGCCGCGGTGGCCGACCCGGGCCTCGTCACCCGCGCGGCGGAAGCCTTCGGCAGCCAGGCGATCGTCGTCGCCATCGACGCGCGGCAGACCACGCCGGGCCATTGGGAGATCTTCACCCATGGCGGCCGCAAGGGGACGGGCATCGACGCGGTCGGCTGGGCCGAACGCATGGCGGCGGCCGGGGCGGGCGAGCTGCTGGTGACCTCGATGGACCGGGACGGCACGAAATCCGGCTTCGACCTCGACCTGCTGCGGGCGATCCGGCGGACCGTCTCGCTGCCCATCGTCGCCTCGGGCGGCGTCGGCACGGTCGGGCATTTCGTGGAGGGCGCCCTGGCGGGCGCCAGCGGCCTGCTGGCCGCCAGCGTATTTCATTACGGGGAATTCCGCATCTCGGATGCCAAGGCGGCGCTGGCCGCCGCCGGCCTGCCGGTGCGTCCCCTGGCGGAGGCCGCCTGAGCATGGCGAAGGACGAGAAGCGCAAGACGGAGAAGAAGCCGGTGAAGGCGCCGAAGCGCGGCGGGGCGCAGGCCCTGCCACTGCCCAGCGGCATCGTCGCGCCGGTGACGCGGCCGCCCAAGGCGGTGCGCCGGGCGGAGGCAAGCCACCTGAAGCCGCTGGACATCACGGTGGGGACACCGGATGCCGGGGTGCTGGACTCGCTCTGGGCGACGGTCGAGGCGCGGCGGGTCGCCGGCGACGTGGCGCATTCGCATTCCGCCCGGCTGATCGCCCGCGGCACCGCCAAGGTCGCCCAGAAGCTGGGCGAGGAGGCGGTGGAATGCGTCATCGAGGCGACGCAGGGCCACCGGGCGGAGACGATCCTGGAGAGCGCCGACCTGCTCTATCACCTGATGGTGGTCTGGGTGGATGCCGGCATCCGGCCGGAGGAGGTCTGGGCCGAGCTGCGCCGGCGGGAAGGCATCAGCGGCATCGCCGAGAAGGCGGCGCGGCCGAAGGGCATCGTCCGGGCGGCGAAGACGACGAAGCTGCCCTAACCACCCGGGGCTTGCTGGCCGGGCCGCGCCCGGCCATGACGGCGGCCGGAACCACCCCAGGGACCCTCGCCATGTCCGTCACCGGCCTGCCGCCCTATGACGATGCCAATATTTTCGCCCGCATCCTGCGCGGCGAGATCCCCTGCAAGCGGGTGGCGGAGGATGACTTCGCGCTCGCCTTCCACGACATCGCGCCGCAGGCGCCGGTGCATGTGCTGGTGATCCCGAAGGGGCGCTGGGTGAGCGCGGCGGATTTTCACGCCGATGCAAGCGAGGCGGCGATCGCCGGCTTCTGGCGGATGGTCTCGGCGGTGGCCAAGGCGCAGGGGCTGGAGGCGACCGGCTATCGCATCCTGTCCAACATGGGCGTGGATGGCGGCCAGGAAGTGCCGCATTTCCATGTCCATATCTTCGGCGGCCGGCGGGTCGGCCGGATGGTGCCGGCGGCAGCGCAGGCCTGAGTCACGCCGCCCTTGCTGCCGGGCGGCGGAGGCGCAAGACTCAACCCATGGCCTCCACCCCCCAGGACGAGGCGCGCGCCGCCCTCGACGCCGCCGGCCAATTGCCCGACGCCGAGATCGACCTCGCCGCCGTTGCCTTGCAATTCGCCCGGATCGACGCGCCCGCGGCCGATTGGCGGGACGCCGCCATGGCGCTGTCCGAGCTCGCCCAGGCGACCGTTGCCGCGGCGACGGCGCATCCGGATGCTGATGCCGGCGATGCCGAGCGGCGGCGGGAGGTACTGGCGAGCGTCATCCATGGCCGGTTCCGCTTCGCCGGCGACACGGAACACTACGACGACCCGGCCAATGCCAACCTGATCCAGGTGACGGAACGGCGGCGCGGCCTGCCGGTGGCGCTGGGTATCCTTTGGCTGCATGCGGCGGAGGCGGCCGGCTGGGCGGCGCATGGCATCGACTTCCCCGGGCATTTCCTGCTGGCGGTGGAAGGCGGCCGCGGCCAGGCGCTGGTGGATGTGTTCAGCGGCGGCACCGGGCTGGCGGCCCCCGAATTGCGCGCGCTGATCAAGCGGATCGAGGGCGAGAAGGCCGAGCTGCGGCCGGGCCTGCTGCGGCTGATGGACAAGCGGGCGGTGCTGCTGCGGCTGCAGAACAACATCAAGCTGCGCCGGCTGCGGGGCGGCGACCTGGCGGGCGCGCTGGCCTGCACCGAGGACATGCTGCGGCTGGCGCCCGATGCGGCGCTGCTGTGGCGGGAGGCCGGCCTGATGAACCAGCGGCTGGATAGGGTGAGCGCCGCGCTGAGCTGCCTCGACCGGTCGCTGACGATCGAGCCGGACGGCGAGACGGCGCGCCGCATCCGGGCCGTGGTGGAGGAATTGCGGCACCGGCTGAATTGAAGCCCCTCTGGCGCCAAACCGCCGGGAATGCCAACAAGCCCGCCGAAAAGCCCGAGAGGGGAGAGACAGCCCGATGGCAGCCTTGCGCGTCGCGGTCCAGATGGACCCGATCGAGAGCATCAACATCGATGCCGACAGCACCTTCGCGCTCATGCTGGAAGCGCAGGCGCGGGGGCATAGCCTGTGGCATTACCATGTCCGCAACCTGGCGCTGGCCGGCGGCAAGGTCACCGCGATCGGCGAGACGGTGACGGTCGAGCGTCGGCACGGCGCGCATTGGAGCTTCGGGCCGAAGGAGGAGATCGACCTCAGCACCATGGACGTGGTGCTGATGCGGCAGGACCCGCCCTTCGACATGGCCTACATCACGGCGACCCACATCCTGGAGCACATCCACCCGAAGACGCTGGTGGTGAACGACCCGGCGAGCGTGCGCAACGCGCCCGAGAAGATCTTCGTCACCCACTTCCCCGAGCTGATGCCGGAGACGCTGGTCACCGCCGACCGCGGCCAGATCCTGAAATTCCGCGAGGTGCACAAGGACATCATCGTCAAGCCGCTGTTCGGCAATGGCGGCGCCGGCGTCTTCCACATCAAGCCGGGCGATTCCAACCTGAACTCGCTGATCGAGATGTTCACCGAACGCAGCCGGGAGCCGCTGATGGTGCAGCGCTACGTGCCGGAGGTGCGCCAGGGCGACAAGCGCATCATCCTGGTCGACGGCGTGGCGATGGGCGCCATCAACCGCGTCCCGGCGGCGGGCGAGGCGCGCAGCAACATGCATGTCGGCGGCCGGCCGGAGCAGACGACGCTGACCGCGCGGGAGCGGGAGATCTGCGAGCGGATCGGCCCGGCGCTGCGCGAGCGGGGGATGATCTTCGTCGGCATCGACGTGATCGGCGACTACCTGACGGAGATCAACGTGACCTCCCCCACCGGGCTGCAGGAGATCGCCCGCTTCGACGGTGTGCACCTGGAGAAGGCGATCTGGGACGCGATCGAGGCGAAACGCCGCGCTTAATTCCGGGTGGACTAAGCCTTAGCTAAGCTGGCAGGAGGCACCCTGACGATATCCGACGCCGTGACGATCCATGCCGCGAAGACGCATTTGTCGGCCCTGGTCGCCCGGGCCGAGGCGGGGGAGGAGATCATCATCGCCCGGGGCAATACGCCGGTGGCCAAGCTGGTGCCTTTGGTGCCGCCCGCCCCGGTCAAGCGCCGCACCTTCGGCTGCCTGGCCCATCTGGGGTCGGTCGGCGACGAGGCGCTGGACGACTGGACCGAGGAAGAGCTGACCGAGTGGGAGGAGGGCCATCCCGGCGACCCGCTGCGGTCGTTGTGAGGCTCCTGCTCGACACCCATGCCTTCCTGTTTTTCGTCTTCGGCAACAGGCGCCTGACCAGAACGGCCGCCACGGCGATCGAGAACGCCGAGGAGGTGCTGGTCAGCGCCGCCTCGGGCTACGAGATCACGCTGAAGCATGCCGCCGGCAAGCTGCCCGAGGCCGGCCATGTCGCGCGGGATGTCGGTGCCGCGGCGGCGACGATGGCAGCGAGGCTGCTGCCGATCAGCATGGCGCATGCCGAAGCCGCCGGCCGCCTGCCGCGCCACCACCGCGACCCCTTCGACCGCATCCTGGTCGCCCAGGCGCTGGAGGAAGGGCTGACCCTGGTTTCGGCCAATGTCGCGCTGGACACCTTCGGCATCGCCCGGCTCTGGTAGCAGGCCGCCGCGCGGCTTGGCTTCGCCGCACCGGCGGCGGGCGCCATTCGGCGCCTCGGCCCTGCGGGCCGCAGGTCGGGACGTCGTGCGCCAGGTATCAGAACTTCCACGCCGTGCGCAGGATCGGCCCGGCGCCCCATTGGTGGAAGCGGCCCTCCTCCAGGCTGCTGGATTGCCGGGTCAGGTAGACCTGCAGATCCAGCACCGGCGCGCCGATGGCGCGGCCCAGCCGGCTCTCCTGCGGCGGCAGCCAGCCTTCCGGCACCTGGTATTCCACGGTGACGATCGGCACCGCCAGCCAGTCCTGCCGGCGGCGGCCGTCGAAGCGGTCGTACCAGCGGCGGGTCAGGTCCACCTCCAGGCTGGCGTTCCAGGTGGCGGAGACTGTCCAGGTGACCGACGGGTTGAACAGCAGGGCGGAGGAGGCCGGGCCACCATCGCGTTCCCGGCGCTGCGCCGCGAAGTTGACGGCGAAGGTCCAGGTGGCCGCCGCCTCGGTGTCCTCGCCGCGCGGCACGCGGCTCAGCCCACCATCCCATTCCCAGGCCTTCGCCGCGCCCAGGGCGAAGTCGTGCCAGGTGTCGGTGCGGCGGGCGTAGAAGGGCGCGAAGGTCAGGGTCGGGACATAGCTGACGAAGGGCTGCCATTCCTGGTCGTCGGTGCCGCTTTCGTACTGCGCCCGCAGCCGGCCATAGAGCAGGTCGGCATCGGCGTCGCGGGCGCGGGTGAAGCGGTCGGTGCTGGCATCGGCGACGGCGGACAGCCGCACGGGGGCGGAGTCCAGCCTGCGGTTCCAGGTCAGCCGCGCCTCGGGGGTGAATTCGGGCGACGGGATGCCGCCCGCCGTCTGTTCCGGATCGGAATTCCAGAAGGCGGGCAGCAGCAGGTCGATCGACCAGGCGAGCGGCGGGGCCTCGGCCGGGGCGTTGGCCGCCGGCGGCGGCGCGGAGGTGCCGAGGCCGAAGCCGCCGGCCGGGTCCTCAGGGGGGGCGATCGCGTCCGTCCGCGCCTGACGGGAGGCGACCGAGGCGGCCCGCTTCGCCCGCACCTGGCGGCTCCGCGCCTCCGCCGGTGGGGGCGGCAGCAGGGGGATCGCCAGGGCGACCAGCAGGGCCAGCCGACCGGCGCGAAGGACGGTCGAGCAGGGCATCGCTGCGGCTCCGGAGCGTCTCAATCCTGGCGGAGCGTTCCCGCGCCGCCGCCGCGCAGGAAAGCACGGCCGAGAAGGCCACGCCAAGCGTGGCCCGTCGGCGCCAAACTCCCAGAAATCGAAGCAGGTGCGGGGGGATACCTCCCCCCGCTGCTTGCTTACGCGGCCTGCCGCTGCAGCGCCGGATAATCGGTATACCCCTTGGCACCGCCACCATAGAGCGTCTCCCGATCCAGCTCGGCCAGCGTCGCCCCGGTCCGCAGCCGTTCCACCAGGTCCGGATTGGCGATGAAGGGCCGGCCGAAGGCGATCAGGTCGGCGCGCCCGGCCCGCAGCGTCGCCTGTGCCAGCGCCAGGTCGTAGCCGTTATTGGCCATGTAGGCGCCGTCGAAGGCCTGGCGCAGCGCCTGGAAGTCGAAGGCGATGTTGTCGCGCGGCCCGCCGGTCGCGCCCTCGACCACGTGCAGGTAGACGAGGCCGAAGCGGTTGAGCTGCGCCACGACGTGGTCGAACAGCGGCTGCGGGTCGCTGTCGGCGATGTCGTTGGCCGGGGAGACCGGGGAGATGCGGATGCCGACCCGGTCGGCGCTCCAGGCCCCGACCACGGCCTCGGTCACCTCCTCCAGGAAACGGGTGCGGTTTTCGATGCTGCCGCCGTAGCGGTCGGTCCGCTGGTTGGTCTTGTCCTTGAGGAACTGGTCGATGAGGTAGCCATTGGCGGCGTGGATCTCGACGCCATCGAAGCCGGCGGCCCGCGCGTGCACGGTGGCGCGGCGGTAATCCTCGACGATGCCGGCGATCTCCGACGTCTCCAGCGCGCGGGGCGTGACGAAATCCTGGAAGCCGGATTCGGTGAAGGCCTTGCCTTCGGGCCTGATGGCCGAAGGCGCGACCGGCAGGCCGCCGCCCGGCTGCAGGCTGGGGTGGGAAATCCGCCCGACATGCCAGAGCTGGAGGACGATGCGGCCGCCGGCCTGGTGGACCGCCTCGGTCACCAGCCTCCAGCCCTCGATCTGGGCGGGGTCGTGGATGCCGGGGGTGAAGGCGTAGCCCTGGCCCTGCGGGGAGATCTGCGTCGCCTCGGCGACGATCAGGCCCGCGGAGGCACGCTGGGCGTAGTATTCGGCGTTCAGCGGGCCGGGGATGCCGCGGCTGCCGGTGCGGCTGCGGGTCAGCGGCGCCATGACGATGCGGTTGGGCAGGGCGAGCGGGCCGAGCCGGGCCGGCTGGAAGAGATCGGTGGCGGTGGTGTCGTGCGGCATGGGGGGCCCTCGCGTTGTGCGTTGCAACAAGAGCTGGGACCGGCCTTTGGTTGCAGGCAGGGCGGTTTGCCGCATGGCCGGCCTGCGGCGCGGCGATGGAACCCGGTCGGCGCTTCAGTCGACCGGCAGGAAGATGAACACCACCGCGGCCACCAGGCAGCCCATGGCGGCGAGGTAGGTCCAGCGCAGCGGCTCCCCCAGCACCATCACGCTGAAGCCGGCGAAGACGGACAGGGTGATCACCTCCTGCATCACCTTCAGCTGCTGGCCGTTATAGGTGCCGTAGCCGATGCGGTTGGCCGGCACCACCAGGCAGTATTCGAAGAAGGCGATGCCCCAGGAGATGAGGATCGCCAGCCACATCGCCCAGCCCGGGCGCTTCAGGTGGCCGTACCAGGCCCAGGTCATGACGATGTTGCTGCCGATGAGCATGAGCGGCGGGAGGTAGTGGCTGGGGGTCATGGCGGCTCCTCTGGGCGCGGTGCGAACGTCAGGTCCGGCGGGAGCGTTGCCAAGCGGCTGGGGGTTACCCATGGCCCTGCCTGGGTATGGGTACCTCGCTGGAAAGTCGCCCGCGACCCGTGCGCTCCTCCCCGCTACCGCCGCCCCTCCGCCGGCAGCCGCCGCAACAGGTAAACCATGATACCCATGGCCGGCAGCGCCGCCGCCGTGGTCAGCAGGAAGAACCCCGGCCAGCCCAGCGCCTGCGCCAACCAGCCCGAACTCGCCCCCAGCGTCCGCAGCGGAACGGCGGCCAGCGAGGACAGCAGCGCATACTGCGTCGCGGTGAAGGACCGGCTGGTCAGGGCCGAAAGCCAAGTGAGGAAGGCCGCATCCGCCAGCCCGTCGGTGAAGCTCTCCACCCCCACCTGGGCCCAGAGCATCGGCATCGAATGCCCGGCCCCGGCCAGTGCCACATACATCAGGTTCGACAGCATCTGGCCGAGCCCGGTCACCACCAGCGCCCGCCGCACGCCGATCCAGCCCACCAGCCAGCCGCCGGCCAGCGCGCCGCCGAGCGTGGCGAACATCCCGAACACCGTGGCGACGGTCGCCACATCCTCCCGCGTGAAACCCAGTGACCGGTAGAAGGGCGTGGTCATGATGCCGGCCAGCGCCTCCCCCAGCTTGAACAGCGCGACGAACAGCAGGATCGCCAGCCAATGCGGCCGGCGCATGAAGTCGAGGAACGGCTCCAGCACCGAGCCGCGCAGCCTGGCCCGCCAGCCCGCCGCGGCGCGCAGGATGCGCGGCGGCTCCCGCCCCAGCAGCGTCGCGGCGATGCCCGGCAGGATCAGCGCCGCGCCGTACAGGTAGGCGCCGGACCAGCCGAAGGGCGCAACCAGCAGCAGCGTCCCCGCGCCGCTGGCCAGCAACGCCATGCGGTAGCCCCAGACATAGGCCGCCAGGCCATAGGCCTGGGCGGCGTCGTCCTCGCCCAGCATCTCGATGCGCCAAGCATCGACGACGATGTCCTGGCTGGCCGACAGGAACGCCACCCACGCCGCCAGCAGCGCCACCGCGACGGGGGCCTGGCGCGGGTCGCCGAAGCCGACGGCGGCGATGCTGGCGACCAGCGCCAGCTGGATCAGCAGCAGCCAGCCGCGCCGCTGCCCTAACAGCGGCGGCCGCAGCGCGTCCAAGGCCGGCGACCAGAGGAATTTGTTGGCATAGGCCAGGCCGATCAGTGCGGTCAGGCCGATCGCCGAGAGCGACAGATCGCTCTCGGCGAACCATTGCCGGAGCACCTGGCCGGCGACCAGCGGCAGTGGCACGCCGGCGGCGAAGCCGAGCACGAAGAGGATGGGGAAGCGCCGGTCACGCCAGCGCGCGGCGGAAGCGGGTGCGGGATCGGCCATGCGCGCCCGCTACCAGACGGCGCGGGCGCCGCCTACAGAAGAACGGTCGGTTTCAGATGATGACGCCGGAATGCATCGGCATCCGGGCGGCATCGCGATCCGATCTACTCCCCGATGTTCAGCAGCGCCCCGCGCACCCGCGCCGACTGGAATTGCCGCATGAAGACGGTCGCCATCACCGCCATCCAGAACGCGTCCAGCGCGAAGGCCGCGGCCAGGTGCCCCCAGGCGATCGTGCCGTCCAGCAGCGCCGCCCGCATCCCCTCGAACACATGCGCCGAGGGCAGCGAATAGGCCACCGGATGCAGCCACAACGGCAGCACCGAGACCGGATAGAACACCGCAGAGAACGGCGTCAGCCCGAACAGCACGGACCAGGCCAGGGCCTCCGCTCCCGCGCCGTAGCGCAGAATCAGGGAGGTGACGCCGAGCGCCACCGCCCAGCCCATCATCAGCAGCGCGGCGAAGAAGGCCACCACCACCGGGCCCATGGCGAAGAGCCCGAAGCTGTACAGCAGCCAGGCCAGCAGCACCGCCGGCGCCACGCCGATCACCACCCGGATCACGCTCATCGCCATCAGCCCGGCGACCAGCTCGCGCGGCCGCAGCGGGCTGACGAAGACATGGCCCAGGTTGCGCGACCAGATCTCCTCGAGGAAGGAGATCGAGAAGCCCATCTGGCTGCGCAGCGTCACCTCCCACAGCAGGACGCCGCCCAGCAGCATCCCCGCGGCGATGCCGGCGGTGTTGTTCTGCACGCCGGCCAGATAGGCCGTGACGAACCCCCAGACCACCATCTGCAGGATCGGCCAGTACATCAGCTCCAGCACCCGCGGCCAGGACCGGCGGTAGAGCGCCAGGTGGCGGTAGACGAGGCCCCAGATGCGGCGGATCGCGGCCCGGTTCACTGGACGGCCTCCGGCTGACGCGACCGGCCACGGGCGATGTCGAGGAACACCTCCTCCAGGTCGTCGCGGCCATATTTCGCCAGCAGCTCGCCCGGGCTGCCCTGGTCCACCACCCGCCCCTGCTTGAGCATGAGCACGTGGTCGCACAGCCGCTCGACCTCGGCCATGTTGTGGCTGGCCAGCAGGATGGCGCAGCCGCTCTCGGCCCGGTAGCGCTCCAGCCAGGACCGCACCCAATCCCCCGTGTCGGGGTCGAGGCTGGCGGTCGGCTCGTCCAGCAGCAGCAGGGCGGGGCGGTTGATCAGCGCCTTGCCCAGCGCGACGCGGGTCTTCTGCCCGGCCGAGAGCTGCCCGGCCGGGCGGTCAAGCAGGTCGGTCAGCTGCAATTGCGCCGCCAGCTCGGCGATGCGCGTCGCCGCCTGCGGCACGTCGTACAGATGCGCATAGACCCGGAGGTTCTCCGCCACCGAAAGCCGCGACGGCAGGGCGATGTAGGGGGAGGAGAAGTTCATCCGCGCCAGCGCTGCGAAGCGGTCCCGCGCCATGTCGTGGCCGAGGCAGGCGATGCGGCCACCGGAGGGCACCAGCAGCCCCAGCAGCATGGCGATGGTGGTGGTCTTGCCCGCCCCGTTGCCGCCCAGCAGCCCCCAGGTGGCGCCGCGCGGCATGGCGAAGGACAGCCCCTCCACCGCCGGCGCCGTCCCGCCCGGATACAGCTTGGTCAGCCCCTCGGCGAGGATCGCGGGCGTCTCGGCGGTTTCGATGTCCATCGGCCGCCATATGCGGGTGGGGGTGCGCCGCGCCAAGCCGCATTCGATGACGGTTGCCGATTCCGGGTGGCCCGGTTCGGCGCTCCGGCCATCGGCGCGCTCACCCCGCGCGCGGCCGCAGCAGCCGGCCCTCGAACAGCGTCACCCCGGCCTCCCACCCCCAGCCGATCGCCGCCGCGCGGTCGGCGCCGACCAGCACCACCCGGCCGGGCGGCAGCGCCGGCGCCAGCGCCGCCAACCCCGGCGACCAGGGCAGCCGCAGCAGCTCCACCCCCACGCGGTCCGGCGGGAAGGCCGCCAGCAGCTCCGGCCCCGGCAGGTCGAGCGCCAGGCGGTAGCCGCGGGCGCGGGCGAAGTCGCGGGCGAAGGCGAAGCCCTCCGGGTCGGCCAGCGCATCCCCGGCCGGCAGCGCCAGCACCGTCGCCGCCCGCATCGGCGCATCCAGCAGCGCATCCAGCCGCAGGAAGGCCGGCTCCCCCAGTGTCGCCGCGGCGAGGCAGAGGCCGAGCGGCCCGCGCCGCCGCGCTTCCTCCGGCCGCGTCAGCTCGGCCAGCAGGCGGCGGTCGAGCAGCCGGCGCAGCCGCCGCCCGAGCCAGGGCGCCGCCTCCGGCTCGGCGGCCGGGGCCAGCACGGCGCGCAGCTCCGGCCAGGCCAGGCGCCATTCCTCCCAGGCCAGCGCCGGCGCCGCCCCGCCCCGCGCCAGGCGACAGACCGGCCGGCGGCGCAGGAAGCGGGCCAGGCTGGCGCCGCGCAGCGCGCCTTCCAGCGCCGCCAGCGCGGCAGGGGCGAAGCTGGCCGGGGCCGCCGGCCGCGGCCGCGCGGTCAGCGGGGGGCCGAGCGAATCCTCCACCGCGGCCAGCAGCGCCGCGGCGTCGCGCGGCAGGTCCAGCACCGCATGCAGCGGCCCCTCCGCCAGCGTGTCCTCACCGAGCAGGATGGCCAGCACCGCCTCGGCCTCCCGCAGGTGCCGGCCATCGGGCGGCGCGACGGCCACCAGGTCGCCGTTCGGCAGTTCGAACAGCCGGCTGCGGACCGGGCGGAGGGCGGGCCCCAGCGCCTCCCGCAGCAGGCGGCGATGGT
>JBMOJU010000283.1:0-6889 GCA_049315625.1 Paracraurococcus sp.
ACATCCTGCACGCCGGGCACGTATCCCTGCTGCGCGCCGCGCGGCGCCGCTGCGACCGGCTGGTGGTGGCGCTGAACACCGATGCCAGCGTCGCGCGATTGAAGGGGCCCACCCGGCCGATCACCCCCTTGGCGGATCGCGCTGCTGTTATCTCAGCGCTCGCCGCGGTCGATGCCGTCGTCGCCTTCGCCGATGACACGCCGCTCGCGCTGATCACCCTGCTGCTGCCGGATGTTCTGGTAAAGGGCGCCGACTACAGCATCGACCGGGTGGTCGGCGCCGAGATCGTGCAGCAGGCGGGCGGCGAGGTGGCACTGATCGATCTGCTGCCGGGCCGCTCGACGACCGGCATCGTTGCGCGCAGCCGGGCCACCGCTAGTCTGTAGCCACCGGGATTCGCCCGGCCGATCGGAGTGCCCTGCCGCATGGCCCTGGATCGTGACGGACCTGTGCGTGGCCTGAATGCGGGATCGCTGCGCGGCCGCCCGTTGAGCCTGCGGTCCGGCGTGCTCGGCCTCGTCGCCGGCATCGTCGCCGCCTTCCTCGGCTTCGCCGCGCTCGCGGTGTGGCAGGTGCAGCGCGCCGCGGAGCAGGAGATCGCCGAACAATTGCGCGGCACGGCGCGCGCCATGGCGCTGGTCGTGGACCGCGAATTCAGCCGGGCCGAGGCGCTGCTGCAGGGCCTCGGCCGGCTGCCCTCGCTGCGGGCGGGCGACATGCCGGGCTTCCTGGCCAATGCCCGTGTGGCCGCCGAGGGGCTCGGGATGCCGGTGATCGGCGTCGCCGGCGCGGATGGCCTGCAGCGGACCAATACCGTCGCCTCCTCGGAACGGCTGGCCGCCGGCCTGCCCGCGGCGGCGGAGGCGATGCGCGTCTTCCAATCCGGCCGCATCGAGATCAGCGATTACGTCGACGGCAATGACCCGGGCGAGCCGCGCATCCTGCTCGCCGTGCCGGTCCGCACGCGGCCCGACGGGCCGGTCGCATGGTCGATCGGCGTGGTGATCCCGCGCGAGCGGCTGACCCAGGCGCTCACCGAGCAGCGGATCCCGGCCGACTGGGTCGGCGCGGTGATCGACCGGCGCGGCACCATCGTCGCCCGCACCCGGGCGGAGGACGCCTTCGTCGGCAAGCCGGCCACCGCCGATGTTCGCGCCGCCCTGGCCGAGCGCGAGGAAGGCGTGATCGGGCGCAGCACCAACCTGGAAGGGGCGACCACGGTGGCCGCCTTCGCCCGCGCCCCGGTCTCCGGCTACAGCGTCATCATCGGCGCGCCGCAGGCCGCCTTCGCGGCACGGCGGCAGCGGGTGCTGCTGATCCTGCTGGCCAGCGGCCTGCCGCTGGCGCTGCTCGCCGGCGGCCTGGCGCTGCTGCTGGTGCGCCGGGTCTCCGGCGCGCTGGCCGGCGTGGCGCGGCCCAGCCCGGCCGCACCGCGGCTGCTTGAGGTCGACGCGCTGGCGGATGAGCTGGCGGCCGAGCGGCAGTTGCGCGACCAGGTCGAAGCGCAGCTGCGCGAGCGCGGGGAATGGCTGGAATCGGCGCAGCAGGCGGCGCTGGTCGGCGTCTGGGAAACCGATTTCGTCCACGGCGTCACCCGCTGGTCGGCCGGCATCCTCCGCCTGCTCGGCCGGCCGCCGCAGGACGAGGCCGCGATGCCCGCCGGCGCCTGGCTCGCCGCGCTGCATCCGGAGGACGCGCCGCGCGTGCAGGCGGCGAAGGAGGCCGCGAAGCAACCCGGCGCGGCGCCGCTACGGGAGGAATTCCGCATCATCCGGGCCGATGGGACGGTGCGCTGGGTGCGTGGCCAGGGGGTGACGCAGCATGCCCCGGATGGCCGGCCGCAACGCATGCTGGGTGCCTGGATCGACATCACCGAGCGCCGGACGCTGGAGGAGGCGCGCGAGGCGGCGATGCGCCAGCACGACCTGATGGCCGCCGAGATCCATCACCGCATCCGCAACAGCCTCCAGCTCGTGCTCAGCCTGCTGCTGCTGCAGGCCCGCCGCGCCGTGCCGGAGGCCGCCGAACCGCTGCGCGATGCCGCGACCCGGGTCGCCACCATCGCCAAGGTGCACCGCCGGCTCTATGAGGCCGGGCCGGATCTCGCCGGCGATGTCGGCGCCTACCTCGCCGGCCTGGCCGGCGACGTGCATGCCTCGGTGGGCGATACGGCGCGCGGCCGCGACCTGGACCTGCAGCTCGAACCCGGCGTCTCGCTGGCGCCGGACCGGCTGCCGGCGATCGGCATCGTGGTGACCGAGCTGATCACCAACGCGCTGAAATACGGCGCCCGTCAGGTGACCATCGGCCTGCGGCGGGATGGCGGGACGGTGGAGGTCACGGTGCAGGATGGCGGCCCCGGCTTCCCGGCGGATTTCGATCCGGCGCAGTCGCGCGGCCTTGGCATGCGGGTGGCGATGACCCTGGCGCGCCAGCTCGGCGGCACGCTGGAGGTGGACCGCGGCGCGCCCGGCGGCCGGGTGGTGCTGCGCCTGCCGGCGGAGGGTTGACCGCCGGGGTTTCGCTACTTGTGGTGGTGTCTAACTCATGCGATCCCCGGCCTGGGGTGCACCGATGAGCGGGACGAGACCAGGTTCGCTTCGGCCGGCACGCTGGCTGCTGATCGTCGCCCTGTGTGGGTTCCTGCCGCTCGCCATCCTGTCTGGCTTCGCCATCCGGGACGCGGCGCTGACCTATCACGATATGGACGAGGCGCGGCTGCGCGGCACCGCCCGCGGCCTTGCCGCGGCGCTGGACGCCCAGCTCGGCATCTACCTCGCGGTCGCCGACACGCTTGCGCCATCCCCGATGCTGGACGAGGGTGCCGATCTGGTCCGCTTCCTGCACCACGCCCGGCCGATCGCCGACCAACTGGGGGGCTCGATCATCGTGCGCGGGCCGCCGCCCGGCTTCGCCGTACTGGGCGATAGCCGGGGCGATGCCGGCAGGGCGGGCATCCCGGATCGGGCCGAACCCCTGCCGGCGCCGCTGGACGCGGCGCTCGCCCGCGTCTTCACCGAGGCGCGGTCGGTCGTCACCGACCTCTTCACCGGCCCGGTCTCGGGCCGGCCCAACGTCGCGGTGGTGGCGCCGGTGGTCCGCGGCGGCCGCGTCATCCGCGCCATCGCCTTCAGCGTCGAGCCGGGCGTGCTGCTCGGGCTGCTGCAGCGGCAGGCCCTGCCGCCCGGCGGCTTCGCCACCATCGGCGATTCCACCCACCGGGTGATCGCCACCACCGCGGACCCGGGGGGGACGCGCATCGGGATCGACGCGCCAGCCTGGGTCGCCGCGGCGGTCGGCGACCGGCGCGCAGGGATCATCGACGGCGGGAGCCATCTCGGCACCGATGTGCACTATGCGTTCGACCGGCCTACCGTCGCGCCGGGCTGGATCGTGCTGGCGGGGAACCCGGTGCCGGTCCAGCAGGCGATGACCTGGCGCGTGGTCGGCTTGTCGGCCGGCGCCGCCGCCGCCTTCCTGCTCGGCCTCGCTGCCCTGGCCTGGGCCGCCTCGCGCCAGGTGCTGGCCACGGCGCGGCAGGAAGCCGCCGCGCTGCGCTCCGGCCGGGCGGAGATCGAGCGCCTGCTGGGCGGCCTGCCGGCTTTCATCTTCCTGCGCGACGTGGCGCCGGACGGCACCTCCCGCATCGTCTACCGGGCCGGCGACGGGCAGGCGGTGTTCGGGCTGGCGCCGGCGGAGATCGCCGCATCCCTGGATCTGACCCGCCTCGCCGCACCGGAAACCGGCCCGCTCGGGTCATTGCTTCTGCGCGCCCTGGCGGAGGGCAGCGCCACGACGGAATGGCGGATCGCCCAGCCGGATGGCAGCTGGCGCTGGCTGCGGACGCATTGCCGCCGGCTGTCGCGCCGGCCGGACGGGGGTGGGGAGGTGGTGGGCTACGTCCTCGACATCCAGGCCGAGCGCACCGCGGCGGCGCGCGCCACGGCCTCCAGCCGGCTGGCCGCGCTCGGCGAGATGGCGGCGGGGCTGGCGCATGAACTGAAACAGCCGCTGGCGATCATCTCGCTCGCCGCCGAGAACGCCGCCCGGGCGGCGCGCACCGGCCGGCCGGAGGGCGTGCCGGTGCGGCTCGACCGCATCGCCCAGCAGGCCGGGCGGGCCGGGGAATTGATCGAACACCTGCGCCGCTTCGCCCGCGGCGCCGAGGCCGGCGAGGCGACGCAGCCGGTGCCGCTGGCCAAGGCGGTGGAGGGGGCGCTGGCGCTGGTCGGCGGCGCGCTGCGGGAGGCGGGCATCGCCGTCGAGCTCGACCTCGGCGCGCCGCCCGGCCCGCTGGTCCTGGCGCAGCTCGTGCCGCTGGAACAGGTGCTGGCGAACCTGCTGGTCAATGCCCGTGATGCCTTCGCCGGGCAGCCAGCCGATGCTCCCCGCGTGGTGCGGATCGTCGCCGCGGCCGAGGAGGCATCCCCCGGCCGGGTCCGCATCACCCTCGCCGACACCGCGGGCGGCATCCCGTCGCAAGTGATGGCGCATCTGTTCGAGCCCTTCGTCACGACGAAGGATGCCGAGCACGGCACCGGCCTCGGCCTGTCGATCTGCCATGGCCTGGTCCGCGGCATGGGCGGGACGATCGCGGCGCGCAATGCCGGCGGCGGCGCGGTCTTCGCCATCACCCTGGCCGCCGCGCCGGGCCTGGTCATGGCGCCGGCCGAGGTGGCTATCGCCTGAGCATGTGGGTGCCGAGGATCTCGATCACCACCGCGCCATCGGCCACCCGCCGGCCGGTATAGAGCACCTTCACCACCCCACGGTCCGGCTTGCTGCGGGAGGGCGCGAGGGAGTCGATCCGCGCCGTCACCGCGATCTCATCCCCCGGCCGCACCGGGGCCGGCCAGCGCACCACCTGCTCCGCCCCGCCCAGCGAGACCCGGGCGACCCAGCCGCTGCGGATCACCAGCGCGAAGCAGGCCGCCTGGGTGTGCAGCCCGCTGGCGATGAGGCCGCCGAAGGGGCCGGCGGCGGCTGCCTCGGCGTCCACATGGAAGGGCTGCGGGTCCCAGCGCTGGGCGAAGTCGAGGATCTCCTCCAGCGGCATCGCCACGCGGCCGAAGGCGAATTCCTGGCCGGCCGAGAGGTCGTCGAAGGAGGCCAGCGGGGCGACCGCGGCGGCGGTATCGGGCGGCATCGGGGGACGTCCTGGCGGTGTGCCGGCATCATGGCCGCCGGCCTGCCGGGCGCAAGCGGTGCCGCCGCGAAGCGTGCGCCCCACCGCGCCGCGGATGTGCTATACGCCGCCGCAACGACCAACCCAAGGGACGCCCATGTCCGGTACCGAGATCGTTCTCCTCGCCCTGCTGCTGCTCGCCATCCTCACCGTCTCCCAGGGCATCCGCACGGTGCCGCAGGGGGAGGTCTGGACGGTGGAGCGCTTCGGCGCCTTCACCCGGCTGCTGAATCCGGGGCTCAACCTGGTGGTCCCCTTCATCGACAAGGTGGGCCGCAAGCTGAACGTGCAGGAGGTGGTGCTCGACATCCCCGAGCAGTCGGTGATCACCCGCGACAATGCCTCCGTCCTGGTCGACGGCATCGTCTATTACCGGGTCATGGACCCGGCCAAGGCGGCCTATGCGGTGCAGCGGATGGAACAGGCGCTGACCGCGCTGGCGATGACCAATATCCGCGCGGTGATCGGCGAGATGGACCTCGACCAGACCTTGAGCAGCCGGGAGCGCATCAACTCCTCCCTGCTGGTCATCCTCGACGGCGCCACCGACCCCTGGGGTATCAAGGTCAGCCGGGTGGAACTGCGGAAGGTGGAGCCGCCGGAGAACCTGGTCCGCGCCATGAACCTGCAGATGACCGCGGAGCGCGAGCGGCGCGCCACCGTGATGCGGGCGGAGGGCGACAAGCAGGCGCTGATCCTCGCCGCCGAGGGCCGCCAGGAAGCGGCGCAGCGTGACGCCGCGGCGCGGGAACGCCTGGCCGAGGCCGAGGCGGCGGCGACGCGGATGGTGAGCGAGGCCGCGGCCGGCGCCGGCGAGGCGGCGCTGCGCTACTTCATCGCCGACAAGTACGTGAAGGCGTTCGAGGCGCTGGCCGGCAACCCGAACAGCAAGCTGGTGGTGGTGCCGATGGAATCCGCGGCACTCGCAGGCGGCGTGGTGCAGGCGCTGGAACTGCTGCGCACGCCGCCGGCCGGCGGGCCGCCGCGGCCGCCGGCCGCCGCGCTGCCGGGGGGCGGGCCGTGGAACCAGGGCTGATCTGGGTCCTCGGCGGGCTGCTGCTGCTGGCCGCCGAGCTGGCGCTGCCGGGGATCTTCCTGCTCTGGGTCGGGCTGGCGGCGATCGCCACCGGCATCGTCATGCTGGTGGCGGTGCCGCCCTTCCCGGCGGTGGTGGCGATCTTCCTGCTCTGCCTCGGCGGCGGCATCGCGCTGGCGCTGCGGCTGAAGGCGCGCCGCCCGGTGGCCCAGCTGAACACGCCGGGCGCCGGGCTGGTTGGCCGGCACGGCACGCTGCTGCCGATGAACGGGCCGGAGCTGCGCGTCCGCATCGGCGACAGCGACTGGCCGGCGCGGCTGCCGCGTGACGCCAAGGTGCCGGAAGCCCCGCAGCGGGTGCGGGTGGAAGGCGTGGACGGCACCGTCCTGGTGGTGCGGCCGATCGCCTGATCGCCGCTGGCGTGGGCCAGGCGGGCTTTTTCAAGATCGGCGCCCGCCGCAAATCTTTGCGCGGCGTCGGCGCAACCCGATGCCTGCCCCGGCGTTCCTCGCCCGGCAGCGCAATCACCGATGTTCTTGTCGCAAAGCAACAATCCACTTTGCCGGATAGTTCGGGATGCGCCTGGCCAGCCAGAGGAGTGGACCATGGCGGACATGACGAGACAGCCTGATACCGGCAAGCTGCGCGAGGCCGGGGTACCCGCACCG
>JBMOJU010000705.1:0-1578 GCA_049315625.1 Paracraurococcus sp.
GGCGAGCGCGCCGGCGGCGCCATCGCGCAGCGTCGTGCCACGCGTCCGCCGGCCCCGCGTGGGGGCGTCATGCCTGCGCATCATCCCGTCCCTCCCTTCGGCGCAGGCGGCGGCGCCAGCCACCAGCCGCGCGTGAACCCACACCACTCCCGGCCGCCCTGCGGCGCGCCCCGCTGGCAGCTCTCCAGCAGCGCGCCGAGATCATTCCAGCGAACCGCTTCCGCCTGCGCCGGCGTCAGCCGCCCCAGCGGGGTCGGCTGCGGCATGCGCTGCCCGGCCCACCAGCCACCGCCGGCGGCGAGCATCACCAGCCCGGCTATCGTCAGACGCCGGATCCAGGACACCTCACGGGCCACGCGCGCCATCTGCGACCGGCACTCGGCCACGGCCGCGGTAGCGGCCCGCCCAGCCGCCTCTCGGCCGATCCGGTCCGCCGCGGCCTGGAGGCTGTCAGCGGACCTGGCCACGCTCACCAGGGCCTGCCGCAGTGCCTCGTCCTTCGGCATGCCCGCCCGGGCGCAGTAATCCTCGACCTGGTCAGCCATGGTGGCGGTCACGGCAGCAGGTCCAGTGCGTCGGCCTGCACGTGCCGCTCCTCGAATTTGCGGAACCAGTCCTTCACCATCCAGCGCTCGGTGAAGCCCAGGCCCTGCCCATCCCCGCCGGCCTCGCCCGCCATTGCATCGCCGAGCGACAGGCCGAGCGCGCGTGCCTTGTCCAGCACGGACAGGTTGCGTACCAGCACAGGCAATGCGCCGGCCGTCAGCCAGGCCTTGAAAGCCGCATGGCCGCGCACCGGACCGAACGCCGTCTCCGGGTCCTGCCCGCGCGCGATGATCGCCTCGTTCATGATGAGCAGCGTCGCGCCGCCCTCCAGCAGCCGCCCATCCCGGACCGACGCGGCATGCATCAGATCGTCCAGGTCGGGGCCGAGCATGTACGCTCCGACCGGCAACACGCCCGCATCCCGGCAGAACTCCGACAGGTTCAGGTCGCGCATCAGCTCGATCAGCGCCCGGTCCTGCCCGCCGCCGATGTCAACCAGTGCGGAGACCGGCTCCGGCCGCGCCGCGAGTTCGTCGAGCACCGACAGCATCACGGCGCGGAAATCCTGCGGTGTCGCCCCCGCCAGAACCCGCGCTTCCGGGTAGAGCCGCGACAACGAGGGGTTGCGCACATCGGCGTCCACCAGGATCACCTCCCGCCCGCTCAGGCGTGCCCGCTGCGCCAACGCATCCAGGTAGGTGGTCCCGCCCAGCCGGCCGCGGCCGAACCGCACCACCAGCTTCTTCGCCGGCGGCACGCGCCGCACGGCGGACGGAGCGTCGCTCATGGCCTGCCTCCCCGCGCCAGCCGGCGCATCGTCCGGGTGACCGCCGCTTCGTCATCGCTTTCCGCGTTCATCGGCTTCTCTCCTTCAGCTCGTGGCCGAGGGCCGCCAGACGCCTCGCTGCCGCCGCCTCCGGCGTCTCGCCCGGCCGCAAACCAGCCAGCCGCGCGGCTCCGTGGTCCGGGCTGGGTGCCCTGGACAGCGGCACCGTGGCCGGCCCGGCTTGCGGGTCGGTCGCCGGCATCGTC
>JBMOJU010000706.1:0-1574 GCA_049315625.1 Paracraurococcus sp.
ACTTGGCCAGGAGGCGTCCGCTGTTTAGGCGGCGTCGGGCACGACGCGGAACCCTTCGAGGAGCGCGGCCTCCCGCAGGCGCGCGTCGAGGCTGACGAGCTCCTTACCCGAGGGCGCCTCGCGCGCCCAGAGCAGGGCGGCGGCGCGGTGCCCGTACCGATGGCGACCCTGTGGTGCCTTGGCGATACGGGGCCGTTCGAGCACCGGTCGATGCCTGTCACCGCCCGAGTGCATCGCGCGGGGTTGCCGCCAGGCTGCCGAGGTTGTGGTCGATGGCGGCGAACAGGCCCCAATTCTCGAAGTAGCCGGCCGGAAAGCCCGGGGAGCCGGCTTCGACGTCCTGCTGCCGCGCATAGATGTAGTCGGCCCAGCGCCGCGTCGCCGGCTTGCGGTGGTGGAAGTCGTGGCACGGCGCATCGCCCACCAGGACAAAGAGCCGGACAAAGAGCTGCACTGTCAGCATCTCGGCCCACCAGGCGGCCCAGCGGACGGCGCCTTCAAGCGTCGTGGCCCGCAGTTCCGGCGGCGCACTGCCGGGGAAGACACCTGCAGTGGCATGGCAGACGAAGGTGCGGTCGCGCATGCGGATCATCTGCGGCTCGGGGAAGCGGTGCTCGCAGAGGATGCGGAACACCGTGGCGATCTGCAGCAGCACCGTGACGGGCAGGACCCAGGCGATGAGGAACTCGGCCATCGTGCCGGTGGCCGCTGCCAGGGCGAAGGCGCCCAGGTAGGCAGCACGGCTGGTCAGATCATGCGCCCGGTCACCCGTGAACATGCTCGCCTTCATCCGCCGCTGCAGGAAGCGAAGGTGGAATTTCGGCGAGGCGCAATTGACCAGAACGCGGCGCCAGAGCTCGGCCTTCGCCACCCCGGGCGCCAGGCCGCACATGCCCATGACGAAGTCGGCGAACTCGTCTTCCTCTGTCAGCAGCTTGTTCGGGCTGTGGTGCATCATGTGCTCGCGCTGGTAATCCTCGAAGCGCTTGAACAGCAGGAGCGCCGAGATCAGCCGGCCGGCGCGGCGATTCGCCTCGCGCGTCTTCAGAACCGTGCCGTGCGAGCAGTGATGGAACACCACCACCTGGAACAGGCCGAGGCCGCAGCAGGTGGCCAGCAGCCCCAAGGGCAGCAGCAGCCAGGCCAGCAGCGGCGGGTTCGTCAGGGTAATCGGGATGATGGATAGCGCGCAGCCGCCGAAGGTCCAGCCCAGTGCGCCGAGGATGAAGCCGACCGAGGTCCGGCCCGGTGCGGCCTCGCCGGGGGCCGGCTTGGCGGTCAGCCAGGTCAGGAAGGGCTGGACGTAGCCGGGAAGTCGCGCCGCCATCCGGCTGCGCGGATCGGCAAGGGCGCCAATCGAGACCAGCGGGGCCTCTGCCATCTCGTATGCATTTAGTATCGTCACGTTGCATTCTCCTTCATGCGGCGGCGGCGCGATGCCTTCGCCACACGAACGAGTAGCAACAAATCTCAATCGTTTGTTGTGGCTATCCTGGCCCTCGTGAGGGCGGTCATCGCGTTTTCCCCGAATTCAGCGATATGCGGCGGCGGTGGACGCATGCACGACCGTGCTT
>JBMOJU010000707.1:0-1571 GCA_049315625.1 Paracraurococcus sp.
CCGCCGAGCGTCGGCGGGACATACAATTTAGCCGAGATCGGCAGCGTCACGGTGACGCTGGAAGGCGACGGCCGCGCGCTGATCTATTGCCGGTTTCCCTGGGTGTATTGGGAGTCGGCGACGGATACCGGCGGGTATTGGGATGGTGGTGGCGGCACCGGCGGGGGCGGCGGCGAGTGATGGCGATACCTTCCTTCTTCAACACTTCCTCCGGCCTGGCGCTGCTGCGGCAGAGCGTAGCGACGGGGGAATTCTTCTTCGTCGACTGGATCAGCGGCGACATGGATGTGGCCGTCGACGCGCCGGGGCCGGGCACCTGGCGCTACGTGGCCGTGCTCGTCTGCGGCGCGGGCGGACCCTTTACGTTCGCCGCCTACGGCGACTTCGACGCGACGGGGCGGTCGGCGCGCGCGACCCTCACCGTGCAGAGCCTCAAGCGATGACCTTGTTCGTCGCCTGCGACGCGGCCGGCGCGGTGCGCTGGCTGGGTGAGTGCCTGCCGGCCGACCTGGCGCACCAGGTGCCGCCCGACGGCGGCAGCGTGGTCGAGATCACCGCGGCGGAGGGCGAAGTGGTGCGCGGCGGCCTGGCCGGCTGGCGCGTGGCGGATGGCGAGCTGGCTTACAGCGCGCCGACCGTCACCCTGGAGCAGGCCAAGGCGGCGGCGGTGGCGAAGGTCGACCGCGCGGCCGAGCAGGCGCGGCTGCGCTTTATCACCGGTGGCGCGGGCCAGGCACTCGCCTACACCGCCAAGGAAGCGGAGGCGCGGTCCTTCGTTGCCCCGGGCGCCGATGCGGACTACCCGTATCTGGCTGCCGAGCGCGATGCGCAGGCCGATATCGGGGTGAGCGCCACGCTGGCCACCGTCGCGGCGGAGGTGATCGCCCAGGCCGACGCCTGGCGCAGCACCGGCGCGACGATCGAGCGGCTGCGCCGCGGCGCGAAGCTGGCGATCGAAGCCGCCACGAGCCCGGAGGCGATCCGGGCCGCGCTGGCCATCACCTGGCCGACGCCCGGCTGACAGATGTCGGCCTGTCCGGCAGCCCGCCCCGCCACCATGGTGGCGGCCGGTTTCCGGGGGTTCCCATGGCAATTCAGGCCAGCGTGCGGGTGCGCAACGCGATGGCGGATGCGGCGGAGGCGACGGTCGGCACCGCGCCGACGCTCGAAATCCGTAGCGGCGCGCCGCCCGCCAACTGCGCGGCGGCCGATACCGGCACCGTGCTGGCGACGATGGTGCTGCCATCCGATTGGCTGGCCGCCGGGTCGGCGGGCGCCAAGGCCCTGCTGGGGACTTGGCAGGATAGCGCGGCCGACGCCGCCGGCACCGCCGGGCATTGGCGGATCAAGGGCACCGGCCCGACCACCGATTTCCAAGGGACGATCACCGCCACCGGCGGCGGCGGTGATGTGACGCTCGATAATACCTCGATCGCCGTCGGCCAGCAGATCACGATCAGCGCATTCACTCTGACCGTCGGCGGGGCCTGACACGGCGATGCCCGACGCGCCCGTCCCCCAGCCCGGCCAGGCCGCCTGGTACGCGGCGCTGTCGGCCGCCCTGGCCGATA
>JBMOJU010000708.1:0-1570 GCA_049315625.1 Paracraurococcus sp.
CGAGCAGTTCCATCGGCTTCTCCAGCCGGATGCAGCCGGAGGAGAAGGCGCGGTCCGGCCGGCGGAACAAATACCGGTCGGGCGTGTCGTGCATGAAGATGTCGTCGGTGTTCGGGATCACGAACTTGATCCGGCCGAGCGCGTTCCCGTCGCCCGCATCCTGGCGGATCACATAGGGGAAGCGTTCCGGGTTCACCGTGCGCCAGTCGATGGTGGTGGGGTCGATCTCGACCCGCTGGCCCTCGGCGAAGCCATAGACCCGGAAGCCCTTTTCCATCATTGCCCGCGGGTTGGCGCGGAATTTCGGCAGCAGATCCTCCCGCGCGTTGCGCTCCGGCACGCCCCAGGGCGGGTTGAACACCACCGAGGTGAGGCGGACGCGCAGCATCGGCGTCGCCCGGGCCGGCCGGCCGACGATCACGGCCATTTCCAGCGCCACCCGGCCATTCTCGATGAGCTGCAGGCGCTGGTGCGGGATGTTGACCTCGATGCGGCGCTCCGGCCCGGCAGCGGCCGCGGCCCGGCGCATGTCGAGCGCGACCCGCAGCTGGCGAACCGCCACCTCGGCCGGCCGGTTCAGGGCGGCGAAGGTCAGCCGGCCGATGCGGCCATCCGGCTCCAGCGCCTCGGCCGCCTGGAAGCGGCGGACGGCAGCGACCAGGGCCTCGTCGTACAGCGCCGGATCGACCGGGCGGCTGGCGGCCACCAGCGGGTCGGTCGCCGCCAGGCGGGCGCGCAGCGCCGGCACCCGGGCGGGGTCGCTGCTTCCGGGTTCCAGCGTGTCGTTGCCCGAGGTCGGCGGCACGGTCGGGAAGCCGCCGGCGGCGGCGAGTGCCCGGGCGGTGGCCAGCGCCCGCTTCAGCATCGCGGCCTCGGGCGGCAGCAGCGCGGCGCGGTCGATCACCACGGCGGGCTCGCCGGCGGTGCCGAGCTCCGCCACCCAGGGGCCGAGCGGCAGGGCGGCGGTGTCGCGGCGCAGATCGACGCGGTTGGCCAGGTCCCGCACCCGGCCGTGCAGCAGATCGGCCAGCGCCGCGGCGGCGGCCTGCCGCAGCGCGGCGGCGTAGGCCGCCGGGTCGGACTGCGCCAGCGACTCGGTGGGGATGGCGTAGTCGCGCGGATCGAGCCCGTCCTCGGCCAGGCGGCGGAGGCGGTCGGCCAGGCGGTGCAGCGCCTCCGCCCCCTGCATCGCATGCGCGAGGCCAGGGGCGGCCGGCGGGGCAGCCGGGACGGGCGGTGCGGCCAGCATGGCGGCGCCGATCAGGGCGAGGGCGAGGAAATTGCGCACGTTGGAGTGATACAGGGCGGCGCTGCCACGCGCCAAGCCCGCTGGCAGGGGCGCGGCAGGAGCCAGCGCGTTCGCGAACGCTGCGTGGCTTTGAGGGCGCGGGCCGGCAGGGGTTCGTGGCCCGCCCGCTGGAGCGCGTTGGCTTGAGGCGGAATCGCCGAGAAGCCTGAATCGCGCGACAAAACAACGGTCAGGGCGGGATGCGTGAGCGAAGCCGAACGCGTCCCGCCCTATTGCGCCTGCAGCCCCAGCGTGCGGACCACCCGCCCCCAATTCTCGATC
>JBMOJU010000709.1:0-1566 GCA_049315625.1 Paracraurococcus sp.
GAGCAGGTCGGTCTAGCCGGGCCAGACGGCGGTGGTGAGGGTGAGCGCCATCACCGCGGCCATCAGGATGCCGAAGGCCGCCTGCGGGGTCATGCGCAGCCCAAATCCGTCGGCGGGCGGTGTGGCGGCGAGTTCACTCGGCATCGGCTGGACCCTCCGGGGGCGTCGCGCGGCGTCCTGGCGGGCCGGCGGCGCCGCGGGCTTCATAACTCAAGGTTGCATTTTTCACATCAAGATGAATAGTCATACGGGGAAGGGCGCCCCGGCCGATGTGTTCCGGAGCACAGATGGTCTGGAGCCGATCATAATATTTCCAGGCAACCGGCGCACGCCGAAGCAAACGGCATAGCATTTCCTTCCGCTTCGTGCCGGAATCACCGACGAAGGTGGTTCATAAAGGGTAAGTCCGTCGAAGTATACAGTATAAAATGGCGTCGAAGGGTCCAGCTGCCATGTCACTGTCTTCGTTGCCCGGCTTGCTTTACAATTTGTCACGAGGTTAATCATGCTGGCCATGCCGCAACTCGCGCCCATCGTCGCAGAACCGGCAGCGGATACGGAGCCGCCGGGGAATCCCTGGCGCCCCAGCGAATACACCGGCCTGATGATCCAGGCCCTGGAGACGCAGGCGAGCCGCCTGGTCCGCGGCAGCGTCCTCGAGATCGGCACCGGATCCGGCATCCTGCTCGGCACCCTGGCCCAGCTCGGCGCCGACCGGCTCACCGGCACCGATATCGAACCGAGCGCGCTGGTCGAGGCCGCATCGCTCCTCGGCCGGCTCGGCCATGCCGCGGAGCTGCTGCTCGGCGACCTGTGGGCGCCGGTGGAGGGACGCCGCTTCGACCTCATCATCGCCAACCCGCCGACCTTCCCGGCCCGGGTACCGCATTATCCCGGCCGGCTGCCGAGCTGGAGCGACGGCGGCCCGGATGGCTGGCGGTTCTTCGCGCCCTTCCTCGAAGGCCTCGCCACCCACCTCGCCCCGGGCGGCCGCGCCGTGGTGCAGCACAGCGGCCTGCTCGGCCTCGACGCGACGGCCAGGCTGCTGGCCCGGCATGGGCTGGCCATGCGCTGCCTGGCCAGCAGCCTGATGCCGGTCGCGCCGGAGAAGCGCGCCGTGCTCAACCCGGATGTCCTGGCGCGGGCCGAGCCGCGCGGCGTCCGCCTGATCGGCGACCATCTGCTGCTCGCGGCCGACATCCTCGAGATCGGCGCCGCCGACAGCCTCGGCGGGGCCTGACCGATGCGGCGCTGGCTCCTCCCGGCCCTGCTGCTGCTATTGCTGCTCATCGGCCCGGGTGGGCCGGCGAGCGCGGCCGCCCCCGCCATCGAGGCCCGGATCGAAGCCCTGCTGCAGGCGGCGCGCGCCGAGGCGGCGACGCCGAATTGCGAACAGCTCGACGACAGCCTCAGCCGCATCCTCTGCCAGGGCAGCATCACCATCGGCGTCCGCAACAACTACCCGGGCTTCGCGGTCTCCGAACAGGCCAGGCTGGGCGCCACGCGGTCGGGCTACGAGATCGACGTGGCACGCGCCATCGCCAGCCGCATCGGCGTCGCCCCCAG
>JBMOJU010000284.1:0-6792 GCA_049315625.1 Paracraurococcus sp.
TCGGCGATTCCGCCTCAAGCCATCGCGCTCCCGCGGCGTCGGCGCGTCGCGCGCGGCGCAGCGCCGCGACAGGACGACGCGCATGCCTGGGATCGCTGCCACGGACGGCAGGATGGCCTGGCAGCGACGGACGCGGCGCGGTTAAACGCGGATCGGCCGCGGTTCTTGAAGGCGTATGGGCGCGCGCACCCCTACTCCGAATCCTCCAGCCCCAGCGCCCGGATCCGCCCGCGCTCCTCGTCCCAGCCCGGCCGGTCCTTGACGTTCAGGAACAAGTGTACCCGCCGCTCCAGCAGCCCTTCCAGC
This sequence comes from Paracraurococcus sp., assembly GCA_049315625.1. GTDB lineage: Bacteria > Pseudomonadota > Alphaproteobacteria > Acetobacterales > Acetobacteraceae > Paracraurococcus. Next base: position 307 of record JBMOJU010000284.1, read on the forward strand.
TCGCGTCGCGCGCTCTGGCCGATCGCCTTCACCTTGGCGCCGCCATCGCCGATCAGGATCGCTTTCTGCGTCGCCCGGCCGACATAGATGGTGCAGTCCACCCGGACGCTGCCGTCCTTGCGCTCCTGCCAATTCTCGGTCTCGACCGTGGCGTGGTGCGGCACTTCCTCATGCGTCTGGCGCAGGATCTGCTCCCGCACGATCTCGGCGACCAGCATGCGGTTGGGCAGGTCGGAGAGCTCGTCCTCCGGGAACAGGTAGGGGCCGGGCGGCATGTCGGCGGCCATCTTCTCCAGCAGCCGGTCGAGGCCGCGGGACTTCTCGGCGGAGATCATGAAGGTCTCCTCCACCGGCACCAGCGCGTTCAACTCGGCCGCCAGCGGCAGCAGCCGGGGCGGCTCGACCAGATCCACCTTGTTCAGCGCCAGCCAGATCGGCCGCGGCGACTTGCCCAGCCGCTCGACGATCGCCCGCACCGCATCGGTCAGCCCGGCCCGGGAATCGACGATCAGCAGCGTCCGGTCGGCATCCTGCGCGCCGCCCCATGCGGCGGCGACCATGGCGCGGTCCAGCCGGCGGCGCGGCGCGAAGATGCCGGGCGTGTCCACCAGGATGATCTGCGCCCCGGCATGCATCACCACCGCACGGATGCGGAAGCGCGTGGTCTGCGGCTTGGGTGAGACGATCGTCACCTTGCTGCCGGTGAGCGCATTCACCAGTGTCGACTTGCCCGCATTGGGCGCGCCGACCACCGCCACCAGGCCGCAGCGCGTGCCCTCCATCATCCCGCTCATCCGCCCTGCAATCCTGCCAGCCAGGCCTCGGCCGCCGCCTGTTCGGCGGCCCGCTTCGTGGCGCCCACACCCTGCGCCTCCCGGCCCGCCGCCGCCACCGTCACGGCGAAGACAGGGTTGTGCGGCGGCCCCTCGGAGGAGGTCAGCACATAGACGGGAAGGCCGAGGCCGCGCCCCAGCGTCCATTCCTGCAGCCGGCTCTTTGCCGGCAGCGGCGGCTTGCTGTGGCTATCCAACAGCCCGGCCCATTCGCGGCGGACGAAGCCGCGCGCCACGGCCAGCCCGGCATCCAGGTAGATGGCGCCCAGCACCGCCTCCAGCGCATCGGACAGGATGTTCACCCAGGTCCGGAAGCCCTGCTGCTGGTAGCGCAGCGGCATCTTCAGGGCGGTCGCCAGGTCCAGCCGCTCGGCGATGCCGGCCAGCGCCTCGGCCGAGATCAGCGCGGAATGCCGCTTGCCGATGTCGCCCTCGCGCTCGGTCGGGAAGCGCTCGATCAGCCATTCGGCGACCAGCAGGCCGAGCACCCGGTCGCCGATGAATTCCAGCCGCTCGTTCGAGCTCAACCGGGCGCCCTGGGTGGAGGAGGAATGGGTCAGCGCCTGGCGCAGCAATTCCGGCCGGGCGAAATCATGCCCCAGCTTCGCCGCGAAGGCGGCGACGGCCGCCTCCTCGGTCATGCCGGCCGGCTCATCGGACGCCGGAGAACAGCCGGTCCCAGCGGACCGCCAGCGGCCAGGTCCAGGGCTGCCACAGGCTGGCGCGCGACCCGTCGAAGGAGAAGAAGATGAACTCGGCCCGGCCGACCAGGTTGTCGGTCGGGATGAAGCCGACCGCATCCAGGTAGCGGCTGTCCTGGCTGTTGTCCCGGTTGTCGCCCATGCCGAAGACATGGTTGGCCGGCACCCGGAATTCGATGGTGTTGTCGGCGCTGCCCTGGTCGTTGCATTCCAGGATGCCGTGCACCCGGCCCTCGGGCAGGGTCTCCCGGTAGTATCGCGCCGGGTCGCGGTAGCAGCGCTCCAGCTCCGACTCGCCGACCAATTCGCGTTTCACCGGCGTGCCGTTGATGTGCAGGATGCCGCCGCGGACCTGGATGCGGTCGCCCGGCAGGCCGACGACACGCTTGATGTAGTCCTGGCTGGGGTCCTTCGGCAGCTTGAACACCGCCACGTCGCCGCGCTGCGGCACCGAGCCCATGATCCGCCCGGAGAACAAATTCGGCCCGAAGGGCATCGAATAGCGCGAATAGCCGTAGGAGTATTTCGAGACGAAGAGGTAGTCGCCCACCAGCAGCGTCGGGATCATCGAGCCGGAGGGGATGTTGAACGGCTCGAAGGCGATGGTCCGGATGCCGATGGCGATCAGGCCGGCATAGAGCATCGTCTTGACGCTCTCCAGCCAGCCGCCGGATTTCTTCTTCGCCATGGATGTGCTCAAGGAAAACCACCGCAGGGTTGGGCGCCCGCGGTTCGGTCCCCGGGCTGGGACGGCGCGTCAGGCGCCGGGATGAAGCCTGCCGGGGGGTGGGAAGTCAAGGAACGGACCGTGCCGGCCCGTCTCGCCCGGGTTACGGCATGAAGCTGCCGCCGCCGACATCGATGGTCGCCCCGCTCAGATAGCCCGCCGCATCGGAAACCAGGAAGGCCGCCACCTCCGCCACGTCTTCCGGCGTGCCGATCCGGCCCATCGGCACCTGGGCCACGAAGGCGGCATTCGCGGCATCCGTGGTGCCGCGGGCCATCGGCGTGTCGATCCGGCCGGGGGCGATGGAGTTCACCGTGATCCCGTCCGGGCCGCATTCGACCGCCAGGCTGCGGGCGAAGCCCATCAGCCCGGTCTTCGCCGCGGCATAGGCGGCGCCGGCGATCTGGCTTTTCGCCCGCGCCGCCTGGCTGGTCAGCATGATGATCCGCCCCCAGCGGCGCGCCCGCAGCGGCGGCAGGCAGGCCTGGGAGACGAGGAAGGCGCCGGTCAGGTTCACCGCCAGCACGCGCCGCCATTCCTCGGCCGGCATCTCGCGGATCTTCCGCGCGCGGCCATCCGGCCCCTTCGGCGAGATGCCGGCATTGTTCACGACGATGCCGAGCCGCTGCCAATCGGCGCCGAGGGCGATCGGCAGGGCGGCGACCGCCTGGTCGTCGGCGACGTCGAGGCGGATGGCGCGGGCGTCGTGGCCCTGGGCGCGCAGCGCGGCGGCGGTCGCCTCCACCTCGTCGATCACGTCGGCGAGGACCACCGGGTGGCCGAGGGCAGCGAGCTTGGCAGCGATGCCGGCACCGATGCCACGGGCGGCGCCGGTGATCAGGGCGAGGCGGTCCTGGGGAGCGTTCATCGGCTGGTCCTCATCCCCCTCCCCCGCGTTGCGGGGGGTTGGACGCACGGCGTCCAATGGGTGGGGGTGGTGGGTGTTGGGGGGGGGGTGGGAGTTGCCGATGGCGGGGGGCTGGTGCAGGCGCCGACACCCCCACCCCGGCCCTCCCCCGCAAGCGGGGGAGGGAGTCAGGGGGTCAGGATCACCTTGCTGGCGGCGCGTTGGCGGGCAAGCTCGAAGCCCTCGATCCCGCGCTCCAGCGGCAGGCGGTGGGTGATCATCGGGCGGAAGGCCTCCGGGTCGCGGGACAGGTGGGCCAGTACCCGGTCCCAGGTGCGGCGCTCGGCGCCGTGGCTGGCGCGGAGCTGATGCCGCATGCGGACGAAATCGGTCAGCGGCAGCACCAGCGGCGCGGCATGGATGCCGGCGGCGACGATCACGCCGCCCTTCTTCAGGACGGACATGCCCTCGACCAGCGTCTGCGGCACGCCGGTCGCCTCCAGCACCACGTCGACGGCACGGCCGCCGGTCAGCGCCAGCACCTGGTCCTTCAGCGGCCCTTCGGCGACATCGACGAGCTCGGAGAAACCCAGCGCCCGCAGCACGTCGAAGCGCGGCGCATCGGCCCGCCCGGCGACGATCACCCGGGCGGCGCCGGCCAGCCGGGCAAACAGGGCGATCGCCTGGCCGATGGTCCCCGGGCCGAGCACCAGCACGGTGTCGCCCAGCCCGACGCCCCCGGTCAGCACCGCCTCGGCACCGACGCCGAGCGGCTCGGTCAGTGCCGCCAGCTCGGCGTCGAGGCCGGCCGGCAGCGCCACGCAGCAGCGCGACGGCACCCGTACCTCGGCCTGGAAGCCGCCGTCGCGGGTCAGGCCGATGCCCTGGCGGTTCAGGCAGTTGCGGGTGTCGCCGCCGCGGCAATTCGCGCAGGCACCGCAGAAGACGAAGGGGATGACGGTGACGCGGTCGCCCTCGGCGAAGCCGGAGCCGGTGCCGTTGCGGATGACGGTGCCGCAGAATTCGTGGCCCATGCTCAGCGGCAGGTGCGGGACCATGAATTCGTAGCCGGCGGTCCATTCATAGGCATGGACGTCGGAGCCGCAGATGCCGACCGCATCCACCCGCAGCACCACTTCCCCCGGGCCGGGCGGCGGCGGTTCGGGCACATCCTGGAATTCGAGGCCGAAGGCGGCCGAAGTCTTGCGCAGCGCCAGCATCAGAAGGGCTCCGGATAGTGGCCGGCGTAGAAGGAGATCGGTGGCTTGGCGTCGGGGTCGGTCACCATGTCGATCAGCGTCGGGTGTTTCGCCGCCAGCGCCGTCTCCAGCGCGCCGCGGATCTCGCCGCTGTGCTCCAGCCGCACGCCGAGCACGCCGCAGGCCCGGGCGATGGCGGCGTGGTCCACCGCGGTGAAGTTGACCGCCTTGGTGTGCTCGCCGAATTTCACCTCCTCGGCGTGCTTCTGGTAGCCGAGGATGCCGTTGTTGAGGACGATGGTGACGATCGGCAGCTCCAGCCGCCGCAGCGTCTCCAGCTCCGCCCAGGAATGCCCGAAGCCGCCATCGCCGCAGAGGCAGACCACGCGGGCGCCGGAGCCGGCCTCGTCGGCCGCGATCCGCGCGCCGATCGCCATCGGCAGGCCCCAGCCGAGGCCGGCGATGCCGCGCGGGGTCAGGAAGCGCTGCCCGGCGCGCTTCGCGGTCAGGTAGTTGGCGATCCAGATGGAGGAATAGGAGGCGTCGGCGACGACGATGTCCTCCGGCCGCAGCAGCGCGTCGAGTTCCGCCATCAGCCGTTCCGGCCGCAGCAGCGTCGCGTCGCGCGTGGTCACGCCGGCGATGGTGCGGCGCCAGCCGGTGATGGCGCTGGCGATCTCGGCCTCGATGCCGGGCCGGGCGGCTTCGCGCGTGGTCAGGTCGCGGGCCTTCAGCGCCTCGCCCAGCGCGGCGAGCGTGAGCTTGGCGTCGCCGACCAGCCGCATCGCCTCGTAGTTGCGGCCGACCTCCATCGGATCGGCATCCAGGTGGATGAAACGGGTGTCCTTGGAAAACAGCTTCCAGCTATCCGTACCGTTCTGGTTGGTGCGGTTGCCGACCAGCAGCACGACATCGGCGCGGTCGACGATCGGCCGCATCTCGCCGGTGCGCGACCCCTGCCCCATGACATAGCCAATGACGCCGAGGGTCAGCGGATGGGTTTCGTCCACCCCGCCCTTGCCCATGACGGTGGTGCCGACCGGCAGATGGGCCGCTTCCTGCAAGGCGGCCAGCTCGGCAGCGGCGCCCGAGAGGTGGATGCCGCCGCCGGCGACGACCAGCGGGTGCTTCGCCGCGGCCAGCGCGGCCGCCGCCGCGGCGATCGCCGCCGGATCGGCCAGGGTGCGGTCGAGCGGGATTTGGCCCAGCGACATGGCCCGCGGCCGCAGCAGGGAGGACATCGCGGCCGCCGGATCGGTCAGCAAATCGGCGGGCACCAGCAGCACCACGGGGCCGGGCCGGCCGGAGGTGGCGGCGGTGAAGGCCATGTCGACATAGTCGTCCAGCCGGTCGGCGCGGTCGATCCGCCGCACCCACTTGGCCACCGGTGCGAACATGTTGAGGTGGTCGAGTTCCTGGAAGGCGTTGCGGTCGGCGGCATCCCGCGTGACCTCCTGCACCAAAGCGAGGACGGGGATGCTGGCCTTCAGGGCTTCCGCCAGCGGCGGCACCAGCAGGGTCGCGGCCGGGCCATTCTGCGCGGTGACCACGCCGACCTTGCGGGAGATGCGGGCATAGCCATCCGCCATGGTCCCGCCGGCATTCTCCTGCCGGTAGACCTTCTGGTCGATGCCGACATGCGGGGAGGCGAGGTGGAAGGCGCTGGGCAGGGATTGGCCGAAGGTCAGGGTCACACCGTGGCGGCGGAAGGCCTCGGCGAGGCGGAGCGCGACGGTGGCGTTGGTGCTGTGTCCGGCATGGTCCGGCATGGCGTTTCCCCTGGGGCTTTGGCGGCAGGGTAGCACCGGGGGCGGCGCGGGGAAGCCGGGGCGGGGGTCCTTGCCTGGGCGCCGCGGTCCCGTATGTCTCGGCCCACAGCGATGGGGGTAGCAGTGTGCCGGACCGACCGAAGCCCCGCCTGCCGGATCTGGTCGGGCTCATCGGCCTGGTGCTGATCATCGCCCTGCTGGCCGGCGGGTATTACGGCTTCCCTTGGCTGCTGCGGGTGATGAACTACCAGGATTGCATCGCTTCGGGGCGGATCACCGGCTGCTGAGGGCGGCCGGGAGAGGGAGCCCGCGGGTCGAGACCTCCGCGCCTTGCGGCGCTGCGGTCCTCCGCCATGACGGAACCGATGGCGCCTTGCCGTTTTCCATAAATTTACGTAAAATTTTGGACG
>JBMOJU010000285.1:0-6763 GCA_049315625.1 Paracraurococcus sp.
GATATCCTCTGGCGGCATGCCGATGGCCGGCTGGCGCAATGGTGGATGGACGGCACCACGGGTCTCGGCGGCGGCGTCTTCGCCCAGGTCGACCCCGCCTGGTCGGTGGCCGCCACCGCCGATTTCGACGGCGACGGCCATGCCGACCTGCTGTGGCGCCACACCGATGGCAGCGTCGCGCTGTGGCGGCTCTCCGGCACCGCGGTGCTGGACGGCACGGCGCTCAGCAAGGTCGATGCGGCCTGGAGCATCGCCGGCACCGGCGACTTCAACGGTGACGGCCGCGCCGACATCCTCTGGCGCAATGCCGACGGCACCGTCGCGCAGTGGTGGATGGATGGTGCGACCGGCATCGGCGGCGGCGCCTTTGCGGCGCCCGGCGCGGCCTGGAAGATCGGCGCGGTCACCGATTTCGACGGCGACGGCAAGTCCGACATCCTCTGGCGCAACGACGACGGCAGCCTGGGCATCTGGGAGCTCGACGGGCTGTCGATCAAGGCGGCGGTCGGGCTCGGCAACCCGGGCACCGAGTGGTCGGTGCTTTAAAACGCGATGGCTTGCGGCGGAATCGCCGAAAAGCCTGAATCGCACAACAAGGAAATGGCCAGGGCGGGGTGCGTGGGCGAAGCCGGACGCACCCCGCCCTGCCCGCCGCCTCCCCGGTCGGCAGCCGCCACGCGGTGGCCGCCGGACCCACAGAAAGGATTGGAGGGGCTTGGGGAGGGAGAACTTTTTCCTCCCCAAATCGTCCCGGCCGTCGCAGGGATCGCGGCGGCCGTCAGCTCAACGGCACCGCCACGTGCTTGGCGTAGGGCGCGCGCGCCAGCAGCCGCTCATACCACCCGCGCAGCCGCGGCAACTCGGCCCGTTCGATCGGCAGCGCGTACCAACGGTGCAGGAAGCCGCCCAGCGCCATGTCGGCGATGCTGAAGCCGCCGGCGACGTGGTCCCGCCCCGCCAGCTGCGCGTCGACGATCCGCCACAGCCGCTCCGCCGCGTCGCGCGCCCGGGCCACGGCCGCCATGTCGCGCTCGGCCTCCGGCGTGCGGACCAGCGACCAGAAGACCACCCGCATCGGCTCGTTCATCGAGGCCAGCGTCCAGTCCATCCAGCGCTCGACATCGGCGCGGGCCTCGGGCGCTTCCGGGTAGAAGGCGTTGCCGCCCGGCTGGGTGCGGCAGAGGTAGCGCAGGATCGCGTGGCTCTCCCACAGCGAATAGCCGTGCGGCATGACCAGAGTCGGCACGGTGGCGTTGGGGTTCATCGCCGCGTAGTCGGGATCCCGCGTCCGGCCGAAGGCGCCGCCGGCCTCGATGCGCTCGAAGGGCAGGGCCAGCTCGTCCAGCAGCCACAGCACCTTCATGACGTTGACCGAGCTGGCCCGGCCCCAGACGGTGAGAAGCTGGGCCATGTCAGGACATCGGCACGGCGACATGGGTGGCGAAGCCCGGATGCGCCGACCGCAGCCGGGCATACCAGGCCTCCAGGTTCGGCAGCGGCGCGCGGGCGATGGGCAGCGCGAACCAGCGGTGCAGATAGGGGCCGAGCGCGATATCGGCCAGCGAGAACCCGCCGGCGACGTATTCCCGGCCGGCGAGCTGCCGGTCGACGATGCCCCACAGCGCCTCGGCCTCATCCCGCGCCTTGGCCGTCGCGGCCATGTCGCGCTGGGCTTCGGGGATGCGGACATAGGTGAAGAACACCGTGGTCATCGGCCCCGAGAGCGTCGCCAGCTGCCAGTCCATCCAGCGCTCCACATCGGCGCGTGCCTTTGGCGCGGCGGGGTGCACCGGATCGCCCGGCTTCCGCGTGGCGACCAGGTAGCGGAGGATGGAATTGCTCTCCCACAGCGAATAGCCGTCCGGCTCCTCGATGGTCGGGACCCGGCTGTTCGGGTTCATCGCCAGGTAGAAGGGCTCGGTGGTCCGGCCAAAGGCGCCGCCGACGTCGATCCGCTCGTAGGGGATCGACAATTCCTCGCAGAGCCAGAGCACCTTCATCACGTTGCTCGAACTCGCACGGCCCCAGATCTTCAGCATGGCGCAGCCCCTTGCGTGAGGCGGAAAGCCTAACACCGGCTTGCGGCGGTGCCCAAACCGCGGCGGGTTGCATGGCGCGGGGCTGCGGGGGAGAAGGGCGCATGCTTCCGATGCTGGTCTTCGCGGCGCTGGCCGCCGCCGCGCCGATCTTCGCCCGGGCCAGCGAGGGGATCTGGGGCATCGCGCCCTGCGAGCTCTGCCTGTGGCAGCGCTGGCCCTATTGGCTGGCGGCGGCGCTGGCGCTGGCGGCGGCGCTGTGGCCGCGCGGGCGGCGCGGGTTGGGGCTGCTGGCGGTGGCGGCGGTGCTGGCCTCCGGCGCCGTGGCCGGCTTCCATGGGGGCGTGGAGCAGGGCTGGTGGCCCTCCCCCCTGCCGGGCTGCCAGGTGCCGCGCACGGCGGGGGGCAGCGTGGACGACATGCTGCGGGCGCTGTCCGCCGCGCCCTCCAAGCCCTGCGACGCGCCGACCTACCTGGTGCCCGGCCTGCCGGTCTCGATGGCGGCGATGAACCTGCTCTATGCGCTTGGCCTTTCGGGGCTCGGCCTCATCTTGTGGCGGAGAGGAGCCACCGCATGACCCGCATGACCGCCGAGGGCCGCCTGCCGGGCGACCCCACCGCCCGCCAGTATGTCGAACGGGTGATCCGCGTCGACCATGCCGGGGAATACGGCGCCAAGCGCATCTATCAGGGGCAGCTGGCGGTGCTGCGCGGCACGCGGTTCGAGAAGACGATCCGCCACATGCAGGCGCAGGAGCAGGTGCACCTGGACACCTTTTCCGCCTTGATCGCGCAGCGCCGGGTGCGGCCGACGGCGCTGCTGCCGATCTGGCACGTCGCCGGCTTCGCGCTGGGCGCGGCGACGGCGCTGCTCGGCCACCGCGCGGCGATGGCCTGCACCGTGGCGGTGGAGGAGGCGATCGACGAGCATTACCAGGCGCAGGAGGCGGCGCTGGGCGAGGATGAGGCAGCGCTGCGCGGGCATGTTGAGACCTTCCGCGCCGAGGAGCTGGAGCACCGCGACATCGGCCTGGCGCACGAGGCCGAGCTGACGCCGGGCTACCGGCTGCTGAGCGCGGCGATCAAGGCCGGGTGCAAGGTGGCGATCAAGGTGAGCGAGCGGGTCTAAAGCAGATCGCCGAAAGGCGGCACCGCCTGGAGGCGTGACTCTGCTTTGCAAACAACAGCGTAGGGCAATGTGCCGAGCCGAAGTTTCGGCACATTGCCCTAGGCCTGCGCGGCGGGGCTTGACCGGCGCGCCCCGCTGCGCCCGCATGGCGCGGAGCACCAGGGACCGCACACTATGACCAACCTGCCCCTGCCCGAAGCCGATGCAGCGACCAGCGCCACCATCAAGGACTGGCTGGACCGCTTCGCCGCCTGCGTGCGCGAGGTGGACTATGCTGCCGCCTACCCGTTCTGGCACGACGGCATCGTCATCTTCGGCACCTTCCAGGAGCTGGTCCGCAGCCGGCAGGCCTGGACCGACTCGCAATGGGACAATGTCTGGCCGCGCACCACGGATTTCGCCTTCGACCTGGCGAACACCCTGGTGCTGGCCTCGCCCGATGGCGCCATGGCCGTGGCGGTGACACCCTGGACCAGCACCGGCTTCCATCCGGACGGCACGGCCTTCCCGCGGCCGGGGCGGGCCACCATCGTCCTGGCGCGGCAGCCGGATGGCCGCTGGGTGGGGGTGCACAGCCACATGTCGCTGGCCCGCGGCGTGCCGCAGGACAGCCACGGCAAGCGGCCGGTCAAGGCGCGGTAGTTGTCGGCGGCGGCGCGGTGCGCCACGCTCCCGGCATAAGCCTTGGGAGACGACGACCGATGCCCGTGGACCCGCAGATCCAGGCGCTGCTCGATGCCGGGCGCCATCTGCCGCGCACCGAGACGCTGACGCCCGACGCCGCGCGGGCGCAATATGCCGCGCGCATCCCCTTCATGGCGCCGGCGGCCGAGATCGCCCGGGTGGAGCAGCGGGAGATCGCCGGGCCGGGCGGCCCGCTGGCGATCCGGGTCTACACGCCGAAGGGGCAGGGGCCCTTCCCGCTGCTGGTCTTCTTCCATGGCAGCGGCTTCGTGCTGTGCAGCCTGGACACGCATGACGGCATCTGCCGCAACCTCTGCGCCGGGGGCGGCTGTGTCGTTGCCTCGGTCGATTACCGGCTGGCCCCCGAATACCCCTTTCCGGCGGCGCCGGAGGATTGCCTGGCGGCGACGCGCTGGTGCGCCGAACACGCCGCCGAGCTCGGCGCCGACCCGGCGCGGATCGTCATCGGCGGCGACAGCGCCGGCGGCAACCTGGCCGCGGTGACGGCGCTGCGGCTGCGTGAGGAGGGCGGACCGGCGGTGATCGGCCAGCTGCTGCTGTATCCGGTGACGGATTGGCACACGCCGGGATACCCCTCCTACGCCGAGAATGCCGAGGGCTATGGCCTGACCCGGGCGACGATGGAGTGGTTCTGGGGGCATTACGTGCAGGACCCGGCGGGTGATGCGGCGCATCCGCATGTGGCGCCGATCAAGGCCGCAAGCCTGGCCGGGCTGCCGCCCGCTTTGGTCACCACCGCCGAATACGATCCGCTGCGCGACGAGGGCGAGGCCTATGCGGCGCGGCTGGCGGAGGCGGGTGTCGCGGTGGCCTGCACCCGCTGGCTGGGGCTGAACCACGGCTTCTACTTCTGGGCCGGCAAGGTGGACCGCTGCACGGCCGCGATGGAGGAGGCGGCGGGCTGGTTGCGGGAGGTGTTCGCGGGGCGGCCGCCGGGCTGGGCGGTCGTTCATCGGTAAAAGCAAAATCAGCGAAGCGATTGCCGACCCAGAAAAATAGATGAGGGGTTTGGGGAGAATACCTTCTCCCCAACCTTTCTTGCTTAACTTTCCAGCTCGGAATCCCAGTACAGGTAATCCCGCCAGCTCTCATGCAGGTAGTTCGGCGGGAAGGCCCGCCCATTCTCCTGCAATTCCCAGCTCGTCGGCTGCCGCGGCGTCTGGTGCGGCAGCATGTTGCATTCGCGCGGCAGCTTGTTGCCCTTGCGCAAATTGCACGGCCCGCAGGCGGTGCAGACATTCTCCCATGTTGTGCGCCCGCCGCGGCTGCGCGGGATCACGTGGTCGAAGGTCAGGTCGTGGGTCGGCCGGTGCTCACCGCAATACTGGCATTCGAAGCGGTCGCGCAGGAACACGTTGAACCGGGTGAAGGCCGGTCGCCGTGCCGCCGGGATGTATTCCTTCAGCGCGATGACGCTCGGCAGCCGCATGGTCAGGGTCGGCGAGTGGACCTCCGCCTCGTACTCGTTCAGCACGGAGACGCGATCGAGGAACACGGCCTTCACCGCATCCTGCCAGGACCAGATGGACAACGGAAAATAGGATAGCGGGCGGAAATCCGCGTTCAGCACGAGGGCCGGGAAGGACTGGCCACCGATGAAGCTACCGCCGTCAGGCAAGTGCCGCTCCTATCCAGAGCGGGGCCATCTACAGATGGGGCCTATAGCAACCTTTGGGCCCCATATGCTGTGGCACCGCCGTGTCTCAAGGCATTCATGCCAGCGTGTGACAGGTTAAGCAAGGCACCGGGCCGTGCGGCGGCCGGCTTTCATCGCTTCGTCACGCTTCCGGCGTGGTGCCGAAGGCCCGGGAAAGCCAGCGCCGGCCGGCCGCCAGGCCCGCCGGATCGATGCCGTGGCCGAGGCCGGGGCGGTAGATCGCCTCCACCGGGACGTGTGCGGCGCGCAGCGCCGATTCGGCCAGGCGGGTCGCCGTGACGGGGACGATGTCGTCCGCCTCGCCATGCACCAGCAGCACCGGCGGGCGGCCGGTGGCCTCGGCGGCGAGCGAGTCGGGGGCCAGCAGGGCGCCGGAATAGCCGATGATCGCCGCCGGCGGGGTGGCGCGGCGCAGCCCGGCATAGAGCGCCATCATGCAGCCCTGGGAGAAGCCGGCCAGCGCCAGGGCAGTGCCGGGCAGGCCCAGCCGGGCGAGCTCGGCATCGAGGAAGGCGTCCAGCGCCGTGCGCGCCGTGCGGCCGCCGGCCGCCATCACCGTCGGCGTGCGGTCCTGCAGGCTGAACCATTGCCGCCCGTAAGGCGCCATGTCGCAGGGAAGCGGCGCGTCCGGGGCGACGAAGGCGGCGTGCGGCAGGGCTTCGGCGAAATCGGGCGCCAGGCCGATCAGGTCCTGGCCGTCGGCGCCGAGGCCGTGCAGCAGGACGACGAGTTGGCGGGGGGCGCCGCCGGCGCGCGGGCCGATGCGGGGTCCATCGAGGGGGGCCATGTATCTTGCTCCATCCAGGGGTATGCCGCTACGCGCCTCCCTCGATGCCAGCAATCGCACGCCTGCGTCACCTGCTGCCGAAGGGGGCGGTGACGCGCTTCGCGCCGAGCCCGACCGGGCTGCTGCATCTGGGGCATGCGCATGCGGCGCTCTTCGCGGCCAGGCTGGCGGAGGCCGCGGGCGGGCGCTTCCTGCTGCGGCTGGAGGATATCGACCCCGGGCGCTGCCGGCCGGACTACGCCGCGGCGATCGAGGAGGACCTGGCCTGGCTTGGGCTGCGGTGGGAGGCGCCGGTGCGGGTGCAGTCGGCGCACCTGGCGGAGTACCGGGCGGCGCTGGACCGGCTGGACGGGATGGGGCTGCTGTACCCGTGCTTCTGCACCCGGGCCGACATAGCGCGGGAGATCGCGGCCTCCGGCCACGCGCCGCACGGGTTGGACGGGCCGCGC
>JBMOJU010000286.1:0-6761 GCA_049315625.1 Paracraurococcus sp.
GTTACCGGGACGCCGCTTCGGTAAAGTCCAACTTCCTTGACCGCATCCAGCAAGGAGTTGAGCGTAAGCTTGGGCGGCCTGTGGAGCTTTATATAGAGAAGGAAAAAACGACGACTGGCGATATTCACTCCTCTATGTTCAAAGAGGCGGTGGACGCTGACGTCTATATTGCTGATTTGACCAATGCGAACCCGAACGTATACCTAGAACTCGGGGTTCGGTGGGCGCTGCGGGATGGGCTGACTATACCGATCTACCAGAACTCTGACGACTTGCGTTTCAACGTCGGCAACACACGAGGCTTCCAGTACACACCGGATAACATCAACCAGCAGGTCGACGCCTTGGTCGACACTATCGTGGCCTTCCAGGCTGCACCGTGGCCCGACAGCCCGGTTCGCGACCGGATGGCGCTGGTTACTCTGACCAAAGCTGAGCTTGACGCTCTGCGCCACGAGATCGTCCGCTTGCGGGAGTCGCGGGGCGAGGACCTTTACCGGGCGGCGATGTCACAGGCTGGCGCGAAGGACGCGATCAGCCTGTTGGAACAGGCGGTGGCGGGAAACCCGGCCTTCACCGATGCCTGGCAGAAGCTCGGAGTGCTTTACCGAGAAAATTCCCGGTACGAAGATGCGGAGGCAGCTTTGCTGCGGGCGCGAGAGTTGGACCCCGGCCGTGCGCATATCCATCGCGAACTCGGTGTTACCTACAGCAAGTCGGGGAAAATCCAGAAAGCAATCGGCAGCCTGCGTGATGCCGTAGAACGGGATGCCACCGACCCTGAGGCCTGGAGCAATTTGGGCGGAGCGCTGCGACGAAACGGTATGCGTGATGCGCCGGCTCAACTCGACCGGGCGCAGCTTGAGGAAGCGCGTGCCAGTTATCAACGCGCCGTGGACATCAGCCGATACGATCTCTACGCCGCCCTGAATGTGTCTAGGCTCGACTTGGTACTCGCGCGCTGGGACAGCAGCAAGCTTGCGGCGGCCGTGCATGGCTTCCAGACCAAATTTCCGCTCTGCCTCTTTGAGGTAAATGAAAAACCCACTGATTATTGGCGTCGCTTCGATCTAGCGGAGGCTACGCTCTTCACGCGGCCTGTGGCGGAAGCGTTGCATGCATATCGCGAAGCGATCGCGGCAACACCGGAGGATAAGCGATCGGACACGCTCCGCTCGGTCCGCGAGCCGCTTCGGGGCTACCTTGCCGCTGGAATCCTGCCCGACGATCTCGGTCAGGCGGTGCAGGGCGTGCTGGACGCCCTGCCCGGCACAAACTGAACGCATCTCGCCGGCGCCGCCGGCTCACCCCTGCTGCGGCATCGCCGTCGGGATGATGGTCCGCACCAGCGTGGCGTCCAGCGCCTCGTAGTCGTGGTACCCGATGGTGGCATACAGCTCCGCCCGGGTCTGCATGCGGTCCACCATCTTGTGGGTGCCGCCATTCGCGCGGATCGAGGCGTAGAGCTCCTCCACCGCCTTGGCCGCGACCCGCAGGTGGGAGACCGGCCAGATCACCATCGAATAGCCCATCTCCTGGAACTCGGCCGCGGTGAAGAAGGGCGTGCGGCCGAACTCGGTCATGTTGGCCAGCAGCTTCACCCCCGGCATCCGGCGGGCGAATTCGACGAACATGTCGCGCGTGGTCAGGGCTTCCGGGAAGATCGCGTCGGCGCCGCTGTCGAGGTACAGCCTGGCCCGCGCCACGGCGCCGTCCATGCCCTCGCTGGCCGCGGCATCGGTGCGGGCGATGATGTACAGATGCTTCCGCGCCTTGCGGGCCGCGGCGCACTTGGCCGCCATGTCGTGCGCATCGGCCAGCTTCTTGTCGTTCAGGTGGCCGCATTTCTTCGGCAGCAGCTGGTCTTCCAGGTGCACCGCGCCGGCGCCGGCTTCCTCGAAGGCGCGGACCATGTGCATGACATTCAGCGCCTCCCCGTACCCGGTGTCGCCATCGACCAGCATCGGCAGGGCGGCGGAGCGGCTGACCTGGCGGATCCAGAAGCAGACCTCGTCCACCGTGATCATGCCGAGGTCGGGCAGGCCCATGGTCGCGGTCATCGCCGCGCCCGAGAGGTACAGCGCCTCGAACCCCGCCTTCTTGGCCAGCAGCGCGGCCATGCCGAAATGCGCGCCCGGCATCTGCAGGATCTCCGGCCGCTCCAGCAGGCGGCGGAAGCGCAGGCCGGCCGGCTCGTCCGGGACATCGGCACCGATCACATAGGGCATGGCGTCTCTCTCAGCGGCAGGGATGTTCGGGGCGGAAAGAGCGCCCGGCCCGACCATCTGTCAATTTCGATCCGGCAGGCCCGGCGATAGGGAAACCGTATCGCCGCCTAGCGGAAGAACACCAGGGTCACCACCAGCAGCCCCGGCAGCATCAGCGCGCAGCTCCAGGCCATGAAGCCGAGGAAGCCCGGCATCCGCACCCCGCGCCGCGCGGCGATGGCGCGGACCATGAAATTCGGTGCGTTACCGATATATGTCAGCGCGCCCATGAAGACCGAGCCGCAGGAGATCGCCAGCAAGGTCTGCGCCAGCTCCCCGGTCAGCAGCCTGGGGTCGCCGCCGGCCAGCTCGAAGAACACGACATAGGTCGGCGCGTTGTCGAGGAAGGCCGAGAGGGCGCCGGTCGCCCAGAAATAGGCCCAGGGCAGCGGCCGCCCATCCGGCCCGTCGACCAGCGCCACCAGCCAGCCGAAGGGGCCGGACGCGCCCTCGTGCAGCATCGCCACCACCGGCGCCATGCAGACGAAGATGGCGGCAAAGAGCTTCGCCACCTCCTCGAACGGCGCCCAGGAGAACAGGTTGGCGGCGCGGCTGCTGGCCGGCGTCAGCCAGAGCGACAGGCCGCCGATCGCCAGCAGCGCCGCCATGCCGGCCAGGCGGGCCAGGCCGACCTCCTGCCCCAGCAGCGTCACCTGGCCGGGATGCCAGACGCCGCCGGCGATGGTGACGCCGACCACCGCGGCCAGCAGGCCGAGATTCACCAGGCCCGTGATGCGCAGCGCCGGCCGCGCCCCGGGCGGCGGGTCGGCCGCCGCCAGCCGGCGGTCGACCACCCAGAAGGCCAGCAGCAGCAGCGCCGAGAGCAGCAGCATCGGCGCCAGCAGGTGCCGCGCCGGCCAGAGGAAGGGCACGCCCTTGAGGAAGCCGAGAAACAGCGGCGGGTCGCCCAGCGGCGAGAGGCTGCCGCCGACATTGGCCACCAGCAGGATGAAGAACACCACCAGGTGGACCTTGCGGCGGCGATGCGCATTGGCCCGCAGCAGCGGGTGTATCAGCACCATCGCCGCGCCGGTGGTGCCCATCACGCTGGCGAGGGCGGTGCCGATCGCCAGCAGCAGCGTGTTACCGGCCGGCGTGCCCCAGGGCCCGCCCGCCACCACGATGCCGCCGCCGACCGTGAACAGGGCGAAGATCAGCGTGACGAAGGGCAGGTATTCCAGCAGCACCGCGTGCCAGGCCAGGCCCGCCGCCGCCGCCGGCCCGAAGGCCACCGCCCAGGGCAGCAGCAGCAGGGCGGCCCAGCCGCCGGCGATCAGCCCCATCCGCTTGTGCCACAGATGCTCGGCCAGCATCGGGCCGAGCGCGATGCTGAGCAGCAGCCCGGCGAAGGGGATCGCCCAGGCGAGGCCGAGCGATGCCTCCGCCGGCGCCGCCAGGGCCGGCCCGGCGGCCAGCAGCATGGGCAGCAGGAGGCCGATGCGGCGGAAGATGGGTCTGGATCCGGACATGCGGCGCAGACACCGTATTTATCGTCCCGCCGCAAGACCACGCCGCCGCGACGGCGTTGAACAACCCGCCTGAAGCAGCATCCAGCCGCCGGCCCGCGGGGGTTTCCCTGCCGCCTCCCCGCCACTAAGGTCCGGCGCGAATTCGGGAGCAGACCATGGAAATGACCGGCGAGCGGCGCATTCCCGCGCCGCGCCAGCAAGTCTGGGAAGCACTGAACGATCCGGAGGCGCTGCGTGCCGCCATCCCCGGCTGCGAATCCGTCGAGCGGACCGCGGACGACGCCTTCACCGCCAAGGTCGGCGTCAAGCTCGGCCCGATGGCGGCCAAGTTCGGCGGCAAGGTGAAGCTGGAGAACATCAACCCGCCGGCGAGCTACACCATCAGCGGTGAGGGCAATGGCGGCGCGATGGGCTTCGCCAAGGGCGGCGCCGACGTGGCGCTGGAAGAGCTCGGCCCGTCCGAGACGCTGCTGAAATACCATGTGAAGGCGCAGGTCGGCGGCAAGATGGCGCAGCTCGGCGCCCGGCTGATCGACAGCACCGCCAAGCAGATGGCCGACCAGTTCTTCGACCGCTTCGCCGCCCTGCTGACCCCGGCGCCCGAGCCGGCACTGGCCGCGGCCGCCGCCGAACCCCTGGCCGCCGCCGGCAGCCCCGCCCCGCTGCCCCAGCATGGCGCCGAGGCGCCGGCCGCCCGTCCCGCACCGCGCCCGGCGGCCGACAACGCGATCAATCCGCTGCGCCTGCTGCTGCAGATCGAGCCCTTCGGCCTGCCGCTGCTATTCTGGGTCGGCTGCGGGCTGATGGTCATCATCCTCGCGCTGATGTTCCTGTGAGCGCGTCCGACGGGCAGCACCCGGCATCCGCGTCCGACCTGCCGGAGAGCGTCGAGGCCACGCAGCGCCTGCTGGCGGCCGGCGGCTATGTCGCCGACCGGGCGCTGGCGACCACGGTCCACCTCGCCCTGAGAATGGGCCGGCCGCTCTTCCTCGAAGGCGAGCCGGGCACCGGCAAGACCGAGATCGCCAAGGTCCTGGCCAAGGAGCTGCCGCGCCGCCTGGTGCGGCTGCAATGCTATGACGGGCTCGACCTCTCGGCCGCGGCCTATGAATGGAACCATGCCCGCCAGCTGATGAGCATCCGCCTGGCCGAGGCGACCGGCGCCGCCGGCGACCGGGAGGCGCTGGAGCGCGGCATCTACGACCGCCGCTTCCTGCAGGAACGCCCGCTGCTGCAGGCGCTGTCGCCGGAAGGCGGCCCGGCGGTGCTGCTGATCGACGAGCTGGACCGCGCCGACGAGCCCTTCGAGGCCTTCCTTCTGGAGATCCTCGCCGATTTCCAGCTCAGCGTGCCGGAGTTCGGCACCATCAAGGCGGTGGTGCCGCCGGTGGTGATCATCACCTCCAACCGCACCCGCGAAGTGCATGACGCCATCCGCCGGCGCTGCCTGTACCATTGGGTGGACTACCCCGACGCGGCGCGGGAACGCGCCATCCTGCGCATCCGCGCGCCCGGCGTGCCGGAGAAGCTCTCGGCCCAGGTCGTCGCCTTCGTGCAGAAGCTGCGCGGCGGCGACTACTTCAAGCTGCCTGGTGTGGCGGAGACGATCGACTGGGCGGCGGCGCTGACCGCGCTGGACGCGGCCGAGCTGGAGCCGGCGGCGGTCGACGAGACGCTGGGCGTGCTGCTGAAGTACCAGGACGACATCGCCAAGCTGCGCGGCGCCGAGGCGGCGAGGCTGGTCGCCGAGGCGAAGCAGGCGGCGGCGTGACGGCACGCGGGGCGCGGCAGGGGATGGCGCGGCGATGAGCGAGTTCACCGCCCTCGCCGCCCTCACCACCCCGCCGGGCGGCGCCTTCGCCGCCAACCTGCTCGCCTTCGGCCGCCTGCTGCGCCGCGCCGGCTTGCCGGTCGGCCCGGCCGAGACGCTGGCCGCGGCCGAGGCGCTCCAACTGGTGGACATCGGCGACCGCCGCCAGGTGCATGCCGCGCTGCGCGGCGTCATGGTCCGCCGGCACGAGAATTTCGACGTCTTCGACCAGGCCTTCCTGCTGTTCTGGCGCGACCCCGAGGCCGGGCGGAACGCCGCCGCCATGGCGATGGTGGACGGCTTCAAGGACCGCCAGAAACCGCCGCCCTCCTCCCGCCGCGTGGCCGAGGCGCTGACCCCGCCGAAGCAGGCGCCGCAGCAGCCGCCGCGTGAGCCGGAGGAGCAGCCGCCGGTCGCCGTGGCGATGACGGTGAGCGAGCGCGAACGCCTCCAGGCGATGGATTTCGAGGCCATGTCGGCCGCCGAGATCAACGCGGCGAAGCAGGAGATCCGGAAGCTGGTCCTGCCGCTGGATGCGCGGCCCACACGGCGCTTCCGCCCGGACCCGATGGGGCCTGTGGTCGACCTTCGCGCGACCATCCGCGCCAGCCTGGCGGAGGGCGGCGAGATCATGACCCTGGCGCGCAAGCGTCGGGTGACGAGGCCGCCGCCGCTGGTCGCGCTCTGCGACATCTCCGGCAGCATGGCGCGATATGCGCAGATCCTGCTGCACTTCCTGCACGCGGTGACCAATGATCGCGACCGCGTGCATTCTTTCCTGTTCGGCACAAGGCTGACCAATGTCACCCGCCAGCTCAAGTCGCGCGATGCGGAGGTGGCGTTCGAGCTGGTCTCGCACATCGTGCCCGACTGGTCGGGTGGCACCCGAATCGGGGAGAGCCTGGAGCTGTTCAACCGGCAATGGTCGCGCCGGGTGCTCGGCCAGGGCGCGGTGGTGCTGCTCATCACCGACGGCCTCGACCGCGAGGGCGCCAAGGGCCTGGCGGAGGCGACCGACCGGCTGCGCAATTCCTGCCGCCGGCTGATCTGGCTGAACCCCCTGTTGCGCTACGAGGGCTTCCAGCCCAGATCCCAGGGCATCCGGGCCATGCTGCCGCATGTGGACGAGTTCCGTCCGGTGCATAATCTGCGCAGCCTGCGGTCGCTGGTGGAGACACTGAGCGGCAAGCAGCCGGGCCCAAGGAGGATGGCGGC
>JBMOJU010000287.1:0-6753 GCA_049315625.1 Paracraurococcus sp.
CGGCGGCGTCCAGCCTGGATCGCCGCGACCCGCCCTGCCCGGTCCCGCGTCAGACCGTGGCCGGCGCCTCGGCCATCGCCACCGGCAGCAGGATGCTGAACAGCGCGCCATCTCCCGCGTTCCGCGCGGTGATCGCGCCGCCCATGCTGGTGACCAGCCCATGGCAGATCGACAGGCCGAGCCCGGTGCCGTGCTCGGCATCCTTGGTCGAGACGAAGGGCTCGAACAGCCGGGGCAGGATCGCCGCGGGGATGCCGCCGCCGGTATCGGCGATGGTCAGCCCCACCATGGGGCCAGCCGGGGCGTCCGGGGACGCCAGGGCGGCGATCCGGATGCGCCGCGCCCCGCCGGGTGGCAGGCCACGCAGCGCATCCGCGGCGTTCAGCAGCAGGTTCACCAGCACCTGCTCCACCGACACGGGCTGGCCCAGCGCCACCGGCGGCGGCTCGCCGAGCGCGACCGTAACCTCGATCCCGGCCTCCCGCAGCGGCCCGCCGACCAGCGCCAGGGCATTCGCCACTGCGCGCTCCAGCGGCACCGGCTCCGGCGGTGCGCCCGGGTCGCCGCCGCGGGCGAAGCGGCGCAGGTTCTCGATGATGGCGGCGGCGCGCTGCGCCTGGTCGACGATGCGTCGCAGCCGCGCCATGGCCGCGTCCACCTGGCCGCGGCCGAGCGCGCCCAGCGCATTCTCGGCGGCCATGCTCATGATCGCCAGCGGCTGTTTCAGTTCATGCGCCAGGCCGGTGCCCATCTCGCCCAGCGAGGCGAGCCGCGCGGCGCCCGCGGCGCGCGCCAGCGCCTGGCGTTCCGCGGTGACGTCGACGATGAAGCCGACCACCTCCACGGCGCCATCCGGCTCCATCCCCAGGATGGTCAGGGTCGTGCGGACCTCCAGCCAGTGGCCATCGGCATGCCGCACCCGGTGGTCCAGCCGCACCGTGCCTTCGGCCAGCAGCCGGCGGATGACCTCCGCGCGCTCGCCGAAGCCTTCCACCTCAAAGGCCTCCAGCAACGTTGCATGCGCCGCGACGTGCTCCCAAGGGAAGCCGGTCAAGGTCTCGATGCCGCGGCTCAGGTAGCTGCGGGCGATGCTGTCGTCGTGCGCGATCCGGCCGCGGAACACCGCCAACGGCGCCACCGCCAGGGTCCGGTCGAGCTCGGCCCGCGCCGCCGCCGCACTCGCCTCGGCCGCGCGCTCGCGGTCGATATTGACCTGATAGCCGACCATCTCGCCGCCGCCATCCGGCCGCAGCGACAGCCGGCGGCCGACATTGCGCATCCAGCGCCAGCGTCCGTCGGGCTGGCGCAGGCGCCAGTCGAGGCTGGCACTGCCGTCGCGCAGCACGGCCCGCAGATGGTCGGCGAAGGCCGGCGTCCCCGGCGCGGCGAGGTCGGCGAGATGCTCGGCCGCAAGTGGGTCGGACTCCGGCCAGCCCGTCACCGCCGCCAGGTCGCCGCCGAGATGCAGCAGGCGGGAGGTCCCGTCGGCGTCGCAGTCGCGGTGGAAGATGATGGCCGGCAGCCCGGCATGCAGCCGCAGGATTTCAGCGCGGCCAGCCTGCAGCGCCGCCGCCTCCCGCTGCGCCGCGGCGGCGACCAGGCGGGCATCGCGCTCGCTGGCCAGGGCACTGGCCAGGGCCAGGCCGGCGAAGCCGGTGGCGACGAAGAGCATAGCGCCGAGCAGGAGGCCCAGGGCGTTGAAGGTGACCGGCATGCCCTGCAGCAGCTGCCAGATGCGCCACAGGGGCAGGATGTTCACCAGCAGGGCGACGATGCCGACCGTCCGCGCCGCCCGCCGCAGGCCGGCGCTGCCGCGCAGCCGCAGCAGCTCGATCCCGGCGGCGCTGCCGAGCAGGGCGATGATCAGCGTGGCCAGCGCGATGCGGGCAGCGGGTGAGGCGTAGACCGCCGGCAGCGCGCAGGCGGCGTACCAGGGGAGCAACGGCAGGGCGACCGCCCAGGCCGGCGCGACGGCGCCGCGGAGCCGCCGCGCCCCCGCCCAGAACAGCCCGAGGGCCAGCACATAGGCCGGCGTGGCCAGCAGGATGAGCAGCGCCTCCGGCACCTGGCCGCGCTGCGCATGCAGCAGGAGGGCGACGCTGCCCAGGCCGCAGAACCCGGCCCAGGCGGCCAGGTAGGCCGGCCGGCCGGCTGTCCGCCAGGTGCCGAGCAGCAGCAGCATGGACAACGTCGAAAGGCCGGCGGCGCCGGCCAGCACCGTGCCGAATTCGAGGGTGACGGTCATGCGACGCCCGCTTTGCCAACGGCACGTGATACCGCGCTACCCGCGACCCAACCATCGGCTTATTGTGCTTTAACAATGTAATCGCATGGGCTGCCGGGCGCGGCGCCGGTGCCCTGTCGCTGCGGCCCGGCCAGGGTCCGGCCCGGCCGACCGCCCGGCCTTGCCCAACCGGGCGCGCACCGGCGCGATGGTTGCGCCGGCCTGCCCCTTCCCCTATAGGCGTCCGCTTCCCGCGGCCGGTCGGTATCGGCTGCGCCTTAGTCTCATGAGCGCGCCATGAAGCCCGACATCCATCCCGACTACCACGACATCACCATCATCATGACCGACGGGACGACCTACAAGACCCGGTCCTGCATGGGCAAGGAAGGCGACGTGCTGCGGCTCGACATCGACCCGAAGTCGCACCCGGCCTGGACCGGCATCCAGCGCGTCATGGACACCGGCGGCCAGGTCGCCAAGTTCAACAAGAAATTCGCCGGCATCGGCACCCGCACGAAGTAGCCATCCCCCTTTCGGGGACCGCACGCGGATCAGGCGCCGCCCCCTTGAACGGGGGGCGGCGCTTGCCAATTTCAGTGGTGTCCGGGACGCCCTGATGGGGTTCCGGGCGCGGTCGCTCAGCCGCCGCGGTGCCCACACGGGGCCGCCGGCGCCAGGTGACCGCAGGCATCAACAGACCTTGCTTGCCAAGGAGGTCCTGGCTGTGAACACCCTCGATTTCGCTCCCCTCTTCCGTACCGCCATCGGCTTCGACCGGCTGGCCCGCCAGCTCGAAACCGCCCGCAACGTCGGCGATACGCCGGGCTACCCCCCCTACAACATCGAGAAGACCGCCGAGGACAGCTATCTGCTGACCATGGCCGTCGCCGGTTTCGGCCCGGGCGACATCGATGTCGTGGCGCGGGAGAACGTGCTGACCGTCGCCGGCCGTGCGCCGCAGGCGCCGGAGAATGGCCGCTACCTGCATCGCGGCATCGCCGGCCGCGCCTTCGAACGCCGCTTCGTCCTCGCCGACCACATCGTGGTGGAGGGCGCGACGCTGGAGAACGGGCTGCTGCAGCTCGGGCTTAGGCGCGTGGTGCCGGAGGCGCTGAAGCCGCGCCAGATCCCGGTGCAGGGCGGCCGGCCGCAGCCGCAGCTCGCGGTGAACGAGCAGATCGCCCCGGCCCAGGCCGCGTAAGCGACCGGGACCAGGCGTGAACGAGGGCCGGCGGGGCAACCCGCCGGCCTTTTTGCTGCGCGCCTTACCTGGAAGGTCATGGCATCCGCGCGCCCCCCCCGGCGGGCTGGCGCGCATGGACGGATACCAGAACGGCCAGAGCGCCGGCCCCCTGCTGGCCCGCGCCCGCCGCGCCCGGCGGCTCGACTTGGCCCTGCGTGACTTGCGGATCGAGACCTGCCATGCAGCATGAAGCGAGGCTGGGGGAGAAAGTATTGTCCCCCAGGCCCCCGCATTTATTTTTGTCAGTCTGGCACTCGTCACGCGGCGCTTGGCGGCGCTGAAAAACAATGGCGGGGTTGGACGCATGCGTCCGATGGGGAGGACATGGTCTCCTCCCCAATCTTTTATTCGGGTAGCGCGAAGCAGCACACGGCCATCGAGCGGCGATCACCCGCCCGGCCTGCGGAAGAAGGCATCCGCTGCGCCGCGATGCGCTTCCTTCCGCGCGATCGCCGCTTCCGCCCGGGCGATCTCGGCGTGCAGCCGGGCGATGTAGTGCTTCAATTCGTCGACGTCCCATCCATCGAGCACCGGCGGGACGAAGCCCGCGGCGCGGCGCGGCGATTCCTCTTCCATCATCGCATTTTCCTTTGCCTTCCGGGCTTTGACCCTGCCGGGGGGCGCCTCTATATGCCAGCCATTGCCGTGTCGGGGATGCCCGGCCCTCCCCGGCTCCGCCAGAAGGTTCCGCTTGCATGACCCAGCCCCTGATGCCGAAGGCCACCGCCGTGTGGCTTATCGAGAAGACGTCCCTGACCTTCGAGCAGGTCGCGGATTTCGTCGGCATGCACGCGCTGGAAGTGCAGGCGATCGCGGATGGGGAAGTGGCGCAGGGCATCATCGGCTACGACCCGGTGCTGAACGGCCAGCTGAGCCGGGAGGAGATCGCCCGCTGCGAGGCGGATTCCTCCGCCCGGCTGCAGATCTCGGCGAACTCCCTGCCGATCCCGAAGCCGCGCGGCAAGGGCGCCAAGTACACCCCGGTATCCAAGCGCAACGACCGGCCGGATGCCATCGCCTGGGTGCTGCGGCACTACCCGCACCTCACCGACATCGCGGTCGGCAAGTTGCTCGGCACGACGAAGGAAACCATCGCCAAGGTGCGCGACAAGACCCATTGGAACAGCGCCAACATCAAGCCGCGCGACCCGGTGATCCTCGGCCTCTGCAGCCAGGGCGACCTGAACGCCGCGGTCGCCGCGGCTGGCGAGCGGCCCGCCGGCGCGCCGCTGCCGCCGATGTCGGATGCCGAGGAGACGATGGCCTGACGCTAGCCCGGCCCGCGGCGCGGACGCCGCGGGCCGTATGCCTTCGGGCGGGATGCGTTCGGCTTCGCCCACGCATCCCGCCCAGGCCGTTGTTTTGTCGCGCGATTCAGGCTTCTCGGCGATTCCGCCGCAAGCCATCGCGCTCTAATGTTGCCGGCGGAGCCGCTCGATCTCTTCCTTCAGCCGCAACTTCTCCCGCTTCAGCCGCGTGATCTCCGCCTCGTCGGGCCTGGGGCGCGCATCCTGCTCACCGATCCGGCGGTCGAGCACGGCGTGCCGGTCCTCAAGGGAACGGAGCCTCGGCGAGATATTCATGCAGCCTCTCCTTGCGCCATGGATGCGCGGACGCGGCCAGCCGGCACGGCCGGCTGTTGCGCCCGCGCCGGGGCATGGTAATGGCCTCCGCTTGGCGAATGCACCATTTTCCGTGTCCCTTCCCTGGCCGAGCGCATGCCCCGATGCTGGATGATCGTGAATCCCTGCTGCGCCGCCTGCATGAAATGAGGAGCGAGCATCGCGACCTCGACACCGTCATCGCCCGGCTGTCGGACAGCCTGACCGACCAGTTGCAGGTCCAGCGGCTGAAAAAGCGCAAGCTGAAGCTGAAGGACGAGATCACCTGGCTGGAAAGCCGGCTGCTGCCCGACATCATCGCCTGAGCCCGAGCCATATCGCATGACCGCCGAGACCCCGGCGCCGCTGGTCGGCGTCATCATGGGCAGCCGCTCCGACTGGGAGACGATGCGCCATGCCGCCGAGACCCTGGAACGGCTCGGCGTACCGTTCGAGACCCGGGTGGTCTCCGCCCACCGCACGCCCGGCCGGCTGGTCGAATACGCCGAGGGCGCGCGCGGCCGGGGCCTCAAGGTCATCATCGCCGGCGCCGGCGGGGCCGCCCACCTGCCGGGCATGGCCGCGGCGATGACGCCGCTGCCGGTGCTCGGCGTGCCGGTGGAAAGCCACGCGCTGAAGGGCATGGACAGCCTGCTGTCGATCGCCCAGATGCCGGGCGGCATCCCGGTCGGCACCCTGGCGATCGGCCGGGCCGGGGCGATCAACGCCGCGCTGCTGGCGGCGGCCATCCTGGCGCTGTCCGACCCCGCCCTGGCGGTGCGGCTGGATGCCTGGCGGGCGGCGCAGACCGCCTCGGTGCCCGAGGCGCCGGTCGAGCCGACGGCGTGAGCAACGCCTTCGCCGGCCGCTTCCCGCTGCCGCCGGGCGCGACGATTGGCATCCTCGGCGGCGGCCAGCTCGGCCGCATGTCGACCCTCGCCGCGGCGCGGCTGGGCTATCGCTGCCACGTCTATTCGCCGGAGCCGGACTCGCCGGGCACGCAGGTGGCCGCGGCAGCGACCATCGCGCCCTACGAGGACGAAGCGGCGCTGGCCGGCTTCGCCGCGCAGGTCGATGTGGTGACCTTCGAGTTCGAGAACGTGCCGGCCGAGACGCTGGCGGCGCTGGAGCCGCTGCTGCCCTGCCGGCCCGGGGTCGATGTGCTGCGGATCTGCCAGGACCGGCTGCGGGAGAAGGCGTTCCTCGAACGCGCCGGGGTGCAGGTGGCGCCGTGGCGGGCGGTGCATAGCGAAGCCGAGCTGGCCGAGGCGATCGCCGCCATCGGCCTGCCGGCGGTGCTGAAGACCACCCGGATGGGCTATGATGGCCGCGGCCAGGCGGTGCTGCGGCGGCCGGAGGACGCGGCGCCGGCCTTCGTCCGGCTGGCGCCGAAGCCGCTGATCCTGGAGGGTTTCGTGCCCTTCGTCGCCGAGCTCTCGGCGATCGCGGCGCGCGGGGCGGATGGCGAGACCGTGGTCTACGACGCGGTGGAGAACCGGCACCGCGACCATATCCTCGACCTGTCCTTCGCCCCGGCCCGGCTGCCGGCGCCGGTCGCCGCGGCGGCGCGGGCGCATGCCGCCGCGGTGGCCGGCGCGCTCGACCTGGTCGGGGTGCTGGCGCTGGAGCTGTTCCTGCTGCCGGACGGGTCGCTGCTGGGCAATGAGATCGCGCCCAGGCCG
>JBMOJU010000288.1:0-6696 GCA_049315625.1 Paracraurococcus sp.
ACAGGCTTGTCCCGGTGGCTGGGGATAACGCCGGCAGCCTCCCCGGCGCGGTGCCGGGACTTGCGCGCAGCGCCGGGCCACGCCCACAAGCGGCGACCCCATGCCACGCCGCAAGCCCCCGCCCCCGCTGACCCTGCTGCCGCCCGAGCCCCGCGCCGCCGCACCCGCCGCCCCCCGCCTGGCACTGGCGGGCGATGCCGCCGTGCGGCTGGTGTTGGAGGCCGCCGATGCCGGCGCGGTGGAAGCCGCGGCGGCGGCGCTGAAGGCGCGCTTCGGCGCCCGCTTCGCGGTCACCTCGCGCCGGCGCGGCAAGGCGGGGCTGCGGGTGACAGGCAGCCTGCGCGTCAGCCCGGACGAGGCGCTGGATGCGGGGAGCCGGATCGGCGAGGGCTGACAGGGCGGCTTGACCGCCGCCGTGGCCGCGCCGCAGAATTCCGTCCCGCCACCGAAGGGAATGTGCCATGCGACGTCGCGCCATGCTTGCCACCATGGGCGCCGCGCTGGCCGCGCCACGCCTGGCCGCCGCCCAGAACGCCGCGGGCCGCCGAGTGCTGCGCTTCGTGCCGCAGGCCGACCTCGCCTTGCTCGACCCGATCCATTCGGTCGCCTTCGTCACCCGCAACCATGCGCTGCTGGTCTACGACACGCTGTACGGCTGGGATGATGCGTTGAAGGCCCGGCCGCAGATGGCGGAAGGCATGCCGCTGGTCGAGGAGGATGGCAGGCGCGCCACCATCACCCTGCGCAGCGGCCTGAAAGTCCACGACGGCGCCCCGGTGCTGGCGCGCGACTGCGTCGCCTCCATCAAGCGCTGGGCGACGCGGGACGCCTTCGGCCAGGCGCTCTGGGCGCAGACCGAGGAGCTGAGCGCGCCGGACGACAGCCGCATCGTCTTCCGCCTGAAGAAGCCCTTCCCGCTGCTGCCGGATGCGCTGGCCAAGGTGGGGACGCATCTCTGCGCCATGATGCCGGAGCGACACGCCGCGCTGCCCTCCTCCCAGCCGGTGCCGGAGATCATCGGCAGCGGCCCGTTCCGCTATCTCGCCGCCGAGCGCGTCGCCGGCAGCCGCAACGTCTATGAGCGCAACCCGGACTACGTGCCGCGGCAGGAGGCGGCGAGCTACCTCAGCGGCGGCAAGCAGGTGCATCTCGACCGGGTGGAGTGGCTGACCATCCCCGACGGCGCCACCGCCAGCGCCGCCCTGCAGCGCGGCGAGGTGGATTGGTGGGAACAGCCGGCAATCGACCTGGTCGGCCAGTTGAAGCGGGCGCGCGGGCTGAAGATCGACATCCTCGACCCGAACGGCTCGATCGGCTTCCTGCGCTTCAACTGCCTGCACGCGCCCTTCGACAACCCGGCGCTCCGCCGCGCCATCCTGCGCGGGACGAACCAAGTGGATGCGATGACGGCGGCGGCGGGCGACGACAAGACCTATTGGCGGACGCCCTACGGCTTCTTCGCCCCGGGCTCGGTCATGGCCAGCGAGGTCGGGCTGGACGCCTTCCGCAGCCCGCTGGACAGCGCCGGGATGAAGAAGGCGCTGGCCGAGGCCGGCTACAGGGATGAGCGGGTGAACCTGCTGGCCGCCACCGACTTCCCGGTGATCAACGCCATGGCCGAGGTCTGCGGTGATTTCCTCCGGCGCGGCGGGGTGAACCTGGATTACGTCTCGACCGATTGGGGCACGGTGACGCAGCGGATCCTGAAGCAGGACCCGGTGCCGCAGGGCGGCTGGAACATGATGGTCAGCTACACCGCGGGCAGCGCCCAGGTGAACCCGGCGGCGAACAACCTGATCCGCGGCCATGGCCGCAGCGCGGTCTTCGGCTGGCCGACCATCCCGAAGCTGGAGGAGTTGCGCAACGCCTGGTTTGAGGCGCCGGACGAGGCGGCGCAGGCGCGCATCGGGCGGGAGATGCAGGCGGTCGCCTTCACCGAGGTGCCCTACGTGCCGCTCGGCCAGTTCTTCTCGCCGACCGCGCTGCGCGCCGACCTGGAGGGGATGCTGAAGGGCGTGGCGCTGTTCTACGGGATCCGCCGCGTCTGACCGGCCCGGCGCAACCTTTACCCCTGCCGCGGCGAAGCCAGGGCAGGGAACGGGAAGCGCCGCCATGGCCTGGATCGACACGCAGCTGGATCGTCTGGGCAATTTCATCGCCCGCCGGATCGTCGCCCGGGACGCGGCGCCGGAGCGGGCACTCGCCGCCCTCGGGCCCTATGCGCGGGTGCTGCGGCCGGGCGACGTGCTGCTGGTGGATGGCGGGGCCAACAAGGTCTCCTCCGCCATCAAGTACCTGACGCAGTCCACCTGGTCGCATGCCGCGCTGTTCACCGGGGCGGCGACGCCGGCGGGGGAGCCGATGCTGATCGAGGCCGAGCTTGGCCTTGGCATCGTCGAATCCCCGCTGCGGAAATACGCCGGCTACCACCTGCGCATCTGCCGCCCCGTGGGGCTGGAGGATGCGGCACTGGCGGCGGTGATCGACTTCGCGCGGTCGCGGCTCGGCGGGCGCTACGATCTCCGCAACGTGCTCGACCTGGCGCGCTGGCTGGTACCGCAGCCGCCGGTGCCGAAGCGCTTCCGGCGGCGGCTGATCGCGCTGGGGTCGGGCGAGCCGACCCGGGCGATCTGCGCCAGCCTGATCGCCGATGCCTTCAACCGGGTCGGCTACCCGATCCTGCCCGAGATCGCCATGCTGGGCGGCACCGGCACGGAAGCGGGGCAGGAGGTGCTGCATGTGCGGCACCATTCGCTCTATGCGCCGCGGGATTTCGACGTCTCGCCCTATTTCGCCATCGTCAAGCCGACGCTGGAACAGGGCTTCGACCATCGCTGCCTGCCCTGGGCCGACCGGCGCCCGCCGGAGGATTGCCACATCTGCCACCAGACAGTGCAGGTGCTGGCCCGGGCCTGACATGCAAGGATCATCGGCCGGCGCTGGCGCCGCGGCCCGCCTTCGCGCTAGGCACGCTGCATGAATGACGCGCCGCACAACAAGGCTGCCGACGACAAGCTGGCCCGGCTGATCGCCAGGGCGGTCGCCGCCGGTCCCGCCCTGCCCTGCGCCGTGGTGCATCCGGTGGATGCCGCCAGCCTGGAAGGCGCGCTCGATGCTGCCAGGGCGGGCCTGATCCTGCCCATCCTGGTCGGGCCGGCCGCGCGGATCCGCGCCGCCGCCGCGGCCGCCGGCCTCGACCTCGCCGGCATCGCCATCGAGGACACGCCGCACAGCCATGCCTCGGCCGAGCGCGCCGTCGCCCTGGTGCGGGAAGGCCGGGCCGGGGCGCTGATGAAGGGCAGCCTGCACACGGATGAGATGCTGGCCGCGGTGGTGGCGCGTGAGGGCGGGCTGCGGACCGAGCGCCGCATCAGCCACTGCTTCATCCTCGACGTGCCGCTGTACCACAAGCCGCTGGTGGTGACCGACGCGGCGATCAACATCGAGCCCGACCTGGAGACCAAGGCCGATATCGCCCGCAACGCCATCGACCTGTGTCGTGCCTTGGGGATCGAACGGCCGAAGCTGGCGGTGCTGGCGGCGGTCGAGCTGGTGACGCCGAAGCAGCCGGCGACGATCGACGCCGCGGCCCTCGCCAAGATGGCCGATCGCGGCCAGATCCAGGGCGGCATCGTCGATGGGCCGCTGGCCTTCGACAACGCGATCAGCGCCGAGGCCGCGGCGGCCAAGCATCTGACCAGCCCGGTGGCGGGCGATCCGGATATCCTGCTGGTCCCCGACCTCACCTCCGGCAACATGCTGGCCAAGCAGTTGCAGTACCTGGCGGGCGCCGAGAGCGCCGGCGTCGTGGTCGGCGCCCGCGTGCCGATCGCGCTGACCAGCCGGGCGGAAGGCGCGCGGGCGCGGCTGGCCTCCTGCGCCGTGATGAAGCTGGCGACGGCGATGCGGGTGACCAAGCACGGCGATGATTGACGCGCCGGCGGCCGCCTGGCGCCCTGGCCCCTACCGCGCCGCCGTCACCTCCGCCCGCGGCGGATAGCGGCGCGCGACCCCGGCCATGCAGATGGCGTAGACGCGGTCGCTGTCCGTGTTCCACTGGTACACGGACGCGAAGGTCGGCGCGCAGGACGTGCTCCCGCCATAGGTTCGCCCCTTGTGCTTATAGGTCGCCGAGGTGGTGCAGGACTGGCCGGTATACTGCGTGCCGAGATAGGCGCCCGCGGCCTGTGCCTGGCCGTGGCACATCGATTGGGCGATCTCGGCGCAGCCGCCGGCGCAACCGGCGATAAGCAGGGCGACAAGGCGGGGGGCGTGGCGCATGGCACGGTCCTCGGGACAGGGCGGGGCGCATCCTACCGTGATCGTTCCGGCGCCATTGCGGCGAAGCCGGTGCATTCCCGTGGCACCAAGCCGGGCGGATCCCGTGCCGCGCCGACGGCCGTGGCCCCGGCCGGCCCATTTTCCCTTTTGCGGTGCAGCAGGAAGCCCGTAGCCTTCTCGGCCAATGGCCTCCCGCATCCTCACCCTGACGCTCAATCCCAGCGTCGACATTTCGGCCGACGCGGACATGATCCGCGCCGTCCGCAAGACGCGCACCCGGAACGAGCGGTTCGACGCCGGCGGCGGCGGGGTCAATGTCTCCCGCGTGCTGCACGAGCTGGGTGCGCAGACGCTGGCCGTGATCCTGACCGGCGGCCTGGCCGGGGCGCTGCTGGAGGAGCTGCTGGAGTCCGACGGCGTGCCGCGCCACAGCATCCCGATCGCCGGCAGCACCCGCATGTGCCACACGGTCAACGACCTCTCGACCCGCCATGAATTCCGCTTCGTGCCGGAGGGACCCGAGGTGTCGGAGGCCGAATGGGGCGCCGCGCTGGCGGTGCTGGAGGCCGAGCCCGGCGACTGGATCGTCGCCAGCGGCAGCCTGCCGCGCGGGGTGCCGGAGGATTTCTACGTCCGCGTCGCGGTGCTGGCGGCGCGGCAAGGGCGGCATTGCGTGCTCGACACCTCTGGCCCGCCGCTGAAGGCGGCGCTCGGCCATGGCCTGGCGCTGATCAAGCCGAGCCGCGGCGAGTTCGAGACCATGGTCGGCCGCTCGCTCGGCGCACCGCGGGCGCTGAACGACGCGGCGCTGGCCCTGGTGCGGGAGGGCGGGGCGGAGCTTGTCGCAGTCTCGCTGGGGCATGAGGGCGCGCTGCTGGCGGAAAAATCCGGCGTCACCCGGCTGCGGGCGTTGGACGTGCCGGTGCTGGGCGCGGTCGGCGCCGGCGACAGCTTCCTGGCGGCGATGGTGTGGAAGCTGGCGCAGGGCGAAAGCCCGCGTGAGGCCTTCGCCTGGGGCATGGCCTGCGGTGCGGCGGCGGTGATGCGGGAAGGCACGGCGAAGCCGCGGCATGAGGATGTGGAGACGCTGCGGCGGCAGATCGGCGCGGTCTGAGCGGCGGTCAGGTGCCCTGGCATTCCCGCACGAAGGGCCCTTCCCGCGCCGGCACGTGGCATTGGGCGCAAACGATTCCCGGATCGGCCCGGTGGTCACCCGGGCGGCGGATGAAGCCCCGCGTCAGGCCGAGCAATTCGCGCCCCTGCCCGCGCAGCGCGTCCTTCCGCCAGAACCCCGTGCCGGCCGCCCCGCAGTCCGGGCAGGCGATTCTGGCACAAACATCGAGATCGCTGGTCATGCTTGCCCCGCGCTGCCGTGCGGCGGACCCGTCCCGGGCCGGGATGGTGCGCGGCGCGCGGCCAGGGGCACCATCCATGCGCCACCCGAACCGGACTCTGGGGGTGGCGAGGCAGCAATTCAAACCGAAGCGCGCATGCTCGCGCGACTGCTACCGGTCCCGCCGCCGCAGCGCCAGGCGCTTGCCTGGCTGCCCGGTGCTCAGCGCCGCGAAGCGCGCCAGCACGTCCTCCGGCCATTGCGTCACCCGCCGCGCGGCGAGGTCGACGCAGAGGTAGAGCACCTCGTTCTCCGCCGCGAGCCAGCCTTCGGTCGCATGGTACATCCGGTGCGTCGCCAGCAGCCGCTTGCCATCATAGCCCAGCACCTCGTTGGTGCAGGCCAGCGGCATGCCCTCGTTCACCTCGCGCACGTAGTTCACCCAGGCCTCGGCGGCGAAGGTGGCCAGGCCACGCGCGCGGAACGGTGCGCCGAGGCCGAGGCTCGGCCAGAGTTGGTCGGTCGCGATGTCGAACACGACCATGTAGAAGCCCATGTTCATATGGCCGTTGTTGTCCACCCAATCGGGGCGAACCACGGCCAAGGCGGGGGGCAGGTCGGGCGGCAGGTCAGGCGTCTCCGGCATCAGGGCTCCATCATCCAAGGCACGGCCGGGGTCAGTGGATATCGTCGGACCGCGACAGCGCGTCCTTCAGCTTCTCGATATCGAAGTCGTCGCGCTTCGCCATCTCCAGGATCACCGCTTCCTTGCGGGTGATCAGGTCGATCGCCGCCGGCAGTTGCCGCACCGCCTCGGCCGGGATCACCACCGCGCCGTGGCGGTCGGCATGCACCACGTCGTCATGCATGACCGGCATGCCGTGCACGATCACGTCGCGGCCGAAATCCACCATGTGCACATGCGCATGGCTCGGGTTCACCATGCCGCCGATGATCTGGAAGCCCGGCGCCAGCATGTCGAGGTCGCGGAAGGATCCGGAGGTGACGCAGCCCAGCGCACCCAGGCCCTTGTGGACGTTGCTGTTCACCTCGCCCCAGAAGGCGCCGAAGCCCGGGCTCTC
>JBMOJU010000289.1:0-6725 GCA_049315625.1 Paracraurococcus sp.
CCGGGCACCTCCGCCGCCGCCACCGGGGCGTTGGTGCCACGGGTCAGGACCAGGTCCGCCGCACCGCCGGCGATCAGCCAGCCGAGCACGAGCACCGGCGGCGGGACAAGGCGGCGCATGCGGTCAGGGCGCCGCGGCGGTGAAGCCGAAGCGGCGCCAGGTTTCGGCCGCGCCCGGCCCGGCCAGGAAGGCCAGCAGGGCGCGCGCCTCCGCCCGGCCGGCGGCGCGGCGGGTGACGGCGAAGGGGTAGGTGACCGGCGGGTGGCTGCCGGGCGGGAAGCTGCCGAGCACCTTCACGCCGCGGCTGGCCCGCGCGTCGGTCAGGTAGACGATGCCGAGCGGCGCCTCGCCGCGCGCGACCAGCAGCAGGGCGGCGCGGACATTCTCCGCCCGGGCCAGCCGCGGGGCGAGCGCCGCCCATTGGCCGAAGCTTTCCAGCGCTGCCCTGGCGTAGAGGCCGACGGGGACATGCGCCGGGTCGCCGGTGGCCAGCCTTCCCTGCGGCCCGAGCAGCGCGGCCAAATCGGTCCCCGGGCCCAGGGCCAGCGGCGCCAGCGGAGACTCCGCCGGCGCCACCAGGACCAGGGCATTGCCCAGCGGGCTGGTGCGGGTTTCCGGCACGATCAGGCCGCGCTGGGCCAGGTAGTCCATCCAGGGCTCGTCGGCGCTGAGGAAGAGGTCGGCCGGTGCGCCCTGCTCGATCTGCCGGGCGAGGGCGGAGGAGGCGGCAAAGGAGAGGCGGAGCGGCGGATTGCCCGGCGCGGCGGCGCGCCCGATCGGTTCCGGCGCGGCGGCGCGCCCGATCACTTCCGGCGCGCCCGCGCGCCCTATCACTTCCGGCGCGCCCGCGCGCCAGGCGGGCTCCAGCGCGCGCAACGCATCCTGCAGCGAGGCGGCGGCGAAGACGGTCAGCGGCGCGGCCTCCTGCGCCCGGGCCGGGGCGGCTGCCAGGGCGGGCCCGGCGAGCAGCAGGAAGCGGCGGCGCATGGCAGTCCTTTCCTCGGGCCGGCGGCGCCCGGCGTTGCTCGCGCCGGACGGCGCCCGCGAGCCGCAGGCCGACGCAGCCAGGCACCTGTCGCTATACCCCATCGTCTATAGCGGTTGAAGCCCTCCGCGGCCCGCATGCGGGCCGGGCCGCGGCCTCGTGTTGCCTTGGCGCCGCCGCCGCGCTACCGCCGGGCCGTGCCCCAACCCCCTGCCCTTTCGCCGCCCGCCCTGCGGACGGAGGATTTCGATTTCGCGCTGCCGGAGCGGCTGATCGCCCAGGAACCCGCGCGGCCGCGCGATGCCGCGCGGCTGCTGGAGGTGGGGCCGGACGGGCTGGCGGACCGGATCATCCGCGACCTGCCCGGCCTGCTGCGGCCGGGCGACGTCATGGTGGTGAACGACACGCGGGTGATCCCGGCCCGGCTGCATGGCCGGCGTGGCGCGGCGGCCATCGAGATCATGCTCAACCGCGCCGACCCCGACGGCACCTGGGAGGCGCTGGTGCGCAACGCCCGCCGGCTGCGCCCGGGCGATACCATCGGCATAGACGGCGCCCCCGGCCTGCCCTGCCGCGTGGTGGCGCGGGAGGGCGGCACGGCGCGGCTGGATTTCGGCCCCGACCCGGCGGTGCTGGCGGCGGCGCTGGAGCAGGCCGGGGAGATCCCCCTGCCCCCCTACATCGCCCGGCCGGAGGGGCCGCGGCCGGAGGACCGAGCGGATTACCAGACCCTGTTCGCCGCCCGGCCCGGCGCGGTGGCGGCGCCGACCGCCAGCCTGCATTTCACGCCCGAGCTGGTCGCGGCGCTGGAGGCGCGCGGGGTGCGGCGGGCGACGGTGACGCTGCATGTCGGCGCCGGCACCTTCCTGCCGATGCGGGCGGAGGACCCGCGCGCCCATACGCTGCATGCCGAATGGGGCGAGGTGACGGAGGACGCGGCGGCCGTGATCAACGCGGCGCGGCCGGCCGGCGGACGGATCGTCGCCATCGGCACCACGGCGCTGCGGCTGCTGGAGACGGCGGCGCTCGGCGGGGCGGACAGGCTGCGACCGGTGCGGCCCTTCCGCGGCCTGACCGACATCTTCCTGCTGCCAGGCCACCGCTTCCGCGCCGCGGACCTGCTGATGACGAATTTCCACCTGCCGAAGAGCACGCTGTTCATGCTGGTTTCCGCCTTCGCCGGCACGGCGCGGATGCGCGCGGCCTATGCGCACGCGATCGCGCAAGGCTACCGCTTCTACAGCTATGGCGATGGCAGCCTGCTGACGCTGGAGAGTGACTCGTGACGCTGCATTGGACGAAGCTGGCGCAGGACGGCGCCGCCCGCCGCGGCGTGCTGCACACCGCGCATGGCGAGGTGGAGACGCCCGTGTTCATGCCGGTCGGCACCGCCGGCACGGTGAAGGCGATGACCGCCGATGCGGTGCGCTCGACCGGCGCGCGCATGGTGCTGGGCAATACCTATCACCTGATGCTCCGCCCCGGTGCCGAGCGGGTGGGGCGGCTGGGCGGGCTGCACACGCTGATGGACTGGCACGGGCCGATCCTGACGGATTCCGGCGGCTACCAGGTGATGAGCCTGAACGAGCTGCGGCAGATGGATGAAGGCGGCGTGACGTTCCGGTCGCACCTCGACGGCTCGAAGCACCGGCTGACACCGGAGCGCAGCATCGAGATCCAGCGGCTGCTGGATGCCGACGTGACCATGTGCCTCGACGAATGCACGCCCTTCCCGGCGACCGAGGACCAGGCCGCGACCTCGATGCGGCTGTCGATGCGCTGGGCGAAACGGTGCCGCGACGCCTTCGTGCCGCGCGAGGGCTACGGGCTGTTCGGCATCGTCCAGGGCAGCGTCTACCCGGAGCTCCGCGCCGAGAGCGTGGCGGCGCTGAGCGAAATCGGCTTCGAGGGCTATGCGGTCGGCGGCCTTGCCGTCGGCGAAGGCCAGGCGGCGATGTTCGGCGTGCTGGACTGCACCATGCCGCTGATGCCGCAGGCGGCGCCGCGCTACCTGATGGGCGTCGGCACGCCGTCCGACATCCTCGGCGCCGTCATGCGCGGCATCGACATGTTCGACTGCGTCATCCCGACGCGCTCGGGCCGCACCGGCCGCGCCTATACCCGCAGCGGGCAGATGAACCTGCGCAACGCGCGGCATGCCGAGGATCCCGGGCCGATCGACCCGGCCTGCGGGTGCCCGGCCTGCGCGCGGCACAGCCGTGCCTATATCCACCACCTGATCAAGGCGGAGGAGATGCTCGGCCCGATGCTGCTGACCTGGCACAATGTGCAGTACTACCAGGACCTGACGCGCGATTTGCGGGCGGCGATCTCGGCCGGGCGGCTGGCGGCGCGGGCGGCGGAGCTGGAGGCCGGCTGGGCGGCGGGCGACGCGCCGGCCGCGGCGCAGGAGACCGAGGAATGACCGAGGCCACCACCGACACCTCCGGCCTGACGCTGCTGGGGCACTACACCACCGCGCCGACCTCGCCCGAGGCGGCGGTGCTGGAGCGCGTGCCGAACCCGCATCCCGGCTTCGCCTACCTGGTGCGTTTCGCGGCGCCGGAATTCACCTCGCTCTGTCCCATGACCGGCCAGCCGGATTTCGCGCATCTGGTGATCGACTACGTGCCGCAGGACTGGCTGGTCGAGAGCAAGTCGCTGAAGCTCTACCTCGGCGCCTTCCGCAACCACGGCGCCTTCCACGAGGCCTGCACCGTGGCGATCGCCCGAAGGCTGGTGGAGGCGCTGGCGCCGGCCTGGCTGCGGATCGGCGGCTACTGGTACCCGCGGGGCGGCATTCCGATCGACGTCTTCTACCAGACCGGACCGGCCCCGGCGGGCGTCTGGGTGCCGGAGCAGGGGGTGCAGCCCTATCGTGGGCGCGGCTGACGCACGTGACCTGATCCGGGCCGAGGCGGCGCGCCTCGGCTTCGATGCGGTCGGCTTCACCGAGGCGCTGCTGCCGGAGGCGGTGCGGGCGCGGCTGGATGCGTTCCTGGCGGCCGGTGAGCACGGCACGATGGGCTGGCTGGCCGAGCGCACCGCGCAGCGCGCCCAGCCGCGGGCGCTGTGGCCGGAGGCGGTGAGCGTCATCTCGCTGGGGTTGAGCTACGCCCCCGGCGAGGACCCCCTGGCCATCCTGGCGCGGCGCGACCGCGGCGCCATCAGCGTCTATGCCCAGGGGCGGGACTACCACGACGTGGTGAAGGCGCGGCTGAAGGCGCTGGGGCGCTGGATGGCGCAGCGCTTCGGCGGGGATTTGAAGGTCTTCGTCGATACCGCGCCGGTGGCCGAGAAGCCGCTGGCGCAGCAGGCGGGTCTCGGCTGGCAGGGCAAGCACAGCAACCTGGTCAGCCGGGCGCATGGCTCCTGGCTGTTCCTCGGCGAGATCTACACCACGCTGGCGCTGCCGCCGGATGCACCGGAGGGCGACCAGTGCGGGTCCTGCCGGCGGTGCCTCGACATCTGCCCGACCGATGCCTTCCCCGCCCCGTATCGGCTGGATGCACGGCGCTGCATTTCCTACCTGACCATCGAGCACAATGGCCCGATCCCGGAGGAGCATCGCGTGCCGATGGGCAACCGCATCTATGGCTGCGACGACTGCCTGGCGGTGTGCCCGTGGAACAAGTACGCCCAGGCGCATGCGGAGCCCGGCTTCGCGCCGCGCGCCGCGCTGGTCGCGCCGAAGCTGGCGGAGTTGGCCGCGCTGGACGATGCGGCGTTCCGCGCGCTGTTCAGCGGCAGCCCCGTCAAGCGCATCGGGCGGGACCGCTTCGTCCGCAACGTGATGATCGCCATCGGCAATTCCGCGACCCTCGCGCTGCGCCCCGTGGCACAAGCGCGCACCGAGGATCCCGACCCGGTGGTGGCCGAAGCCGCCCGTTGGGCTGCGCTGCGATTGGAGGCCTGATGCGCGACGACGCCGCCCTCGTCCTCTTCTCCGGCGGCCAGGATTCCGCCACCTGCCTCGCCTGGGCGCTGGACCGCTTCGGCCATGTCGAGACCATCGGCTTCGACTACGGCCAGCGCCACCGCGTGGAACTCGACGTGCGCGGGACCTTCCGCGCGCGGCTGGTGGCGGAGAACCCGCACTGGGCGCCGAAGCTTGGCGAGGACCACGTGCTGGTGCTCGACGCGCTGCGCGCCATCTCCGACACCGCGCTGACCCGCGACACCGCCATCGCCATGCAGGATAACGGCCTGCCCAACACCTTCGTGCCCGGCCGCAACCTGGTCTTCCTCACCTTCGCCGCGGCGCTGGCGTACCGGCGCGGGCTGAAGCACCTGGTCGCCGGCATGTGCGAGACCGACTATTCCGGCTACCCGGATTGCCGCGACGACACGCTGAAGGCGCTGCAGGTCGCGCTCAACCTGGGCATGGATGCCCGCTTCGTGCTGCACACGCCGCTGATGTGGCGCGACAAGGCGGCGACCTGGACGCTGGCCGAACGGCTGGGCGGCGCGGCGCTGGTCGAGGCGATCCGCGTCGACACGCATAGCTGCTACCTCGGCGACCGGACGCAGCTGCACGACTGGGGCTTCGGCTGCGGCACCTGCCCGGCCTGCGACCTGCGGCGGCGTGGTTGGAAGATGTGGCGCGGCCTCACGCCAGCCTGATCGGGCCGCGCGGCACCACGGCAGCAGCGGCGCGCTGCAACAGCCACGATGCGAACCCTGATCCTCCTCGCGCTGCTCGCCCTGGCCGGCTGCGGCGCGCTGCAACCGGCCACCACGCCACCGCCCTACGGCAACAGCCGCGGCAGCAACAGCGGCAGCTAGCCAGGCTCCGCCAGCGTGCTCGGGTGGAACAGCGCCTCGGGCGGGATCGCCGCCGCCGCCAGGCCATCCGCCACGGCGAAGCGGATCATCGCCGCGACCTCGTCCCGGTTGCGGGCGAAGCCGTAGGGCCAGGGGTCGCCGCCCATCGCCGCCGCCTGCTCCTCATACGCCGCCGCGATCCAGGGCAGCGAGACGCGCAGCACGTTCACCATCTGCAGCTCCGCCAGGGACAGCGCCTTCGCCTTGCACACGGCGCGGTGCAGTTCCAGCGGCAGCCAGGGATGCGCCGCGGCGATGTCCTTCCGCACCGCCAGGCAATGCATGATCGGGAAGAAGCCGCTCGCCTTGTGCCAGGTCATCTCCTCCGCCCGGTAGTCGGGAAACAGCCGGGCGACGCCGGCGCAGGTGGGCGGGCGCGGGGTGATCAGCGCGTCGATCTCGCCGGCTGCCAGCGCTGCCTCCGGGTCGCGGCCGAGCGGCTTGACGTCGAAGCCCGGCGGCAGGGTGATCGCCACGCGCTCCCCGCCGGTGCGCCAGGCGATGCCGCACGTATCCACGCCGTAATGCTCCCGCAGGATGCCGCGCACCCAGAGCGCGGCGGTCTGCTGGTATTCCGGCAGGCCGATGGTGCGGCCGGCGAGGTCGGCCGCCGTGCGGATGCCACGGTCGGTGCGGATGTAGATGGCGGAATGGCGGAAGGCGCGGGAGAGGAAGACGGGGATGCCGACATAGGGGCTGTCGCCCCGCGCGGTGGTGACGATGTGGCTGCCCATGGACAGCTCCGACACGTCGAATGCCTTATCGCGCAGGGCCCTGCGGAAGATGTCCTCCGGCTCGCCGGGCAGGAAGGTGATGTCGCAGCCGGGGATGGTGACGCGGCCATCCATCAGCGGGCGGGTGCGGTCGGTGGCGGCGCAGGCGAGGGTGAGGCGGAGCATGCTGGGGTGTCCGGGTT
>JBMOJU010000026.1:0-27839 GCA_049315625.1 Paracraurococcus sp.
CCCTCGGTCGCGCATTCCGCCAGCCAGGCGCGCAGCCCGTCCAGCACGCCGCGCACGCGCGGGCCGAAACCGCTGTAGAAGGCATCGCCATCCAGGCCGCGCGCCGTCTCCTCGGCCCGGAGCGCCAGCAGCGTCCCGGACTCGGCGCGCGCGCCAGCCGCGGAGAAGACGCGCAGCGAGCCACCATGCGTCGCCAACCGCTCCACGTCGAAGACCCGCAACCCGTGCCGCGCCAGCGCCGCTTCCATCGAGAGCAGCGACCAATAGGCATAGTGCTCGTGATAGATGGTGTCGAACTGCACGCCATCGACCTGCGCGACGAGGTGCGGCGCCTCGATCGACACGACGCCTACCGCGCCGGCCAGCAGCGCCAGGCCGCCGATGAAATCGTCCAGGTCGGGGACATGCGCCAGCACGTTGTTGGCGACGACCAGGTCGGCCGGCCTCCCGCCGCGCGTGCCCAGGATGTCGCGCGCCGCCGCGCGGCCGAAGAACCGTGCCTCGGTCGGCACGCCGCCGGCGCGGGCGATCCCGGCCACATTGAGCGCCGGCTCGATGCCGAGGCAGGGGATGCCCGCCGCGACGAAGTTGCGCAGCAGGTAGCCGTCATTGCTCGCCACCTCGACCACGAAGCTGCCGGCCCCCAGCGCGAGCCGCTGCGTCATCGCCGCGCAGAACCGCGCCGCGTGGTCGAGCCAGGTCGAAGACATCGACGAGAAATAGGCGTAGTCGGTGAAGATGCCACGCTCATCCACCACCGTATCGAGTTGCACCAACCGGCAGGATTCGCACACCACGGCGCGGAGCGGAAACGACGGCTCGGGCTCCCCGGCACGCTCCGGCGGGACATAGGAATTGGCGACCGGCTGGCGGCCGAGGTCGCAGAAGGTCAGGCCGAGCCGGCCGCCGCAGGCGCGGCAGCCGGTGACGGGGCGCGCGCCGCTCACGCCAGCGCCAGCCGGTCGATTGCCGACAGCGCCTGGGCCTGGACATCCTCGCCCCGTCGCCAGGCGGCGTACCAGCCTGCCGTCTCGGCGATCGCCGCCGGCGTCGAGAGCATCGGGCGCCAGCCCAGCGCTTCCGCGGCCAGGCTGGAATCGAGACCGAGACGCGGTGCTTCCGACATGACCGGGCCTTGCTCCTGCCGCCAATCCACCGGCGAACCCCAATGCGCGATCAGGTCGCGCACCCGGATCTCGCCATCTGCCGGGCCGAAATTCAGCGCCGCCGGCGCCTCTCCCGTCGCCAGCCGCTCCGCCAGCATCAGGTAGCCGCGCAGCACGTCGAGCACATGCTGGAAGGGCCGGGTCGCATCCGGCCGGCGCAGCAGCAGCGGCTCCCCCGCGACGCCGGCGCGGACCAGGTCGGGGATCAGCCGCTGTACGCCGAAATCGCCGCCGCCGATCACGTTGCCGGCCCGCGCGGTGGCGATCGGCGGCAGCAGAGCGGCGAAGGAGGCACGCCAGGATGCGACGGCGATCTCGGCCGCCGCCTTCGAGGCACTATAGGGGTCGGCGCCGCCGAGCGCATCGCCCTCGCGGAAGGCTCGGCCGGCGCCATCATTGCGATAGACCTTGTCGGAGGTGACCATCGCCGCGGCCAACACACCCGGCAGGCCGCGCAGCGCCTCTAGCAGGTGGATGGTACCGTCCACGTTGACGGCAAAGGTCGCCAACGGCGCGGCATAGCCGCGCCCGACGAAGGCCTGCGCCGCCAAATGCAGCACCACCTCCGGCCGCGCCGCGCGCACCATCGCGGCAAGGGGCTCGCCGTCGCGGATGTCGGCGCGGTGGTCGGCCGCCAGCAGCGGCGCCACGCGCAGCAGGTCGAAGGCGTTCGGTCCCGGCTCCGGCGGCAGCGCGATGCCGGTCACCTCGGCGCCAAGCCGATGCAGCAGCAGCGCCAGCCAGGCGCCCTTGAAGCCGGTATGGCCGGTGACCATCACCCGCTTGCCGGCCCAGAAGCCGCGGGAGGGGTTCACCACCGCCTCCATGGCGCCCGACCGGAAGCCCAGAGACGTTCCAGCAGTTCGCGGTCGCGCAGCGTATCCATCGCCTGCCAGAAGCCCTTGTGGTCATAGGCCATCAGCTCGCCGTCATGCGCCAGCGACTGCAGTGGCTCGGCCTCCCAGGTCGTCGCATCGCCCGCGATGCGGTCGAGCACGCTGGGCGACAGCACGAAGAATCCGCCATTGATGGCCCCGCCATCGCCGGCCGGCTTCTCGATGAAGGCATTCACTGCGGCGCCGTCGCGCGCCAATGCGCCGAAGCGGCCGGGCGGCGTCACCGCGGTGACGGTCGCCTGCCTGCCATGCGCCTTGTGGAAGGCGATCAACGCGCCGATGTCGATGTCGGACACGCCGTCGCCATAGGTCATGCAGAAGGCCGGCTCGTCCACCACGTAGGGCGCGATGCGCTTCAGCCGCCCGCCGGTCATGCTGTCCTCCCCGGTGTCGACCAGCGCGATGCGCCAGGGTTCGGCGGAGGGCCGCACCACCTCCACCGTGCCGGCGGCCAGGTCGATCGACAGGTCGGAGGCATGCAGCCGGTAGTTCAGGAAGTACTCCTTGATCAGCCAGCCCTTGTAGCCGAGGCAGATGACGAAGTCGGTCACGCCATGCGCGGCGTAGATCTTCATGATGTGCCAGAGGATCGGCCAGCCGCCGATCTCGACCATCGGCTTCGGCCGCACCGCGGTCTCCTCGGAGATCCTTGTACCGCGGCCGCCGGCCAGGATGACTGCTTTCATGCCCGCCCCACCTCCTCGGCCTTGTTGTAGAAGGCGCGAACGAAGCGGTCCGGCTGCCCCAGCGGATGGCTGCGGATCATGTCGCGCAGGCCGTGCCGCAGCAGGCGCCGCCGGCGGCGATCCTCGGCCAGCGCCGCGGCCGCCTTGACGTAGTCCTCCACGCTGAAGACCGCGAGGTCGCCCAGCCCGGCATTGGAGAGGTTGGAATAGCTGAGCCGCTCGGCAAAGCCGGGGCCCACCAGCGAGACGCAGGGAACGCCCATCCAGAGCGTCTCGCAGGTCGTGGTGCCACCGACATGCGGCAGGCTGTCCAGCGCGATGTCGATGGCATTGTAGTGCGGCATATGCTTGCCGCGCACGCCGACATAGTCGATTCGGTCAGGATCGACATCGCGCGCGGCGAAGGCGGCGCGGACATTGGCGACGAAGGCCGGTGTCCGCGCCTCCGGACGAACAAAGAGGAAGCGCGAACCGGGCACCGCGCGTAGCACCGCCGCCCAGGCATCCAGGCAGGCCCGGGTGAATTTGTAGGGGTTGTTCATGGTGCCGAAGGTCAGCACGCCGCGCCGCTCCTCCGGCAGGTCCTGCTCGATCGGCACATCGCGAAAGCCGATGGCGCTGAGCGCCACCCAGCTTTCCGCCAATTCGAAGGGCTGTTCGATCAGCAGGCGCGGGTTCTGCGGTTTGATGTAAGGATCGACGAGGATGTAGTCGATGGCCTCGAGCCCCGCCGAATGCGGATAGCCCAGCCAGCTCGCGCCGATCCGCGC
Source organism: Paracraurococcus sp. (assembly GCA_049315625.1). Classification (GTDB taxonomy): domain Bacteria; phylum Pseudomonadota; class Alphaproteobacteria; order Acetobacterales; family Acetobacteraceae; genus Paracraurococcus. The sequence goes on from JBMOJU010000026.1 coordinate 3,519, forward strand.
CGGCCGGTAGGCCATGACGTCCAGCTTGTTCATCGCCGTCGTGCCGCCCAGCTCGAACAGCATGTCGAGCCCATCCGCGGCGATACCCGCGGCGACGTCCGCCGACGTACGCCGCGGCCACCACCGGAAGGCAGTGACCTGCTGCTCTATATGCGCCTGGATCCGGTCCCGCTCGCGCTCATAGAAGGAATAACAGAATACCTCGAACCGGTCGCGGTCGTAGCGCTCCAAAAGCGGCATGGCGAAATAGGTGACCGGATGGTCGCGCAGGTCGCTCGACATGAAGCCGATGCGCAGCTTGCGGCCGGTGGCCAGCGCAGGGGTCGCCGGCGGGGCAAGCGGCGTGATCGCCCGCGCCTCCTTCCGGCCCCAGGCCCGGTGCCATTCCACGATGTCCAGCCGATCCTGCAGGGAATGGACGTTGCCCAACTCGTAATGCAGGCCGGCGATCTCGCCATCGGCGATCCAGCGCGGTGCGAGCTCGGCCAGTCTGCCGCAGGCGGCCAACCGGTCATGGTCAAGGCAGCGCAGGAAGGCCGTCCGCAGCGGCTTCGCATGTGCCAGGACGGCACCGGGGTTGGCCTGCAACAGGCGGCAGGACAGCTCATAGGCTTCCTGCAGCAGCATCGCCTCGTCGCCGTAACGGCTGCGGGTCAGGTTCTCGATCAGCCGGGTGGTGAGCAGCACCGAGTTCGGATTCGCCACCAGCCCCTGGCGGAGCGCGCGATTCGCCGCCTCGAGGTCACCCTCGCCATGCAGCCGCGCCAGCAGCAGGCAGCCATCCGCGTCGCCAGGGACCGTGGCGAGCGCCTTTTCGACCAACACCCGCGCCTCGTCGCGGCGGCCCTGCCGGTAGGCCAGGCGCGCCTCCAGGATATCGAGTTGCGGATCCGCGGGGCGGAGCTTGCGCGCCCGCTCGATGACGCCGATCGCCCGTTCCGTCTGGCCCAGGTCGGCGAGGGTCCCGACGAGGTCAGTCAGAAGCTCGAGGGCAGGTGGACCGAATGCGAGGGCGCGCTCAAAGGCCACCACCGCGGCATCCCGGTCGCCGCCCATCCGCAGGGCGCGACCGAGCAGCCGATGCAGCGTCGCGTTGCGTGGTTCGATCTTCAGGCCGGCCCGATAGGCCGCCGCCGCCTCCTCGAACCGACCGAGCTGGTCGTGCAGGTTGCCGAGATTCTGGCAGGCCGACGTGGCGCGGGGGTCGAGCTTCCGTGCCGCCTCGAACGCCGCCTGCGCCTCCTTCAACGAGCCTGCGCGGCGCAGCATGACGCCAAGCAGGTTGATCAGTAGGAATTCCTTCGGCCGCTTCGCCTGCGCCGCCGCCGCCACCGCGACCGCCTCCGCGGGCCGGTTGGCGGCGCTCAGGGCCATGGCCTGCGGCGCAGCCAAGGCGATCGACGAGGCACCCGCGGCGATCGCTTCTGCGAATGCCTGCGCCGCCTCATTCGGGCGGCCAGTGGCGGCATACTGCTGGCCGAGTTGCTGCCAATCATTTGCCGTCCCCGGAGCGCCTGGCGGCGCGAGGGCCAACCGCTGGCGGAGTTCCGCCTCCGACAGACCGGGCCGGCCGGAGGCCACGGCGGAAGCGCGACCGGGGGTGGGTCTCTGTGGCGGTTGCATCGAACGTCTCACGGCACGTCAGGGCGCGGCGAAGGGCAGGCCGGCTCGAACTGCGTCCCCGGTCAGGGCAATCCGAACGAACCCTATGGCGGTGGCTGATGCTGCTCCCTGCGGAGGCGGGTCATCAGGCTGGTCACCCTTAGGGCAATTCGCCCGCCGTTAAAATCTCCTCGATAACCCGACCCCCGGTTACACGAACCGGTTGGCTCAGCCGCGCAATTGCAACGCCAAGGGAGGATCATCGGTGGCGATTGCATCCAGGCCCAGCCGCAAACCGTGCCGGATGCCAGAGGCCTCGTTCGCCGCCCAGGCACCGACCCCGAGGCCAGCATTGCGGAAGCCGGCCACCGCGGCCGCGTCCAACTCCAGCACCGGCAGGCCGATCTCCGTCGCACCGCAACTTCGGGCCAGGGCGACGGCACCGGGCACGCCCATGCCGCGCCAGGGCTTGGCTTCGAGCAACAGGACGGTACGCAGCAATCCTCCGGCGGCGGCCATGTCCGCGACCGTCCTGGGCTGGAAGCTCATCCCCACCGTCCTGCGACGCATGCCGGTGCCCTCAAGCACGGCGAGGCAGGCGTTGACGATACCCGGATAGGGTCGGCCATCCGCATCTGCCTTGACCTCCAGCCGCAGGGTCCGGCCTGCCGCCTCCGTCAAGGCCGCGGCCTCCGCGAGACTGGGTGGAGCCTCACCCCCCGTGCCCTTCAGCCGAACCTCCCGCAGCGCCGCGAGGGTCCGGGCGCGGACCGGCCCGGTGGCGTCGGTGGTGCGGTCGAGCGTGGGGTCATGCATGACCACCACCTGATTGTCCGCGGTAAGGTGGACATCGAGTTCGAGCTGCTCGGCCGGCAGGGCGAGCGCCTCGCGGAAGGCGCGCGCGCTGTTCTCCGGCCAGAGGATGGCGCCGCCGCGATGGCTGGCGATCTCGGTATGGGTCATGGCCGAAAGGCTAGCAGGCCTGCGGTGCTGGGTCAGGCGTGCATCTGCCGCGCCCCCCCCGCCCAGCCTCGGGGCGGTTTCGAGGCCGGCCAGGGAGCGGCTAACCTTCCAGAAGCCAGACCGAGAAAAGCGCCTTCGGGTCGGTCCACCTGGCCGCAGCGCGCCAGCCGGACGCGGTCGCCAGCGCTTCCAGCCGTTCCGGGCGGTATTTGTGGCTGCTCTCGGTGTGGATGGTCTCGTCCGGGGCGAAGCGGAATTCCCGCCCGGCGACCCGCACCCGCTGCTCCCGCTGCGACACCAGGTGCATCTCGACCCGTTCCAGCGACGGGTTCCAGATCGCGCGATGGCGGAAGCCGTCCGGGTCGAAATCCGCCCCTGCCTCCCGGTTCAACCGGTGCAGCAGATTGAGGTCAAAGGCCGCGGTGACGCCGGCGGCGTCGTCATAGGCCGCCTCCAAGACCGGCACCGCCTTTACCAGATCGGCGCCAAGCAGCATCCGCGACCCGGCCCCCAGCGTGGCGTGCGCCCGCCGGAGGAAGGCCGTCGCATCCGCGGGTTCGAAATTGCCGATGGTCGAGCCGGGGAAGAAGCCGAGCCGCGGCGCCGCGCCGATCCGCCTGGGCAGCGCAAAGGGCTGGGTGAAGTCGGCGACGACCGGCAGGACCGGCAACCCGGGCGCGCCGAGGCAACGTGGGAAGCGGCAGCCTCAAGCCATTCCGGCGCGATGTCGACCGGCACATAGGCCGCCGGGGATTGCAGCCCGGCCAGCAGCAGGGCGCCCTTGGCGCCATCGCCGGGACCGAATTCGACCACCGCGGCGCCAGGTCCGATGGCGGCGGCGATCGCTTCCGACTGCTCGGTCAGGATCTTCGTCTCGGTGCGCGTCGGGTAGTATTCGGGAAGCCGGGTGATCTCCTCGAACAGCCGGGCGCCTTCGGCGTCATAAAGCCATTTGCAGGGCAGAGTCTTGCGCGGGGCGGAAAGCCCGGAGAGGGCGTCGGCGATCAGCGCGGCGCGCTGCGCCTCCGCCGCGTCGCGGGCGAGCGCGCCACTCACGCCGCATCCTCCGCCAGACGCAGGGTCGTGAACTGCCAGCGCGCCCCGGGCGGGAAGAAATTGCGGTAGCTGGGACGGGTATGGCCGGGCGGGGTGGCCAGCGAGCCACCGCGCAGGATCATCTGGTTGATCATGAATTTTCCATTGTACTCGCCGACTGCGCCGGCCCAGGGGCGGAAGCCGGGATACGGGAGATAGGCGCTCGCCGTCCACTGCCAGCCGATGCCGGTAGCGTCTCGGAAGCCGGGCAGCGCCGCGGCCACCTCCCACTCCGCCTCGGTCGGCAGTCGCCTGCCGGACCAGCGGGCGAAGGCCTCGGCCTCATACCACGAGATGTGGCGGACCGGCGCGGCGGGATCGACGGGGCGCAGGCCGGATGGCGTGTATTGCGCCCAGCTGTCGTCACGCCGCTGCCAATAGAGGGGCGCCTCCCAGCCTTCCGCCGCGCAGGCGGCCCAGCCGTCGCTCATCCAGAGGGTGGGCGTACGATAGCCGGCATCGGCCATGAAGCCGAGCCATTCGGCGTTCGTGACCAGCCGGTCGGCGACGCGACAGGCGGCGATCCAGGTCCGGTGGCGCGGCGCTTCGTTGTCGAAGGCAAAGCCGGCTCCGGCGTGGCCGATCTCGGCCGCGCCCTCCGGCAGGTCCAGCCAGCGCGGCGCGCCGGTCGTGGCCTGGGGTTCTTGCCAATCAGGGTCGTAGGCCGGCAGCAGCGGATTCTGCGACAGCGCGTGCAGGATGTCAGTCAGGAGCAGTTCCTGATGCTGCTCCTCATGCTGCAGGCCGAGCTCGACCAGGCTCAGCGCCTCCGGTGGCACGTCGCGCAGCAGCGCGGCCATGCCGCCATCCACATGGGCGCGGTAGGCCGCGACCTCGTCGCACGAGGGGCGCGTCAGCATGCCGCGCCGCGGCCGGGCATGCCGCGGGCCGGCCGCTTCGTAGTAGGAGTTGAACAGGAAGCCGAAACGCTCGTCGAAGCGGCGGTACCCCGGCAAATGCGGGACCAGCAGGAAGGTCTCGAAGAACCAGGTGGTATGGGCCCGGTGCCATTTGGTCGGGCTGGCATCCGGCATCGATTGGATGCACTGGTCCTCGGGCGAAAGCGGCGCGGCCAGCGCCTCCGTCCGGTTCCGCACGGCCGCGTAGCGCGCCTCCGTCGGAATGGCGCTGCCCGCGGGGCTGCGGGCTTGTATCAGATTCATGCGCGCTCCTGGTGGTTCCGGCCCTGTGGGCCGGGCGCCTGGCGGGTTGGAAAAGCCGCCGGCGCCCATGGGTTCCGATCTCGCTATCGAGGCTTCGAGCCGATAGGGTGGAACGTTACCGCACGGTGTCCAGATAGGCGTGCATGAATTTCGGTCAAACGATCTGCAGGCCCGGCAGCGGCAGGGCGATCCGGCCTTCCCAAGAGCAATACCGAGCAAGGGCGGCCCGAACTGCCTGTGCCGGGCTGCCGTCCAGCACCAGCAGCAGGTCCGGCGGCGCCAGGTCGAGCGTCTCCGGCGGCAGGACCGGCACCTGGCTGCCGGGCAGTTCCAGGCCACCCCCGCCGGCCTCCGGATGGACGGTGTAGGCCAGCAGGCTGGGGCCAACGCCCGCCGCCGCGGCCAGGGTGGCCGCCGCGGCGCCGGTGCCATAACCTGCGGCCACCCGGCCATCCCGCCGGGCCGCGACCAGCAGGTCGAGCACCGCAAGCCGCGCCTCGACCACTGCCACCGCGGCGCGTTGGTAGGCCTCAGGACCTTCCAGCCCGGCCTCCCGCTCCGCCGCCCGCCGCGCCAGGATGGTCCCGGAGATCGGCTTGGTGGCGTCTTCCTTGTGCCGCACCAGCAGCCGCAGCCAGGGGCCTGGTCCCGGCAGCGGCTCCAGCTCGAACGGCACCAGGCCGTGCTGCCACAACAGCATCTCCGCCACCAGCAGGGAGGGCAGCGTCGGCATCGCATGCCCAAGCAGGTCGAAGCGATTGTCGCGCAGCCGGCCCAGCAGGTCCGGAATGTCGAACACTGCCACCCCGCCCGGGGCGAGCAACGCCCGGACGCCGGCCAGCGCATCCGGCAGCTCGAGCGCGGTAGCCAGCAGCGGTCCGGCCAGCAAGAGCACCGGCGCCGGCAGGACATCGCGCAGCCGCAATGCGCTGTCGGCGCCGGTCGGGACAGCCCTGGCGGGGATATCGCGATCGCGGAATGGCGCCAACAGGCCAGCATCGAAAGCGGCTACCGGTGTCGCAGGGCCGAGGCGCAGCCGGGCAGCGATCACCCCGGCGAAGCCATCCGTCGGCCGCGGGAGCGGTTGCCGCGCCGCCACGCCGGCACCCGCCACCTGGACCAGCCGGCAATCGCTGCAGACCAGCGCCCGCAGGGGCGCGCTTGCGACCGTGCGCAGGCCGGTACCGGCCGGCACGGGATCGACCGACAACGGCACCAGGCCGAGATCGGCGACGTCCTCGGTCAGCGTGGCGCCGCAACTCCGGCAGAAAAGCCCCTGCCCCGGCTGGAACCGGTTCACGCCCGCTGCCTCCCAATCAACACACCGCTCCTGTGAAGTCCCGAGGGTGGGGTGGCGTTGCATCACCGGGGTGTCGTCGCGGCACACCATTCGCGCCAGGCGTGTTGCAGGGCGGCGCCAAGGCCGTGCGCGAAACGCGGCGCATCGGTCAGCGGCGAGGCGGCGACCCGGCCGCGCAATCCGGCGCGCAGCGCGGCGAGCCGCGGCAGGTCACGCGCCCGCTCGATCGCCAGGGCGACATAATCCTCCGCCGAGGCCGCGACCCAATCGGCCAGGCCGACATTCGCCAAATGGCTCAGCGCATGCCGCGAACAGAAGCTGTCGCCCGCCAGCGCGACCACCGGCACCCCCATCCAAAGCGCCTCGCAGACGGTCAGGCCGCCGGCGTAGGGGAAAGGATCGAGCGCGATGTCGATCCCGCCATAGGCGGCCAGCAGCGCCTGGTGCGGAACGCCGCCTTCCAACGCCACCCGCTCCGCCGGCAATCCGTGCGCGACGAGGCGTTGGCGAAGGCGGTCGCGCGTCGCCGCGTCCCCCAGCGCGTGGGTGCGCAGCACGAGGCGCGCTCCGGGCAAGGCGGCGAGGATGCGGGCCCAGGCCTGCAGCACCGGCGGCGTAACCTTGGCGAGGTTGTTGAAGCAGCCGAAGGTGACATGGCCGCGGGTCAGGGCCGGCAGGGCGACGACAGCCGGGGCCGCGGGCGGCGGGGTGAAGCAGACATAGCCGTCCGGCAGGCGCAGCAGATTTTCCGCGTAAAAACATTCGAATCCCGGCGGTGTCTCCCACGCGTCGGTCAGCATCCAATCCAGGCCATCGAGACCCATGCTGCCGGTCTGCATGCCGACCCATTTGACCTGGACCGGCGCCGGCTTGCGCTGCAGCAGCCCTGGCCGGCCGCCATCGCCATAGCCGCCGAGGTCGAGCAGGACATCGAGGCCATCCACCGCCATCAGGGCGGCAATCGCCGCGTCGTCGAGATGCCCCACCTCGCGCCAGGCGGCGCAGCGGGCGCGGAAGCGGGCCGCCATCGCATCGCCACGCGGCTTCAGGCTGTAGGCCAGCAGCTCGAACTCGGCCTCCGGCAGCGCCTCCAGCCCCGCCAGCGTCAACCAACCGACGGGATGTTGGCCAAGCCCGCCCGACAGCAGGCCAAGCCGCAGGCGCCGCTCCGGGTCGCGCGGCCGGGCGGGCGCCGCCGCGGCAGGCCCTAGCCTTGCACCGACCGCGCGCCCGGCGGCCAGCAGCGCCGCGGCATGACCGGCCTCCGGGTGGTAGGGCAGCACGGCCATGCGGGTCACCAGCGCCTGGGTGCCGCCGGCCGGATGCGCCGCCGCGGCCTCCGCCGCCGCCAGCGCCGGGTCCTGCTCACCCACCGCGTTCAGCGCCAGCGCCTGATTCATCAGCAGGATGGGCTGCGGACCGAAGGCGCGGATCGCGTCGTCCAGCACCTCCAGCATCGCCGAGATCCGATGCGCCTTCCACAGCACCGTTGCCAGCCGGTTGCGCAGGTCGAGGTCGGTCGGCCGGGCGGCGATCGCGGCGCGCAGCAACGGCTCCGCCTCCGCCCCGCGCCCCGAATCGGCCAGGGCGAGGCCGAGCAGTCCCTGGATCTCCGCACTGTCCGGTGCCAGCGTCGCGGCGACGCGCAGCTCGGCCAGCGACGCCGCGTGGCGCCCGGCAACACCGTGCAATTCGGCGGCGGCAACGGCCCAGCCGGCGGCCGTGGGATCGCCGGCGGCGCGGCTGGCGATGTCGATCAGCGCCGCTTCGGGCCCGTCGCGGCGCAGGAGCGCCTGTGCCATCAGGCGCGCCGCGGCGGCATGCGAAGGCCGCTGGACGAGGACCGCGGCGGCGACGGTGATCGCAGCCGCCGCATCGCCCTGCCGCAGCGCAAGGCGCGCCGCGGCGAAATCCAGCTCCGGCTCGGCCGGATCGATGCCGCGCGCCAGGGCGATGCGCGCCGCGGCGGACTCGGTCCGGCCGGTCTCCTCCTCAATGGCAGCCAGGGCCGCCAGGGCCGGAACATGCCTAGGGTCGCGCGCGAGCGCGGCGTGGAAATAGGCCTCAGCACGGTCGCCGCCCCCGCGCAGGCCGGCAATGGTGCCGAGGCGGAAGGGCGGCTCCGCGTGGTCGGGCAGCGCCTGAGCGGCGTCCTCCAGCGCCGACACCGCCTCGGCCAGCCGGCCGAGCTGCATCAGGGCGAGGCCAAGATTGAGTGGGGCAAGCCCGCCCCCCGCCCCGGCCGCCGCCGCATCCCGCAGCAGCGGCAGGGCGGCATCGGGCGTGCCTTCCGCCAGGGCGGCGAGGCCCGCCCGCCAGGTCGCGCCATCAGTGCCCGGATGCATGCGCCGCCACCAGCAGCCCGGGGACGCTGGCCTGGCCGGCGAGGCGAAGCGGTTCCTCGCGGCACTCCAGGGCCTGCAAACCGGCCTCTGCCAGGCCGGCGGAAATATAGTCGGGCGCATGGGCATAGCGCCCTTCCGGCCCCAGCAGCCACCCCGTCCCGGGCGCCGCGCGTTCCAGGCTGAACAGCAACAGGCCGCCGGGCGCCAGCCGCTGCCGGCAGAGCGCCAACGTCTCACTCAGCTCGCCGAGGTAGCAGAAGACATCCGATGCCATGATCAGCGCGAAGGCCTCGCCTGGCTCGCGCAGCACCGCGTTCAGGTCGGCCTGACGCAGCGCGGTGTAGATGCCCTTGGCGGCGGCCTGCTCGAGCATCCGCCGCGAGAGGTCGACCCCGGTCAAGGGCCCTCGCAGCAGGTCGGACAGCGCGACGCCGGCAAGGCCGGTGCCGCAGCCGAGATCGAGTACCGATCCGAGCGGTACCTCCCCCGCACCGATCGCCGGCCGCAGCCGCTCCACGGCGCGGCGAAACAGTCCGGGCACGCGATAGCCCAGGCCGAGCAGCGATTCCTCGAAATGCGGCGCATAGCCGTCGAACAGGGCGGCGACATAGCCTTCGGGCGCGCGGTCCGGCGGGGTGCCGCCAGCGGCGGCGGCGAGATGGGCGAGATAGGCGCTGTCCGGCGCCAGGCGTGCCGCGGCGGCGAAATGCGGCCCTGCCTCCGCAAGCCGGTCGAGGCCGACCAGCGCATGCGCCAGCACGCTGTGTACCGCGCCGTCGACGATGCCGCGGGACAGCGCAGTGCGGGCCAGGCGCTCCGCCTCGGCCGGGTCGCCGGCCAGCAGCGCCGCCTGGGCGCGCAGCGCACCGATGCCCGGAGTCCACGGCGCCGCGGCCTCGCAATGCGCCAGCAGCTCCGCCGCAGCCTCGTGGCGGCCGGCCCGCATGAACGCCTGGCCGAGCCGGGCCTGAAGCTGGGGGTTGTCCGGATCGGCGCGCCAGGCCTCGCCGAGGAACCAGATCGCCTCGTCGTGCCGGCCTTCCTCCAGCAGCGCGGCCGCCAGCAACAGGCGACCACCGAGGTCCGCCGGTGCGGCCATGACGGCGGCGGCGTGGTGGCTGCGGGCAAGGCGGATGCGGGCGCGGAGGCGGCGCAGCGGCGCATCGTCCCCGGCGCCGGCCAGCGCCGCGTCGGCCGCGGCCTCGGCCTCCTCCCAGCGCTTGAGCTGCAGCATCGCCTCGGCGCGGAGCGCGGCGTGTGCGGGCGCCATCAGGCTGCCGAGCCGGTCGAGCATGGGCAGCGCTTCCTCTGCCCGACCGTCCCGTAGCAGGATCCGCGCCTGATCGGCCAGGCGCTCGGCCAGTACCGGGGTCACCGCCACAGCCCCGCGGCGAAGAGATCGTTCATCTCGGCGACGAAGCCAAGGTCGGGGGTCGCCAGGTCGCATTCGCGCAGCACTGCCAGCGCCACGCCGGCGATCTGCGCCCGGAGCGGGGCCGGCAGCGCATTGGTCGGGTCGATCACCGCGGCATGCACCGCGTCCCAGAGCCGGCGGTTGTCGGCCACGGCGCGGGCGCGGGCGAGCGGCTCGGCCTGCTCGGCAGCACGGATGGCGCGGGTGGCGCGGGCAAAGACCTCGGCTTCCATCTGCTTCGCGGTCAGGCGGCGGCGATAGGCGGCGGCGCCGGCGGCGGAGGCGGGCGACGGCGGCTCGGCCGCGGATATCTGGTCGGACATGCGCAGCAATCCTTGCTGGGTCTCCGCGGCGGGGCGGAGCGGGAGTGGCGTCTGAGCGCTGCCACGACGGCGGGGATGGAAGCGTCGGCCGGCTTCCTGCCGGCAATGCCGATGCCCCGGCGCGATGCGGGGCGGGCGACGCGGTGGGCGAAGGCGGCTAGCGGAACAGGCTCAGCAGCGTCTGCGGCGCCTGGTTGGCGATCGACAGCGCCTGGGTGCCGAGTTGCTGGCGGATCTGCAGCGACTGCAGCTTGGCGGATTCCTTCGCCAGGTCGGCATCGACGAGTGCGCCGAGGCCGCCTTCCTGCGCGTCCATCTTCGCCTTGTTGTAGGTGATCTGGCTGTCGATGTAGTTCGCGTAGGAACCGAAATTGTTGAGCTGCGTCAGGGTGTTGCTGATCGCCGTCGTGACCGCGCCGCTACTTGTCAGCGCCGCCGCGGCGGAGCTCGCAGTCCAGGCATTCACGCCCGAGATGCTGTTGAAGATGTTGGTCAGCGCCGAGTAGCCGTCGAAGCTGTAGGTCACGCCGGCGCCATTGCGCACCACCGTGTTCGCCAGGGTGGAGACGCTCTCATCCAGGATGTTCTTGCCGTTGTAGCTGGCATCCTGGATGAATGCCTGGATGTTGTTGGTCAGCTCCTTGGCCTGGGTCTGGTACTGGGTCTGCTGGTCGGTGGTGATGGTCTGGTCGGCCAGCTTGACGACGATGGTCTTCAGCTTCTTCAGCGTGTCGGACACGTTGGACAGGCTGGCGTTGGTGACGTCCAGCAGGCCCTTCACGCCGCCGAGCTGTTCGTTGGCCGAGGCGGTGGCGGCGATCTCGCCGCGTACGCGTTCCGCAACCGCATAGGCGGCGCCGTCATCCTTGGCGTCGGCGACGCGAAAGCCGGTCGAGATCCGCTTCTGCGTGGCGGTCAGCTCATCCGATGTCTTGTTCAGCGACTGCAGCGCCACCATGGCGCCGGTATTGGTGTTCACCGAGTTCAACGGCATGCGGGTTTTCCCTCCTGTTGCCGGGCCCCGGATCGTCCGGGACCACGGCACCAGTCTCCCGCAGGGAGGGTGAAAGGCGCGTTAAGGCGGTCGTCGCCCGTGCCACAGCCTCAGGCGATCAGGATCTGGCTGTCCGGCACGTCGCCGACGCCAGGCAGGATCACCTCCCCACCGTCGAGGTTCCACGCGATGCCGTAGCCTGGCGTGGCGCTGGTGTGCCAGCCGATCAGGCTGTCGCGAGCGACGCCTGTGAAGGTCAGCGTGTCCACCGCCGGGTCGAAGCCGGCAATCACCGCATGGCCGGAGCCGGGGCTGATCACCCAATTCTCGGCGGCAGCCGTCGCAACGTAGCTGCCGCCCGCAGTGCCGATCGTGGTGCTGCCGCCGGTCGCGATCGCCGGCGGCGCCACCGCGCTGGCGGCGCCGAACAGCGCATCCCCGGGCTGGAGCGTGTCGACGCCGGCGAGGAAGGCGTAACCATCGCCCATGTTCCAGGCGACGCCGAGCCCGGCGACGCCACCGCGCTGGGTGTTCCAGGTGATCAGGCTGGCCGCGGCGATGCCGTTGAAGGCCAGATGATCGACGCCGTGGACGAAGCCGCTGATGGCGGTGGTGCCGGAATTCGGGTCGAAGGACCAGGTGTCGGTGCCGGCGGTGCCGGTGAAGGTGCCCCCGGCGGCACCGACCTTCACGCTGCCGCCGGTGTCCACCGCCGGCCCGGCCACCGACGCGGTGCCGATCGCCAGCCCATGGGCATCGACCCAGATCGGCAGGCCGACATTGTCATAGACGGCGTGGCCCTGCCCGCTGCCATCGAGCGCCTCCAGCCGGCCGTAGCCATACCCGTAGTAGAGCTTCGCGCCGGCGGGGATCAGCCCGTTGAATGAGACAAAGAGGGTATCAGGCACGCCGATTGCGAGCGCCGCGGCGCCGCCGTCGATCGCCTTGCCATCCGCGCCGATGATGGTCCAGCCGACACCCTGCGCCGCGGCGCCATCCAGTGCGGCGAGGCTGCTGGCCGCGTCGAACTGAACCTTGAGCATGAGCTGGTTCGGCGCCGAGACGGTGGCGGCGATCACCTGCGGGCCGAGGTTGTCGATATTGCCGCCGGCCAGTGCCACCGGCGAGCCGGGCTTGGCATAGGCGGCGAATTCCTCGGCCACCGAGGTGGCGATGCGGATCGAGGCGATCCGCTGGTCCTCGAACGACATGTGGGAGCCGCCATAGAATGCGGCGCTGTCCCAGGTCATGTCGGCATCCTGGATGCGGGCGGCGATGCCACCGTTGAAGGCCGGGTCGGCCGCCAACTCCTCCATGCCGGTACGGATCGCCTGGTGGCCGGTGCCGGTGCCCCAGTTGTACGGGATGGCGCTGACGAACAGGTAGGGCAGCGTCGCGGCGGACTGGCCGAAGGCGGCGCGCACCAGGGCGGCGTCGTAGCGCACCGCGCTTTCCCAATAGGCCGGGGTGAGGTCGCCGAAGCCGCTGTCGTATTCGCTGTGCAGCCACACGACGGCGGTGGGCTGCGCCTTCTGCGCGGCGGAGAGGCTGTTGATGTAGTTCAGCAGCCCCTGTTCCAGGTCCCCCACCTGCCAGCCGCCCGACGGGGTCGGGTTCAGCCACTGGGTGAGGAACGACGTGCCGCTGTAGACCGTGTTCCCTGTATCGGTGTCGTGCTGGTACTCCAGCGTGACGGTGTCGTTGACGCCGTCGAAGCCGAGCAATGACTGCACGCGGCTGACGAGGTTGCTGCCGTTGAAGAGGCCGAGCAGGAAGGCGTTCGACTGGCCGCGCAGCAGGACGTTCAGATTCACCGGGGACCTCACGCATGGGAACAGGCGCGATCCGCGACCTGCTGCACCAATGCTGCGACATCCCAAGGAATACGCCCAGACGCGAGCGTGTGAGCGATTACTCGTTACTTGTGGTAAGCAATATTCTCGCTATTGGTTATTATTAACGCTAAGTCAGAAACCCTGGATCGACAGCGCGAGTTCCGCCAGCCCCCAGAAGGCCAGCAGGCTGACGATGCCGATCAGGCTCGCCTCCTGCGTCGCATCCAGGCCACGGATCCAGCGCCCCGCGGCGCGGGCCTGGCGCCGGGCGGCGAGCCGCGCCTCGGCGGAGGCGAAACCAGCCCGGGTGGGGCGCGGCGGGATGGCGAAGCCGGCATCGGCGAAGGCATGGGTCTGCATGGCGCCCATAGGAACAAAAAGAGAACTTCGACGCAAGAGGGAAAGTTCACTCTCTGTTCAGGAATTCTGCCTCGACGCGGCGGCGGCTGGCAAGCGACAAGATGCCCACGGCTAACGATCCGGCGGGCCGGCGCGAAGCCTTGGAGGACCCAGGAGCCCGCGCATGCGACACCGCCACTCCCTCCCCCGCCGCGAGGCTGCATCATGATCCGGCGCCGTACCCTGCCATTCCTTGCCGGGCTGGCCGTGCCCCAGGCGGCATCGGCCGTGCCCGAGCGGCTTGAGGCGGCCGATGGCGTGGCTTTGTCCGCCGAGTTCACCCTGACGGCGACCGCGCGGTCGCGCGGCACCATCCTGCTGTTCCACATGGCCGGGTCCAACCGCGGCAAATACGCCGCCATCGCGCCCGAGCTCGCCCGCCGCGGCTTCGCCACGCTGGCGATCGACCAGCGCTGCGGCGGCGATGCCTTTGGCCAGCGGAACGAGACCGCCGCCGCCGTGGGGCGTGACCCGGGCTACCGCGCCGCCCTGCCGGACCTGGAGGCCGCGCTCGGCTGGGCGCGCGCCCGCGGCGGGCCGGACCGCGTGCTGGTCTGGGGCAGCAGCTACTCCGCCGCGCTGGTCTTCCTGCTGGCGGCGGCGCGACCGGTCTCGGCCGTGCTGGCCTTCTCGCCCGGCGAATACCTGCGCGGAGCCTCGGTGCGGGACGCCGCGGCGCGGGTCTCCTGCCCGGTCTTCGTCACCGCGGATGCCGACCCGACGGAGGAAGCGGCCGCCGCCGCCATCCTCGCGGCCGTTCCGGGCAGCCCGAAGCGGCAGCACCGGCCGCAGGCCGGTGCGCATGGCAGCAGCATCCTGCGTGCCGACCGCAACCCGCGCGGCGCGGCCGCGGCCTGGGCGGCGGTCGGCGCCTTCCTCGACGAGGTGGCGCCCGGGTGATGCTGTCCGGGATCAGTCCTTCGGCAGGCTGATCCCGGTCAGCGCCTGGTAGGCACGTATGACGAAGGCGTCGTCCTTGCCGCCATGCCCCTGCGCCCGGGCCGAGACGAACAGCTGATGCGCCATGGCCGCCAGCGGCGCGGGGAAGGCGACGTCGCGCGCCATGTCGCCGACCAGGCCGAGATCCTTGACGAAGATGTCCACCGCCGAGCGCGGCGTCTCGTCGCCATCCAGCACATGCGGCATGCGGTTCTCGAACATCCAGGAATTGCCGGCGGCGCCGGTCACCACCTCGAACAGGGCGCGGGGGTCGATCCCGGCCTTGATGCCCAGCGCCATCGCCTCGGCCGCCACCGCGATGTGCACGCCGGCGAGAAGCTGATGCACCACCTTCATGGTCGCACCCATGCCCGGCGCCTCGCCGAGGTACCAGACCTTCTTGGCGACGATGTCGAGAACCGGCTTCGCCCTGGCCATCGCCGCCTCGCTGCCCGAGGCCATGACCGTCAGCGCGCCTGCGCGGGCGCCGACCGCCCCGCCCGAAACCGGCGCGTCCACATAGAGGAAGCCCGCCGCTTCGGCCTGCGCCGCCAGCGCGCGCGCATCGGATGGCGCCATGGTGGCGGAGACGATGAGCACGGCCCCCGGCGCCAGCTTCGGCGCCGCGCCCTCCGGCCCGAACAGCGCCGCTTCCGCCTGGGCGCGGTTGACGACGAGCACGACCACCGCCTCGGTCCCCGCCGGCAGGTCGGCGGCGCGGGCGACGGCGATGCCGCCGGCGGCGGCGAATTCCGCCCGGGCGGCCTCGCGCGGGTCGCAGCCCGCGGCATCCAGCCCCGGCGCCTTCGCCAGGTTCAGCGCCGCGCCCATGCCCATGCTGCCCAGCCCGATCACCGCGACGCGCATCACCTGCCTCCCGTGTTTGCCGGGGCAGGCTCCGGTGGGGCAGCCAGTGCGTCAAGCCAGGGGGCGCGCCAGGACGGCGCATGGGCTAGGTTGGCCGACGAGAGGGGAAGGAACGGACATGAACCTGCACAGGATGCTCCAGGCGCGGGCTGCGGCCGGAAAGCCGGTTACGGTAGGGGTGATCGGAGCGGGCAAATTCGGCTCGATGTTCCTCGCCGCCTCGCAGCGGACGGTGGGGATGCATATCGCCGGCATTGCCGACCTGGCCCTGCCACGGGCGCGGGACTCCCTGGCCCGCGTCGGCTGGCCGGAGGCCAAGTACGCCGCGCCCGACCTCGACGCCGCGCATCGCACCGGCGCGACGGCGCTGACCGAGGACGCGATGGCGCTGATCGCCGACCCGCGGATCGAAGTGATCGTCGAATGCACCGGCCACCCGGCCGCCGGCATCCGCCACGCCCTGGCGGCGATCGCGCACGGCAAGCACATCGTCATGGTGAACGTGGAGGCCGATGTGCTGGCCGGGCCGCTGCTGGCCGAGAAAGCGCGCGCCGCGGGCACGGTCTATTCCATGGCCTATGGCGACCAGCCGGCCCTGGTCTGCGAGATCGTCGACACGCTCCGGGCTGAGGGGTTCCGAGTGGTCGCCGCAGGCAAGGGCACGAAATACCTGCCAGCCTACCACGCCAGCACGCCCGCCACCGTCTGGGGGCATTACGGGCTGACGGAGGAACAGGCGAGGCTCGGCGGGATGAATCCGCAGATGTTCAACTCCTTCCTCGACGGCACGAAGTCCGGCATCGAGATGGCGGCAATCGCCAATGCGACCGGCCTGCAGCCGCCGGAGGACGGCCTCGATTTCCCGCCCTGCGGCACGCATGACCTGCCGCGGGTCTTCGCCGGCAGCGAGGGGCGCGTCGAGGTCATCTCCTCCCTCGAACGGGACGGTCGCCAGGTGCAGGGCGATCTGCGCTGGGGCGTCTATGCTGTGTTCGAGGGCGAGACCGACTATATCCGCCGCTGCTTCTCCGAATACGGCGTGGCGACGGACCCGAGCGGGCGCTACGCCGCGCTATGGCGGCCCTACCACTTCATCGGGCTGGAACTCGGCATCTCGGTCGCGAGCGCGGCGCTGCGGCGGGAGCCGACGGGCAGTTCCGACGCCTGGCGCGGCGACGTCGCCTCCACCGCCAAGCGCGACCTGGCAGCCGGGGAGGTGCTGGATGGCGAGGGCGGCGCCATGGTCTGGGGCAAATGCGTCCCGGCGGAACGCTCCCTGGCTGTAGGCGCGCTGCCGATCGGCCTGGCGCATGGCGTGCCGCTGAAGCGGGCGGTGAAGGCCGGCAGCATCGTCAGCTATGCCGATGTCGCGCTGGACGAGGCGAGCGAAGCCGTCCGCATCCGCCGCGCAATGGAAGACGCCGCCCGCCCTGCGAAGGCCGCAGAATAGGGTCGCCCCCCTCCCCTGCTTCGCGGGGTAGGGCCGCGCCAGGGGTGGCTACGGCCGAAACGCCGCGATCAGATCGGCAGCCTGCCCCACCCGGTCCGGCCACCGCGCCATCTCCCACAGCTCCGCCCAGCGCGCGCCGAATCCCGGCTCCACGCAGCGGCGGAATTTCTCCCGCAGCGCCGTCTCGGGATGCGGCCTGCCCGGGTCGCCGGGCGTGCCGATCACCTCGCGCACCCGCACCCTGCCATCGGCCAGGCGGAGCGTGAGGCGGCACACCCGCTCCCCTGGCTGGCGCGCGGTCAGCGCCGGATCCTCCCGCACCGACACCTTCGCCGCCAGCGCCCGGGTCGTGGGATCGGCGATCGCGGCGGGCGAGAATGCCTCGATCCAGGCACCGCCCGAGACGATGCGCGTCGCCACGGTGAAGGGGATGGAAAAGCGCCCGGCGATCGGCGCAACGGCGGCGCGCTCCGACAGCAGGGAGGCGGACTGGAAGGTCTCGACCTCGATCGCCTCGACCGCCTCCGGCGTGATCGCTGCCTCGCCGAGCAGCAATTCGATCGCCTCCAGCGCGCCCTGCGTCTCGCGGCAGCAGGACTGCAGCTTGAGGAAACTTTCCAGGATGAACCAGCGGCCGGCGGAGGCTTCGTAGGCCGCCTCGTCCCAGGCCTCGCCGATCACCTGGCCGAAGACTACGGGGATGCCGCCCGGCTCGCCAGTGATGCCGGCCTCCGCCAGGTCCACGGCCAGCAGGCCGTTCTGCGCCGCGGCGCCGGCATAAACGTTGCGGACGGAGCCCCCGCGCAGCGAGGCAGTGGCGCTGGTGGCGAGGCCGAGGCTCGCGGCAAGGTCGAGGGCGCGCCGGGTCCGCGCCGCGTCGTAGTCGCGCAGGCGGGCGACGGCGGCGGCGGCGCCGACGACGCCCCAGGTGCCGTGCGGGTGCGCGGCGGGCCGCAGGCGCATGGCGTTGCCGACGCGGGAGCCGGCCTCGTAGCGGGCAATGCAGGCGGTCAGCAGCGCCTCGCCGGTGCAGTCCCGGGTCGCGGCCTCGGCCAGCGCCGGGGCGATGGCGTGGATCGCCGGGTGGCCGCCGGCGGGGTAGTTGCCCTCGTCCAGCTCGGCGGCCG
This sequence comes from Paracraurococcus sp., assembly GCA_049315625.1. Lineage (GTDB taxonomy): Bacteria > Pseudomonadota > Alphaproteobacteria > Acetobacterales > Acetobacteraceae > Paracraurococcus. The sequence continues at coordinate 21,335 of JBMOJU010000026.1, forward strand.
TGCCGGCGAGGCCGGTGAGGAAGGCGGCCATGGGCGGCGGCGCGGATGCCGCGGCACCGAGCAGCGGGACGCCGCCCGTCGTGTGCCGCGCGGTCATCGCACGAAGCTCCGCCTCGCGGTGCCCGGCGACGATGGCGCCGATGGTATCGGCGAGGATGAGGCCCGCATGATCGCGGACGTGCGGAGGGATCGGCTGCATGTCCGTCAGGCTCCCCCGCCGGACCGGCGCATGCAAGGCTCGGAACCAATGATGGGGGCGCCGGAAGAATCGCCCCCGGCGCCTACTTCCGCTGCCGACGTGCCTGCGCCGCCATCCGCACCGCGGCGTTCGGCGCCCCGTACTGGTCGTATCCGCAGCGCCGCTCGACGAGCTCAAAGAAGAACCGGTCCTGGAAGGAATGCGTATACGCGTGCAGGAAGGTGCCCCCCTGCGTGTCCCGGTCATAGAACAGGTTGCGTCGCTGCAGCGCCTCCAGGTCCCCATCGTCGAGCTCGAAGCGCGCCGCCAGGTCGTCGTAGTAGTTTTCCGGGACATCCAGCATGGGTGCGTCGGGCGAAGCCGCCGCGGCGATGTCCGGCGTGGCGAAGGCGATGTGGTGCACGCCGGCACCGGCATGGGCCGAGACGAAGCGCCCGGTCGTGGTATGGCGGCTTTCGGAGACGTTCAGCGGCAGCCTGATGCTGCGGTTGGCGGCGCAGAGCGTGCGGCTGCGGACGATGCCGAAAGGGTCGGGCAGCTCCCAGACCGGGTCGGCCTGCAGGCCGAAGACGGCGCGCCAGAACAGGACGAAGCCATCGACATGGCTCGGCGCGAGGGCCTGCACCACGTGATCAATGCCGGCAAGCGGTGGCAGCCGCGAGGGGGGTGCGGCGGTCAGGTGGAAATCGTCCGACCAGATGTCGCTGCCGATCCTGACCAGGTAGATCAGCGTGCCGTCGGGGGCGCGGATGGCGGGGATGCGCTGCTCCCCCTGGCCGATGCGTTCCTGCCAGGCGGGACTGAGCAGCGATCGCGCGCGGGCGAGTGCACGGGCCGGGTCATCGACGCGGAGCGCCATGGCGCAGACGGTCGGGCCGAACATCTCGAAGCGTTCGGAGGCGGCACTGTCCGGTTCGCTGTTGAGCACCAGGTTGACACCGCCCTGCCGCTGCAACTCAACGGATTTGGAGCGGTGCAGGCCGGCACGGGCGAAGCCGAGGGTGCCGAGCAGGGCGGCAAGCCGGTCGCGCGACGACTCATCGACGGCGAATTCGAGGAACTCGAACCCGGCAAGCTGCGCGGCGGCCGGCAGCGGCGCGGCCGGTACGGTACCGGCCGGCACTGCGGCGCGGACCTCGTCATCCAGGAGGATAAGGCTGCGCAGCGCGTCGCGGGCGATGCGGCGGACCGGGGCGGCACGGAATTCGTCGTTGAAGATTTCCAGCGAGATCGGGCCGCGATAACCGGCCCGCAGCACGTCGCGCAGAAAGTCCCCGACCGGTAACTCGCCCTGGCCGGGGAAGAGGCGGAAGTGGCGGCTCCAGGACAGCACGTCCATCGACAGCATCGGCGCATCGGCTAGCTGGACGAAGAACAGCTTGTCCGCCGGCACCGCATCGAGGTCCGCGAGGTCGTCGCCCCGCGACAGCGTATGGAAGCTGTCAAGGATGAGGCCGAGCGCCGGGTGATCGGCCTGCCGCACGATGTCCCAGGCCTGGCGCCAGAGGCTGACCTGCCGCCCCCAGGCCAGCGCCTCGAAGCCGACGCGGAGGCCGCGCGCCGCCGCGCGCTCCGCCATCTCCCGCAGGTCGGCCGCGGCGCGTTCCGGCTCCGGCAATGTCGCCGCCTGGGTGTTGCTGCAGACCAGGATCAGGCTGGTGCCAAGCGCCTGCATGGTGTCGAATTTGCGTTCTGCGCGGTCGAGGTTGCGGCGACGGATCGGCTCCGGCATCGCCTCGAAATCACGGAAGGGTTGGTAAAGGGTGACGGCCAGGCCGAGGTCGGCGCAGAGGCGGCCAACCTCGCCGGGCGATCCGTCATAGGTGAGCAGATCGTTCTCAAAGATCTCGACGCCATCAAAGCCGGCGAGCGCCGCGGCTTCCAGCTTGTCGGGCAGGGAGCCGCTGAGGCAGACCGTGGCGATCGATTTCGATAGCGGCATCGATGAGGGTCCCGTCCTGCTCAGACTTCGAGGAAGACCGTCTCGTCCTCGCCCTGCAAGTGTATGTCGAAAACCCAGGCGCCGGCGCCAGCGGATCGGGCGATCAGCGTGGCCCTTTCCGCCGGATCCTCGATCGAGGAGAGCAGCGGGTCGGTCTGGTTCAACGCCTCGCCCTGGAAGTAGATGCGGGTGCGCAGCGCGGTCATCAGGCCGCGGGCCAGCAGCACGACCGAGAGGTGCGGCGCCTGGATTTGGTTGCCATTGCCCGGCACGGCCGCGGGCTTCAGCGTCACGAAGCGGAAGCGACCCTCCGCATCGGTCGCGCTGCGCCCATAGCCCGGGAAACGCGCATCGGCCAGCGGGCTGGACTGCCAGATCTCAACTGCGGCATCCGTCACGGCATCGCCGGCGCCATCGGTGATGCGGCCCGTCACCACGATCCGCTCGCCTTCCGCGCCGAAGCGGGTCAGGTCGGCCCATTCCTTGTGCTCGATCAGGTGCCAATAGGGGCCGATGGTCTGGCTGGCGGTGGCGGCGGGCATCAATGGGCCTCCTCGAAGGGGGTCGCTCCCCGGCCACGCAGCACGATATCGAAGCGGTAGCCGAGCGCCCATTCGGGCTGGGTGACGTCGAGGTCGAATTTCGACACGAGGCGCTCCCGCGCCGCGGGATCGGAGATGCCGTGATAGATCGGATCGAACGCCAGCAACGGATCACCGGGGAAGTACATCTGGGTGATCAGCCGCTGCGCGAAGCCGTTGCCGAAGAGCGAGAAATGGATATGCACCGGCCGCCAGGCGTTGTGGTGGTTGCGCCACGGGTAGGCACCGGGTTTGATGGTGACGAAACGGTAGTTGCCCTGCGCATCGGTGAAGATGCGGCCCTCGCCGGGGAAGTTCGGGTCCGCCGGTGCATCGTGGGTATCGCGCGGCAGGGCGTAGCGGCCCGCGGCATTCGCCTGCCAGACCTCGATCATGGTGTGCGGGATGGGGCGCCCATCCTCGTCGGTCACCCGGCCGGCGACGATGATGCGCTCCCCCAGCGGCGCGGCGGCCGCGACCTTGGTCAGGTCGCCGATCTCGGGGAAGAGCGCGGGGGTGAAGTTCGGGCCCGTCGTTTCGCTGACGGTCTGCGCCAGCGGGCGGAGCTTGCGAGTCGGGTGGCGCAGCAGCGTGCTGGTGTAGGCAGCGTGGTCCAGCGGCGGTTGCGTGCCGGCCGCGAAGGGCCTGAAGGGGACTGTGTCCGACATGCCTGTGTCTCCTCCTGCGCGCGGCGCCTCGGCAGGCGCCGCCGGGTGAGCTTAGTGCGGTTCGTGACCGGCGACGATGCGGCTATTCCAGGGTGATGCCGCGGGCCTTGATGACCTCGCCCCACTTGCCGCTCTCGGCGACAATCTGCTGGGGCCACATGTCGGGGGTACCGACATCGGGGAAGATCGAGCCATTGCGCAGCTTCTCCACCACCTCGGGCGCCTGCAGCGCGGCCGCCTTCGCGGCGGCCAACGTCTGGATGATCGTCGGCGGGGTGCCGGCCGGGGCCAGAAGCACGAAGTCGGAGGAACATTCGTAGCCGGGATAGCCACTCTCGGCGATGGTCGGCACCGCCGGCGCCAGCGGGTTGCGCTGCGGCGAGGAGACGCCGACCGCGACCACCTGCTTCGCCGCAATCAGCGGCAGCGCGGTGACGGCATCGACGAAGGCCATCTCGACCTCGCCGCTGATCAGCGCCTGCACCGCCGGCGCGCCACCCTTGTAGGTGACGTTCTGCACCTCGACCCCGGCCGAGCGGAGGAAGAGTTCCGTCGCCAGGTGGGCGGAGGAGCCGGCGCCGGAGGAGGCGTAGGAGAGCTTGCCGGCATCCTTCTTCGCCACCGCGACCAGGCCGGCGATGTCCTTCACGCCGAGCCTGGTGCTGACACAAAGGAAGATCGGCGTGGTGGCGACGCGGCCGACGCCGGCGAAGGACTTCTCGTCGTCATAGCCGCGTTGCGGGAACAGGTGGCGCGCCATGGCATAGGTGGAGTTCACGCCGAGCAGCAGGGTGTAGCCGTCCGGCCGGGCGCGGGCGACGGAGGCATGGCCGATGGTGCCGCTGGCGCCCGGGCGGTTGTCCACCACCACGTTGCCGGCGAGCGCCGCTGACATGCCCTGCGCCAGCACGCGGGCGACGAAATCGGTCGAGCCGCCCGGGGCCCAGGCGACAACAAGGGTGACGGGCCGGCTGCCGGGATAGTCGCCCTGCGCGATGACCGGGCGGGCGGCGAGGCCGAAGGCGGCGGCAAGGCCGAGATGGCGGCGGGTGATGGGCATGGCGTTGTCCTCTCCTCGTCTCTTGCTGGACGGCCGGCCCGCAGGTCGGCGTTGACGTGTACGTACCAGATAGTACATAAACGCCGCAAGAGGAAAAGCCGGAGCCAAACGCCATGACCGCCCAGACACCGCGTCCCTTGCTGCTCGGGCTGATCGGCACCAGCATCCAGCTTTCCCGCACGCCGGCGATGCATGTGCGGGAGGCCGCGGCGCAAGGCGTCGGCTGCATCTATCGGCTGATCGACCTGACCCAGCTGGGCCTGGGCGCCGAGGCGCTGCCGGAGCTGCTGACCGCGGCCGAGCGGATGGGCTTCGACGGGCTGAACATCACGCATCCCTGCAAGCAGGCCGTGGTGCCGCTGCTGTCCGAGCTCTCGCCCGAAGCCGCAGCGCTCGGCGCGGTGAACACGGTGGTACTGCGCGGCGGGAAGCGGATCGGCCACAACACCGATTGCTCCGGCTTCGCCGAGGGGTTCCGGCGGCAATTGCCGGACGTGCCGCTGGGCTGCGCGGTCCAGCTCGGCGCCGGCGGCGCCGGCACGGCAGTGGCGGAAGCTGCCATGCGGCTCGGCATCGGGACGCTGACCCTGTTCGACATGGACCGGGCGCGGGCCGAGGGTGTCGCCTCGGCGCTTTGTGCCCGGCACGGCGCCGGGCGCGCGGTGGCCGGCACAGACCTGACGGCGGCGATGGCAGCGGCCGACGGGCTGATCCATGCGACGCCGACCGGCACCGCGGCGCATCCCGGCCTGCCGCTGGACCCGGCGCTGCTTGAAGGGCGGCATTGGGTCAGCGAGATCGTCTATTTCCCGATGGAGACCGAGTTGCTGCGCACCGCCCGCGCCAAGGGCTGCCGCACCGCGCATGGCGGCGGCATGGCGGTGTTCCAGGCGGTGCATGCCTTCGGGCATTTCTCCGGCCTGGTCCCGGATGCCGACCGCATGCTGGCGCATTTCGCCAGGATGTAGCCGAAGCGTTCCTTGAGCGGCCTGCTTGTCCCGGCGCACCGCAGGGGCAGGACGACATTGTTGGAAGCGGCCTGCTGATCCCGGTGTTCCGCCGGGGCAGGACGCTACGGCCTCAGCCAGGCCAGCACCGCCTCCACGATCATGGCCCGGTGCGCCGCGACATGCTCCGGCGCGGTCAGGTCGCGGCCGAAGATCACCTGCAGGGTGTGGCGGTTGGAGACGCGGTAGAAGCAGAAGCCGCTGATCAGCAGGTGCAGGTCGATGGCATCGACGCGGGCGCGGAACACCCCGGCCCGCTCGCCGCGATCCAGCAGCGCGCGCAGGGTGCGGATCACCGCGTCGTTGCGGTCGGCGACGGCGGGCGCCTGCTGCAGGTGCCGCGCGCTGTGGATGTTCTCCACCGCCACCATGCGGACGAATTCCGGGTGTGCCGCGTGGTAGTCGAAGGTGGTCTCGATCAGCCGCCGCATCGCCGCGTCGGGCGCCAGGCTGTCCAGGTCCAGCGCCTGCTCGGCATCGCGGATGCCGCCATACATTTCCTCCAGCACGGCGGCATACAGCCCCTCCTTGCTGCCGAAGTAGTAGTAGATCATCCGCTTGGTGGTGGCGGTGCGGGCGGCGATCTCGTCCACCCGTGCGCCGGACAGGCCCTTGTCGGCGAACTCGGCCAGCGCCGCATCCAGGATGTTGCGGCGGGTCTGGTCGGGGTCCCGCAACCGCGGCCGCGGCCCCATCGCGGTATCGGGCATGGTTAATGAACCTACTGGTTAGTCCATAGCCTAGCACGGAAGCGGCGGGCCATCGCCAGCGTCTTGCGGCCGCCCGCGTTTTCGCGGAACACGAGGGCAACCCCGGGGGACGATCCGATGACGGCGACGACGACGGTGCGGCAGGCGACCATGGCGCTGCTGCGTGAGGCCGGCATGACCACCGTCTTCGGCAATCCCGGCTCGACCGAGCTCGGCTTCCTCGACCGCTGGCCGAACGATTTCCGGTATGTGCTGGGGCTGCAGGAGGCCAGCGTCGTTGCCATGGCCGATGGCTATGCGAGGGCCAGCGGCCGCGCCGCCTTCTGCAACCTGCATTC
>JBMOJU010000290.1:0-6676 GCA_049315625.1 Paracraurococcus sp.
GGAGGGCGCCGCAGGTATGGGTGCGGTAGGCGTGCATGGAGGGGTGATCCGGAATTGCAGAGGTCGGCCGGTTTGAGGCGCCGGGGCGCCTCCCTGTCAACCCCGCGGCGGTCCACCGATGACATCGGCCGTGCGGATGGCTATCTTGATGGCCATCTGACCTGGAGGATGCCGGATGAGCAGCTACAGCGTCGCCGAAGCCAAGGACCGCCTGCCCGCTTTGCTCGCCGCCGCCGAGCGCGGGGAACAGGTGACCATCACCCGCCGCGGCAAGCCGATCGTCGAGTTCAAACCGGTGCAGCCTGCGGCGGAGAAGCGGGTGAGCCGCGAGTCGATCGACGAGTTGGAGCGCGCCCTGGCCAAGTACCCGCCCCAGGATGTCGACGCAGGCACTTTCGTCCGCGCCATGCGGGACGAGGACGACGACGTGTGATCTACCTGGATACGAGTGCGTTCGTATCCCTGTTCGTGACGGACGCCCATAGCCGGCAGGCCCGCGCCCTCATGCGCGGAGCGGAGCCCGCCGTCGCGGTCAGCACCTTCGGCCTGGTCGAGTTCGCCGCCGCGGTCTCGACCCGCGACCGCGCCGGCCGGCTGGCCTTCGGGCAGGCGGCCGCGACGCTCCAGCAGGCCGATGCCTGGGTCGCCGCGCAGGCCACCACGGTGGACGTCGCCCCCGCCGACCACCGCGTCGCCGCCACCTACGTCCGCCGCTTCGATCTCGGCCTGCGGGCACCGGATGCGCTCCACCTCGCCACCTGCGCCCGGCTCGGCCTGGCGCTGCTGACCTTCGACCAGCGCCAGGCCGCCGCCGCCACGACCCTGGGTCTGGCGCTCGTCTCTCCGGAAGCGGCCATCTGACGTCGGCCCCCCGGCTTTCCCCCCGCCGCCCCCGGCAGTAGAACACTTGGCATGAGCCGCCGCCCGCCTGCCGATGCCGACACCCCCGCCCTCATCACCACCTCCGCCGAACTGGCGGCGCTCTGCGAACGGCTGAGCCTCGAGGATTTCGTCACCGTCGATACGGAGTTCATGCGGGAACGGACCTACTGGCCCGAACTCTGCGTCGTCCAACTGGGCGGGGAGGAGGAGACGGCGGTGGTCGACGCCCAGGCGGAGGGGCTGGACCTCGCCCCGCTCGGCGTGCTGCTGGCCGACCGCAAGGTGACCAAGGTGTTCCATGCCGCCCGCCAGGACGTGGAAATCTTCCTGCTGAAATTCGGCGCCGTCCCCACCCCGTTGTTCGACACCCAGGTCGCCGCCATGGTCGCCGGCTTCGGCGACCAGGTGAGCTATGATGGCCTGGCGCGGGCGCTGGCCAACGCGCAGATCGACAAGGCGCACCGCTTCTCCGACTGGTCGGCCCGGCCGCTCTCGGCCTCGCAGATCGCCTATGCCGCGGCGGACGTCACCCATCTGCGCCGGATCTACACCGCGCTGACCGCCCGGCTGGCGCGCGAAGGCCGGCTGGACTGGGTGGGGGAGGAGATGGCGGTGCTGAACGAGCCCGGCACCTACCGGACCGAGCCCGAGAATGCCTGGGAGCGCCTCAAGCCCCGCACCAGCAACCGCCGCTTCCTCGGCATGCTGCAGGCCATCGCCGCCTGGCGGGAGCGGGAGGCGCAGCGGATCAACATCCCCCGCCAGCGGCTGGTGAAGGACGAGACGCTGCTGGAGTTGGCCGCCACCAGCCCGGAAACCCCGGCCGACCTGGCCCGCGCCCGCGGCATCTCGGAAGGCTTCGCCAAGGGGCGCAGCGGCGCCGGCCTGCTGGCCGCGGTGAAGGAGGCCAAGGCGCTGCCCGACAGCGCCCTGCCGGAGCCGCCGAAGGACCGCGGCGGCCCCGCCCCCTCCCCGGCCCTGGTCGCGCTGCTGAAGGTGCTGCTGGCGGCGAAGTCGGAGGAGCACAACGTCGCGCCGAAGCTGCTGGCGAATTCCGACGACCTCGACCGGCTGGCGACCGAGGCGGAGCCCGACCTGCCGGCGTTGCATGGCTGGCGGCGGGAGGTGTTCGGCGCCGCGGCGCTGGACCTGAAGGCCGGGCGCCTGGCGCTCGGCGTCGATGGCCGCCGCATCAAGCTGATCCCGGCGGCCTGAGGCCCGCGGCGGCCGGGCCGGCCGGGGCCGGCTCAGCCCTCCTCGACCTCCACCATCGCCTCCAGCCCCATCGTCGCCGCCAGCGCCTCGACCCGGCGCAGCACGCTTTCCCCGGCGAACACGCCGGTCCCCTCCGCCAGCCGCAGCACCAGCCGGCCGCCCTCGCGGCCCAGCGAGGTGCCGGCCAGCAGCGCGGGCGTCCCGCCGCACAAGGTGTAGGCCAGCCGCAGCGCCGCCCCCAGCGCCTCCGCCCGGCGGATGGTCGGCACGTCCAACAGCACCCGCGTCGGCGCTAGGTAGGGCGCGTTCGGCTCGGCCTCGTAGCGCAGCGCCGCCACCAGGGCGAGGAAGGCGCGCGCATGGTGGTCCAGCCCCACGCCATGCTGCCGCAGCACCCGCAGGAAAGCCTGCTCGGCGCGGTATTCCGGATGGTCGTGGCTGCCGATGTCGGAGACCCAGCAGGCCGCCTCCCGCAGCAGGCGGGACATGGTGTCCTGCTCGGCGAATACCGGGTCGGTCCAGGCCAGCAGCGCCGGCGGCAGGCCGGGGTCGCGGCCCCAGGCCAAGGCGAGGTCGTGCGACGCGGCCAGCAGCGGCTCCACCTGCCGCACCGCCGGCGCCAGCAGCCGGGCGTGCCAGCCCTCCCGCAGGCCGTTGGCGGAGAACACCACCCGCCCCGCCCCGGTCGCCCGCAGCAGCCGGCGCATCGCCACCGCCGCGAAGGGCAGGTCGGCCAGCCGCTTCTGCGGCGCGCCCGGCATGCGTTCCAGCGTCCGCCGCGACGCCGCCATCACGACGCCCGCCAGATCCCGCGCCTCCTCCCGCCGCAGCACGTAGTGGTGGACGATGGCCAGCGGGTAGCCGGTCTGGGCGATATGCATCCGCGCCAGCGCGCGCCAAGCGCCGCCGACCAGGTACAGGTCGCGCCCCGCCCCCTCGGCCAGCCACGGCGCGCGGGCCAATTCCTGCTCGGCGATCGCCCGCGCCCGGACCACGTCGCCGCCCGAGCGCTCGGCCAGCCGGATGACGCCGAGCGGCAGGGAGGCGGTGCGCGCCGCGCGGCCTTCCTCCAGCCGCACGACCTCCAGGCTGCCGCCGCCGAGATCGCCGAGGATGCCGTCGGCACCCGGGAAGCCCAGCAGCACGCCATCGGCGGACAGCGCCGCCTCCGCATCGCCGGTCAGGATGTGGATCGGCACGCCGGGCATGCGGGCTTCCAGCGCGGCGACGAAATCCGCCCCGTTGCTGGCATCGCGCACCGCGGCGGTGGCCAGGATCTCCAGCGGGTTGGCCCGCATCGCCCGGGCCACGGCATGGTAGCGGTCCAGCACCGTCAGCGCCTGGCCGATCGCTTCCTCGTTCAGACGCCCGCTGGATTGCAGGCCGCGGCCGAGGCCGAGCACAGCCTTCTCGTTGAAGATCGCCTGCGGGTTCCGCCCCAACCCTTCAAAAATGACAAGACGGACGGAATTCGACCCGAGATCAACGACCCCGCTGCGGGGAGGGCTGGTGGCGGCGGTGGAGCCGCCGTGCCAGGCGCGTACCGGTGTGTCCAAGCGGTTCAGTCCTGTGTCACCCGGTCCTGCCGGCCCCGGCGCGTCGCCGGGGATGTACGGCGCAACGCACTGCCCCGCCCGGAAAGCGAGGGGTTGGTCATGAAATATTCATGCGCCGAGACTGCCGCCTCGCCGCGACCGATCCGCGTCCACTCCCCGCCCGGCTGCAACTGCCAGCTCTGCGCCGTGTCCTTCAGGTTGGTGACCATGATCTGATCGAGGATCTGCGCGTGCACGGTCGGGTTCTCGATCGGCACCAGGCTTTCCACCCGCCAGTCCATGTTGCGCGCCATCCAGTCGGCCGAGGAGATATACACCCGGGCGCGGCGCGAGGGCAGCCGGTGGCCGTTGCCGAAGGCGATGATGCGGGAGTGTTCGAGGAACCGGCCAACGATCGACTTGACCCGGATGTTCTCCGACAGGCCGGGCACCCCGGGGCGCAGGCAGCAGATGCCGCGGATCACGCAGTCGATCCGCACCCCGGCCTGGCCGGCGCGGTACAGCGCATCGATCAATTGGGTATCGACCAGGCTGTTCATCTTGACCCAGATCGCCGCCGGCTTGCCCTCCTGCGCGAAGCCGATCTCCCGCTCGATCAGCCCGAGCAGCGTCGGCCGCGTCGTCAGCGGGGAGAAGGCCAGCAGGTCCATCGTCTCCGGCCGCGCATAGCCGGTCATGTAGTTGAACAGCTTGCTGGCGTCGCGGGTCAGTCCCGGATCGGCGGTGAAGAAGGACAGGTCGGTGTAGATCCGCGCGGTGACCGGGTGGTAGTTGCCGGTGCCGAAATGCGCGTAGGAGCGCAGCGCGACCCCTTCGCGCCGCACCACCAGCGAGACCTTGGCATGCGTCTTCAGCTCGACGAAGCCGAAGACCACCTGCACGCCGGCGGCTTCCAGCTCGCGCGACAGGGCGATGTTGCGCTCCTCGTCGAACCGCGCCTTCAGCTCGACCATCGCGGTGACGCTTTTCCCCGCCTCCGCCGCCTCGATCAGCGCCCGCGCAATGGGGCTGTCGCGGCTGGTGCGGTACAGCGTCTGCTTGATGGCGACGACGTTCGGGTCGCGCGCCGCCTGGCGCAGGAACTGCACCACCACGTCGAAGCTCTCGTACGGGTGGTGGACGACGATGTCCTTCGCCCGGATCGCGGCGAAGCAGTCGCCGCCGAAATCGAGGATGCGTTCCGGGAAGCGCGGCGTGTAGGGCGTGAACAGCAGGTCCGGCCGGTCGTCGACGATCAGCTGCTTCAGGTCGGCGATGCCGAGCAGGCCATCCACCACCACCACGCTGCCGGGGGAGGCATCGAGCTCCTGGACCACGAACTCCACCATGTCGGCGGGCGTGGCGGCGGTGACGGTCAGGTGGATCGGCCGGCCGCGGCGGCGGCGCTTCAGCGCCGTCTCGTAGGACCGCACCAGGTCCTCGGCCTCCTCCTCGAACTCCACGTCGGTGTCGCGGATCAGCCGGAACAGCCCGTGCTCGGCCGGGATGAAGCCGGGGAAGAGCCGCCCGAGCGAGAGGTTGATCGCCTCCTCCAGCAGCACGAAGCGGATGGCGCCGCCCGGCTCGGCCACCGGCAGGCGGATGAAGCGGTCGATCTGCGGCGGCAGCGGCAGCAGCGCCCGCATGGTGCCGCCGTCTTCCTCCCGCACCAGCTTCAGGACCATGCAGAGCGCGAGGTTCTGGATGAAGGGGAAGGGATGCGCCGGGTCCACCGCCAACGGCGTCAGGACCGGGAAGACCCGGTCCATGAACCACTCGGCCAGCCAGTCGCGATCGGCGTCGCTCAGCTCCTCGGCGCGGGACAGGGCGATTCCCGCATCGGCCAGCAGGCCGCGCAGCACCCGCCATTCATGCTGCTGCCCCTCGATCAGCGACTGGGCGCGGGCCAGGATGTCGGTCAGCTGCTGCGACGGCGTGCGGCCATCCGGCGACAGGGTGGCGATGCCGGCGCGTTCCTGGCCGATCAGCCCGGCGACCCGGACCGAATAGAATTCGTCGAGGTTGGAGGCCGAGATGGCGATGAAGCGCAGCCGCTCCAGCAGCGGATGGTGCGGGTTCGCCGCCTCCTCCAGCACCCGGGTGTTGAAATCCAGCCAGGATAATTCACGGTTGATGAAGCGGCCCGGCTGGTCGAGCGCGATCGCCGGCTCGGGCGGGGCTTCGGCGGGGGGCAGCTTCTCGGCGAGCGACATCGCGGCATCATCCAGGCAATGGGGCAGCCTACAGCAGGGTGGGGGTTCCCGGCCAATCGGCATGTCCCGGCACCTCCTCCTCGGCCGCGCCGTCGCCGAAGCCGGGCATCCCGGCCAGCGCCGCCCGGGCCAGCGGGCGGGTGATGCGGCCGCCGGCGGCCAGTGCCGCCCGGTCCAGCCGCGCCGCGGCCTCGGCCATCGCCGCGGCCTCCCGCGGCAGGCGGGTCAGCAGCCAGTCCTGCACCACGCGCTCCACCCGCAGCTGCCGCAGCAGGAAATGCCGCCGCAGCAGCGCCGCCAGCAGCGCATCGCCGGGCGGCAGGACGGCGACGGCGGTCATCGCCCGCAGCCGGCTGCGCAGGTCGGGCAGCGCCACCGGCCAGCGCGCCGGCGCCTCCCGCCCGGCCAGCAGCAGGGCCAGGCCGCGCTCGGCGGCCAGGTTCAGCAGGTGCAGCAGGGCCTCCTCCTCCGGCGCGCAATCGGCGTCGTCGAGCACGAGGCCAGGGCCGGTCGGCCAATCCGGCAGGCCGCGCAACGCGAGGCCGTGCACCGCCGGCTAGCCGCAGGCCGCCGCCAGGCCGCGCAGCATGTGGGTCTTGCCGGTGGCGGCCGGGCCGTACAGCGCGAGGCGCCCGCCCGGCCAGGCGGCGGGCCGGCGCAGCCAGGCCAGCGCCGTGGCGTTGCTGGTATCCTCCAGCAGGTCGCCGAGGTCGCAGCCCGTGGTGACCGGCAGCGGCAGGGCGAGTTGCCGGCACGGGGCGGCCGACATGGTCAGGCGCCGGCCAGGACGGAGAGGCCAGGTGGGGGGGGGGGGGGGGGGGGGGGGGGGGG
>JBMOJU010000291.1:0-6638 GCA_049315625.1 Paracraurococcus sp.
ACCACGGCCCGCGGCGCCTCCGGCTTCTTGTCGTCGCAGGCGCCGAGCCCGAGCCCGAGCACGGCCAGGACCAGCAGGGTGACGGGACGCCGCGGCATGGCGCCCCCTATTCCGGCTGCGCCCCGCTGACCTTCACCATCTCCGCCCAGATCGGCTTCTCCCGCGCCAGCCGCGCCGCCAGCGCCTCGGGGGTCGAGCCGGTCAGCCGCGCACCCATGCCGATCGCGCGCTGCTGCAGCGCCGGGTCGGCCCAGGCGGCGCGGATCTCGGCAGACAGCTTGTCGACGATGGCGCGCGGCGTGCCGCGCGGCGCCGCCCAGAGATGCCAGGGCGAGACCTCGAAATCCGGCAGCCCCGCCTCCGCCATGGTGGGGACGTCCGGCAGCGCCGGCCAGCGTTCCGGCAGGGTGACGGCCAGCGCCCGCATCCGGCCTTCCTGGATCACGCCGACATAGCTCGCCAGGTTGTCCACCGCGTACTGGATGTCGCCCGACAGCATGGCGGTGATGGTCTGCGCGCCGCCGCGGAAGCTGACATGCTGCGCCTCGAACCCCGCCCGGCTGGCCAGGTACGACCCCGAGAGGTGGATGGTGGTGCCGACGCCGGAGGAGCCGTAGCTGACCCCGTTCGGCCGCGCCTTCGCCCAGGCGGCGAATTCCGTGATGGTCCGGGCCGGGACATGCTGCGCCGGCACGACCGCCACATTGGGCAGGTCCCACATGGCGCTGATCCAGGCGAAGTCGCGGTCCGGGTCGTAGGGCAGGCGTTTGAACAGCAGCGGGTTGATCAGCAGGTTGTGCATGCTGATCGTGCCGATCGTATAGCCGTCCGGATTGGCCCGGGCGATCGCCTCCACCGCGATGTTGCCGGAGGCGCCGGTGCGGGTCTCCACCACGAAGGGCTGGCCGAGCCGCTGCGTCATCTGCTCGCAGGCCAGCCGCGTCATGACGTCGAGCGAGCCGCCCGGCGGGAAGCCGACCATGACGCGCACCGGCCGGTCCGGCCAGGCGGACTGGGCCCGCGTCGCCAGCGGCAGGGCGGCGAGGAAAGGGGTCGCGAGGACGGCGCGGCGAGGCAGCATGGTGGCGTCTTCCCGTGGTTCGTTGGCGCCGAGTCTAGCACCCAGGGTCACCGTGCGGGGAATCGCCGCGGGCCGGGCTCCCGGATCGTCGTCGCAGCGCCGCCCGCCGCCCCGCGGGCGCGGCGTCCCGCCCTATCACGCAGCCGTCTTCGTGCCCTTCAGCAGCGCATAGATCGCCATGGCATGGCCATGGCCGAGCCCGAACTCGGCCTTCAGCCAGTCGGTCACCTGCGTCGCCTGCACGCCCGATGCGATCCCGTCGCCGCCCAGGAAGCCCTGGTCGCGGGCGAGCCGGCGGAAATCCTCCGGCCCCTTGCCGGTCCTGGTGCGGATGGTGTCGATATAGGCCTGAAAGGACATGGCTCACCCACCCTTCGCCGGCTGGACGCAGCGGCAGCACGCCACGCGTCCCTGGCCCGGGCCAGCGAAATCCCTTCGCCGCCGGCTATTCGACGCCGAGCAGCTCCACGTCGAAGACCAGCGTCGCGTTGGGCGGGATGACGCCGCCGGCGCCGCGGGCGCCGTAGCCCAGCTCCGGCGGGATGGTCAGCCGGCGCTTGCCGCCGACCTTCATGCCGGCGACGCCCTGGTCCCAGCCCTGGATCACATGGCCGGCGCCGAGCTCGAACTGGAAGGGGTCGTTGCGGTCGCGCGAGCTGTCGAACTTGCGGCCCTTGGTCTCCGGCGCCGCGGCATCGAACAGCCAGCCGGTGTAGTGGACCGTGACCAGGTGGCCGGCGGTGGCCGTGGCACCGGTGCCGATCGTCTCGTCGCTCATCGTCGTCTTCCTCTGTCGTGGTGCGGGTCAAGCATGGGGTGGCGGGGGGCGCCAGCCCCCGCCGGGCGGCTCAGCAATCCAGCACCAGGTTGCCCATGAATTTGCCGCCCTCCACCGCGTCATGCGCCGCGGCGCATTCGGCCAGCGGCACGCGGGCGGCGATGGCGTGCGTCACCA
Organism: Paracraurococcus sp.; assembly: GCA_049315625.1. Taxonomy (GTDB): domain Bacteria; phylum Pseudomonadota; class Alphaproteobacteria; order Acetobacterales; family Acetobacteraceae; genus Paracraurococcus. Next base: position 2,037 of record JBMOJU010000291.1, read on the forward strand.
GGCCGGCCCGCAGCCAGGCATCCAGCGTGCCGACCGCGGTGGCGCGCTGCGCCGCGTTCAGCTCGTAGACGATGAACCAGCGCACCGCGATGCCCTTCATGATGGAGGGGCCGAAGGCCATGCTCGCCGCCGGGCCGTTCGAGCCATAGGCGGCGCAGAGCCCGCCGGGGGCCAGGATCGCCGGCAGCAGCGGCGCGGTGGTGGACAGGTCGATATCGACCACTCGGTCCACCCCGGCCCCGCCGGTCAGCGCGGCGACGCGCTCCGCCACGTCCTCCGACTTGTAATTGATGGTCGCGTCGGCCCCGGCGGCCAGGGCATGCGCCGCCTTCTCCTCGGAGCTGATGGTGGCGAGGATGCGCGCCGCGCCGAGCAGCCGGGCGAATTGGATGGCGTAGTGGCCGACCGAGCCCGCCCCGCCGGTGACCAGCACGGTCCGGCCGGTGACGCCGCCATCGGTCAGCACGCCGTGCAGCGCGGTCAGCGCCGGGATGCCGAGGCAGGCGCCGGCATCGAAGCCGGTATTGTCCGGCAGCGGCACGGCCTGGATGGCGGGCAGGGCGATGTATTCGGCCGCGGTGCCGAAGGCGCGCTTCCACTGGCCGTTCCAGAGCCAGACGCGCTGGCCGATGCGGCCGCGGTCGACGCCCTCGCCCACCGCCTCGATGGTGCCGGCGCCGTCGCTGTGCGGGACGACGCGCGGGAAGGCCATGGGGCGGGAGCCGCGCCGGGTCTTCCAGTCGGAGGGGTTCACGCCGGAGGCGGCGAGGCGGACCAGCACCTCCCCCGGGGCGGGGGAGGGGGTGGGCAGCTCGCCGTAGGTGAGCACCTCGGACCCGCCATTGCGGTCGTACCAGACGGCTTTCATCGATCGGTTTCCTCCGTTGCGGGGCAGCGGCCGCTCAAGGCCATTTCGCCTCGGGCGGCAGCGACATCAGGATCGCCTCCACGTTGCCGCCGGTCTTCAGGCCGAACAGCGTGCCGCGGTCGTGCAGCAGGTTGAACTCCACGTAGCGGCCGCGGCGGACCAGCTGGTGCTCGCGCTCGGCCGGGGTCCAGGCCTCGTGCATGCGGTCGGCGATGATCGCCGAATAGCCGTCGCGGAAGGCGCGGCCGACATCCTGGACGAAGCCGAAATCGGCCTCGATCCCATGCCCCGGCGTGCGGTCGCCCAGGTAGTCGAAGAAGATGCCTCCCAGGCCCCGGGTCTCTCCGCGGTGCGGCAGGAAGAAGTACTCGTCGCACCATTTCTTAAATTTTGGATAGTATTCCGGGTCGTGCCGGTCGCAGGCGGCCTGGAACGCGGCATGGAAGCGCGCCGCATCGGCCAGCGATTCGGGCGCCGCCATCGGCATCGGCGTCAGGTCGCCGCCGCCGCCGAACCAGTGCTTCGTCGTCACCAGGAAGCGGGTGTTGAAATGCGCTGCCGGCACGCGCGGGCTGCGCATATGCGCCACCAGGGAGATGCCGGTGGCGAAGAAGCGCGGGTCTTCCTCGGCCCCGGCGATCTGCCTGCGGAATTCGGGGGAGAACTCGCCATGCACGGTCGAGACGTTGACGCCGACCTTCTCGAACACCCGGCCGCGCATCAGCCCGATCACCCCGCCGCCGCCCTCCGGCCGCGACCAGGGGGTCAATTCGAACCGGCCCGGCGGCAGCCCGGCATGCGGGCCCTCGGCCAACGCGTCCTCCAGCGCCTCGAACCGGGCGCAGATCGCGTCGCGCAGCGTCTCGAACCAGGCGCGGGCGCGCGGCGCGAAGGGGTGCGCGGCGGGCCCGGGGGAGGGCTGGGCGGTCTGGATGGCGTCGGTCACGAATTCCTCCTGCTCCGCATGGGTTCTATTGCGCCTGCGGCGGATTGCCACCCTGCATAGCGTCCCTTTATATGCGGCGCGGCGCGAGAGGGTAGCGCAGGCCGGGCCATGCCCGCCCCAGCCCCCTTCCCGCGGCGTCAATCGCATTCGGCCCCCGCCGGTCCCGTCCCGGGACGCGAGCGTGGCCGCGATCAGGGACGATGAGGCATGGCCGATAGTATGGCGCAGGCGGCGCCGCAGGACGGCGAGACCCGGCGCGACTTCCTGCAATTGGTGACGGCATCCTTCGCCGCCGTGGGTGTCGGCGCGTTGGCCTGGCCCTTCATCAGCTCGATGAACCCCGCGCGCGACGTGCTCGCGCTCTCGACCACCGAGGTCGATCTGAGCCCGATCGCCACCGGCTCCGCGGTGACGGTGATGTGGCGCGGCAAGCCGGTGTTCGTGCGCAACCGCACCGAGGATGAGATCAAGACGGCGCGGGCGACGCCGGTCTCCGAGCTGAAGGACCCGCAGCCGGACCAGTCGCGCGTGAAGAAGGACAATTGGCTCGTCCTGGTCGGCGTCTGCACCCATCTGGGCTGCGTGCCGCTCGGCCAGAAGCCGACCGACCCGCGCGGCGATTTCGGCGGCTGGTTCTGCCCCTGCCACGGCAGCCACTACGACACCTCCGGCCGCATCCGGAAGGGCCCGGCCCCGGCCAATCTCGCCGTCCCCGACTACGTGTTCATGACCGACAAGCAGATTCGCGTCGGCTGAGGAGCAGGACATGGCTATCGGACTGCACAAGAGCGAGGTCGCCAACCCGGTCCTCAACTGGATCGACCAGCGGCTTCCCGTCATCACCATGATGCAGAAGGAGTACGGGACGTTTCCGACGCCCCGGAACTTCAACTACTTCTGGAACTTCGGCGCCCTCGCCATGGTCAACCTGTTGATCATGATCGCGACCGGCATCTTCCTGTCGATGCACTACACCGCGCACACCGGCCTGGCCTTCGATTCCGTCGAGCGCATCATGCGCGACGTGAATTTCGGCTGGCTGCTGCGCTACGTGCACGCGAACGGCGCGTCGATGTTCTTCATCGTCGTCTACACCCACATCTGGCGCGGCCTGTACTACGGGTCGTACAAGGCGCCGCGTGAGCTGCTGTGGATGCTGGGCGTCGTCATCTTCCTGCTGATGATGGCCACCGCCTTCATGGGCTACGTGCTGCCCTGGGGCCAGATGTCCTTCTGGGGCGCCACCGTCATCACCAACCTGTTCAGCGCCCTGCCGCTGGTCGGCCCCGATATCGTCACCTGGCTGTGGGGCGGCTTCTCGGTCGACAACCCGACGCTGAACCGCTTCTTCAGCCTGCACTACCTGCTGCCCTTCGTGATCTTCGGCGTGGTGTTCCTCCACGTCGCCGCGTTGCACATCACGGGCTCGAACAACCCGCTCGGCATCGACCCGAAGGGCCCGCAGGACACGCTGCCCTTCCACCCCTACTACACCGCCAAGGACAGCGTCGGCCTGGTCGTCTACTTCGCGGTCTTCGCCATCCTGGTGTTCTTCTTCCCCAACGCGCTGGGCCACCCGGACAACTACATCCCGGCCAACCCGCTGGTGACGCCGCCGCACATCGTGCCGGAATGGTACTTCCTGCCGTTCTACGCGATCCTGCGCGCGGTGCCGGACAAGCTGGGCGGCGTGGTGATGATGTTCGCCTCCATCGCCATCCTGTTCGTGCTGCCCTGGCTGGATACCAGCCCGGTGCGCTCCATGCGCTTCCGCCCGCTGGCGCGGCCCTTCCTGTTCACCTGGCTGGTTGCCTTCTTCGTGCTGCTCTACGTCGGCGGCAAGCCGGCGGAGGAGCCATACGTGACCGTCAGCCGGGTCGCGACGGCCTACTACTTCCTGTACTTCCTGGTGATCCTGCCGCTGCTCGGCCGGCTGGAGCGGCCGCTGCCGCTGCCGGAGAGCATCGCCCGCCCGGTGCTGCGCGGCGGCGGTCCGCTGCCGGCCGGCGCGGTCAGCAAGCCGATGGAGAAGGCATGATGCGCGTGTTGTCCGGCCTGCGGGCCTTCGCGGTGGCGGCCGGCCTGGTCGCCGGCGCCGGCCTCGCCACCCCCGCCCAGGCGGCGGGGGAGGCGATGCACTTCCCCGAGGTCCGCTTCTCCTTCGACGGGCTGTTCGGGCATTTCGACCGTGCCTCGGCGCAGCGCGGCTTCCAGGTGTACAAGGAAGTCTGCGCGAACTGCCACGCGATGCACCTGATGTCCTACCGCAACCTGCGCGACCTCGGCCTTTCGGATGCCGAGGTCCGCAGCATCGCGGCGACGGTACAGGTGCAGGACGGCCCGAACGACGACGGCCAGATGTTCGAACGGGCCGGCCGGCCCTCCGACCGCTTCCGCAGCCCCTTCGCCAATGAGAAGGCGGCCCGCGCGGCCAATAACGGCGCCCTGCCGCCCGACCTGTCGGTGATCACCAAGGCCCGGGAAGGCGGCGCGCAGTACATCCACGCCCTGCTGACCGGCTACGAGGATCCGCCCGCCGGCATGACCATGATGCCGGGCATGAACTACAACAAGTGGTTCACCGGCCATCAGATCGCCATGGCCGCGCCGCTGAGCAGCGAAGGCCAGGTCGAATACGCCGACGGCACCAAGGCGACCGTCGAGCAGATGGTCAAGGACGTGTCCCAGTTCCTCACCTGGGCGGCCGAGCCGGAGCTCGAGCAGCGCAAGGCGATGGGCGTGAAGATGGTGCTCTTCCTCACCATCCTCGGCGGCCTCGCCTACGCCG
>JBMOJU010000710.1:0-1527 GCA_049315625.1 Paracraurococcus sp.
TCGGGTGATGGCATGGTTCGCCGCACCGCGCGGCAGGATTTTCGCCGCGCGGCTGGTAGAGCATGCTGCGTTCGCTTGCGCTCACTGCGCATGCACCCGCCATTGTCTGGTCGCGGGATTCAGCGTTTTCGGCGATTCCGCCTCAACGCATCCCGCTCTAGGCTGCGATCCAGAACACAACGCGGAGGAAACGATGACCGAGCTGCCGCCCCTGGATGAAAGCCTGCTGCCCGCCGGCATCCGCGCCCGCATGATTCCCGGCATCAACGGCCTCACGATGCATGTGTTGGAAGCGGGCGAGCCCGGCCATCCCTGCCTGCTGCTGCTGCATGGCTTCCCGGAGCTCGCCTGGTCCTGGCGCTTCGTCATGCCGGCGCTGGCCGAGGCCGGCTACCACGTGGTTGCGCCGGACCAGCGCGGCTATGGCCGCACCACCGGCTGGAACGCCGACTACGATGGCGACCTGACGCCCTTCCGCATGCTGAACCTGGTACGCGACCAGCTCGGGCTCGTCGCCTCGCTGGGGATCAGCCATGTGGAGGCGGTGATCGGGCATGATTTCGGCTCGCCGGTCGCCGCCTGGTGCGCGCTGGTGCGGCCGGATGTCTTCCGCCGCGTGGCGCTGATGAGCGCGCCCTTCGCCGGGCCGCCCGCCCTGCCGGAGGAAGCGCCGCCGCGCGCCCCGGCGGTCGACGTGCACGCCGCGCTGGCGGCGCTGGAGCGGCCGCGCAGGCATTACCAGTGGTATTACTCGGAGCGCGGCGCGAACGAGAACATGTGGCGCTGCCCGCAGGGGGTGCACGCCTTCCTGCGCGCCTACTACCACATGAAGAGCGCCGACTGGCCGGGCAACCGGCCCTTCCCGCTGGCCGGCTGGACCGCCGAGGCGCTGGCGAAGCTGCCGACCTACTACGTGATGGATCTGGGCGTTGGCATGGCGGAGACGGTGGCGCCGGAGATGCCGGATGCCGCGTCGATCGCCGCCTGCGACTGGCTGACCGAGGCGGACCTCGCGGTCTATGCGGCGGAGTATGGCCGCACCGGCTTCCAGGGCGGGCTGCAATGGTACCGCTGCCGTACCACCGGCCTGTTCGAAGCAGAGGCGCAGGTCTTCGCCGGGCGCACCATCGACGTGCCGTCCATCTTCATCGCCGGCGGCAGCGACTGGGGCGTGGAGCAGACGCCGGGCGCGCTGCGCCGCATGCGCGAACTGGCCTGCACGAAGATGGAAGGCGTCCACCTGGTGGAGGGCGCCGGCCACTGGGTGCAGCAGGAACAGCCCGAACAGGTGATCGACCTGCTGCTGAGTTGGCTGGGCTAGCTCGGGGTTTCCAAAGGCCCTTCGGCCTTTGGTGGGTAGGTCCAGGGAGGGCAACGCCCTCCCTGGGTGTTGGGCGTTACAGCTTCACCTTCAGCAGCGCGCCCAACTCACCGATCAGCCCGCGGCGGAAGGCCAGCACGCAGAGCACGAAGATGACGCCCTGGATGACGGTGACCCAGGCGCCCATCTCCGCCAGATAGTTCTGC
>JBMOJU010000027.1:0-27592 GCA_049315625.1 Paracraurococcus sp.
CCTCGCGCACCGGCGTGCGGCCGAAGCCGAGCCGCGCCGCGAGCTGCGCCTCGCTTACCACCTCGCCCGGCGCCACCTCGAGCGTGACGATCGCTTCCTCGATGGCGCGATACGCCTGCTCCGTCAGGGTCGCGTCCAGCTCCGGCTGCGAACGGCGGCGCATGGGTGTGGTGTCAGGCATGATGCAGCTTCCGCGGGAGAGTTCGATTTGCACGACCGCTGTCCATTGACAGGCGTCGGACCTTGAGACACCTTTGGCGTGCGAGAGATATATCACTCGCGTCAGAAAATGCCGAGTTTGGGGAGGGTAGGTGGCGGGTCGCGCAGGCGGGGTCCGACAGGGATGGCTTCATCCCGTACGGCCGGCCGGCGTGACCCGTTCGTCCCTGCGGCGCTAGGCGCCCAGCGCGGCATCGATCTCCTCACCCGTCAGCACCCAGGCATTGTCGAGGTCGGCGACCACGCGGCGCATGAAATCCTCGGTCAGCGCCAGGGCCTTCGCCGGATCGCCCAGGTGGTCACATAGCAAGGCCAGTGCCAATTGCCGCGGCCCGTCGCCTTCGTAGGTCCACTCGAAGCCCATCGGCGAGAATCGCCGCACCTCGAAGCGCGGATCGAGCGGCTCGCCATCGACCGTCACCTGTGCGCCGCCCAGGCCGCGGCCGCCCTCATAGAGCTTCATGGGAACACCACCACCGACCGGATGGCCTCGCCGCGCTTCAGCGCCGCGAAGCCTTCGTTGATCTGGTCCAGCGATATGCGGTCGGTGATCAGCGCGTCGAGGTCCAGCCGACCGTCCAGCCAGGCCTGCGCCATCGCCGGGAAATCCTCCGCCGGGCGCGCCCCGCCATAGCTGCTGCGGGTGATGCGCTTTTCCTGCATCAGCGCGCCCCAGCGGAAGGCCACATCCTCCTGCACCCCAACCTTGCCGAGCCAGACCACCTGGCCGCCGGGCCGCACCGCCTCGACGCTGGTGCGGAAGCCGGCAGCAGCGCCGGCCGCCTCGATCACCACGTCGGCGCCGCGACCGGCGGTGAGCGACTTCGCCAGCGCCGCCGGATCCTCCGCCGTCGGGTCGCACAGCACGGCGGCGCCGGCGCGTTCCGCCATGGCCCGCCGCGCCGGGTTGGGATCCACCGCGATGATCCGGCCGGCGCCGGCCAGCCGCGCCCCCTGCACGGCGGCCAGGCCCACGGCGCCGGTGCCGATCACCATGACCGTCATGCCCCATTCGATGCGCGCGATATGCGTCGCGCCGCCGAAGCCGGTCATCACCGCGCAGCCCAGCAGGCAGGCGCGGTCGGGCGGGATGGCAGCGGGCACGCGGATCGCCTGCTGCGCCGGGACGACGACGTACTCGGCGAAGCCGCCCAGATACATCAGCTGGTGCAGCGTGCTGCCATCGTCGCAGGCCAGGCGTGGCGCACCGTCGAAATGCAGCGCCGTGGGCCCATGCGCCAGGAAGGGCTCGCAGAGGATCGGCTGGCCGCGGCTGCACTGGAAGCAGTGGCCGCAATGCGGGTTCCAGGACAGCACCACCGGGTCGCCGACCGTGAGCGCCGTCACGCCCTCGCCCAGCGCGGCGACATGGCCGGCGGTCTCATGCCCCAGCACGGCGGGCAGTTGCAGGCCAAGCTGGCCCTCGATCACCTCGAGATCGGTGTGGCAGAGCGAGGCGGCGGCGACCTTCACCAGCACGTCGCCGGGACCTAGCGGCCCGACCTCCACCATCTCGATCGCCATCGGCACGCCGACCTGGCGCAGCACGGCGGCGCGCGCGCGGATGCGGTGTGGCAAAGCGTTCATTCGCGGCGTCCCTCCCCGGGCTGGCCGCGAAGTCTGCGCGGAAATTCGCGTCTCGGACAGGGGATGCTGCGACGGGCCGGCGACCGGGCTTCGATGGTGTCCGACCCGCTCGCCGGCGGCCCGGCCGCCGTGGCGCCGCCCGTCAGCCGCAGCGCAGCAGCCCATCCACCGCGAGGCACCCCCAATCGCCGGCGATCAGCGGATTCACCTCGGCTTCCTCGATGCGCCCTCCTGCGGCCGCCAGCAGGACCGAGAAGGCCGAGACGGCGGCGGCCACCGCGGCGATATCGGCCTTCGGCGACCCGCGGAAGCCGTCCAGCAGCGGAAAGCCCTTCAGGCTGCGCAGCATCGCCTCGGCCCGCGCCGGGCTGACCGGGGCGATGTCGAGCGCGACATCCTTCCACAGCTCCGCCTGCACGCCGCCGGTGCCGACCAGCACCATCGGCCCGAACTGCCCGTCCTGCCGGCCGCCGAGGATCAGCTCCACCCCCTTCTGCGACATGCGCTGCACCAGCACGCCATCGACCCTTGCCGCGGGCGCGTGGTGTCTGGCCGAGGCGACGATCCGGGCGAAGGCCGAGCGCACCGCACCGGCATCGGCGAGGTTCAGTTGCACGCCGCCGACCTCGGTCTTGTGCGCGATGTCGGGGCTGTCGAGCTTCAGCACCACCGGGAAGCCGGTCGCCGCCGCGGCATCGGCGGCGGCCTCGGCGGTCGCCGCGCGACGCTCCTCGACCACCGGCACGCCGATCCTGCCGAAGATCGCCTTCGCCTCCGCCTCGGTCAGCACGCAGGGGCCGGGCGGCAGGGCGGCCAGCGCAGCCTCCAGCCCGGCGGGTGCCGCCACCGCGCCGGCGTCGCGTTCGGCATGGTATTGCAGCCAGAGCCGGATCGCGTTCATCAGCCGCCGCATGGAGCGGAACAGCGGCACCACCGGCGAGGCATCCGCGGCGATGGTGCCGGGGGCCTCGAGCTGCTCCGGGATCCAGGCGACGATGATCGGCTTGCCGCCCTTCTCCGTCAGGTCGGCGATCTCCTTGATGCGCCCCGGTGTCGTCTGGAAATGCGAATAGACCTGCGGATAGACGATCACCCCGTATTGCGGGTCCGCCATCATCGCCAGCACGCATTTGCCGAAGCTGGCCGGGTTGCCGGCCGCCTGGGCGGTCAGGTCGCAGGGGTTGCGGGCGGCGCCGAAATCCGGGATCGACGCTTCCAGCACCGCCTTCGCGGCAGCCGAGGGCTGCGGCATGGCCAGGCCCAGCGCCTCCGCATGGTCGGCCGCCATGATGCCGGCGCCGCCCGAGGCGGTGACGATGGCGACGCCCTGCGCCTTGGGCTTCCCTGCCTTGGCGAAGAGCGCGGCGGTTTCCAGCAGCGCGTCGAAATCCTCGACCTCCACCATGCCGGCCCGCTTGAACGCCGCCGACCAGGCCAGCGCACTGCCGGCGAGCGAGCCGGTGTGGGAGGCCGCCGCCGCCGCCCCGGCATCGCCGCGGCCGAGCTTGAGTGCGACGATCGGCTTGCCCGCCTTCCGTGCCGCCTCGCCCAGCAGCAGCAGCCGGCGGCCGTCGCGCAGCCCCTCCACCGCCAGCGCCACGGCGCGGCATTCCGGCATCGTCAGCTGGTAGGCTGCCAGGTCGCAGACATCGAGGTCGGTGGCGTTCCCCGCCGTCGTCATGTGGCAGACCGAATAGCCACGCTCCGCCGCCTGCATCAGCGCATAGCCCAGCGCGCCGGATTGGCTGGTGATGGCGACGCCGCCCGCCGGCGCGGTCATCCGCGTGTATTCCGGCATGAAGGTGACACCGGCCTTCAGCACATGGTCGACGATGCCGAGGCAATTGACGCCGACCAGCGGCAGCCCGGCTTCGCGGCAGCGGTCGCGCAGCGCGGCCTCCTCGGCGATGCGCTCGGCCAGGCCCGTCTCGCCATAGCCGGAGGCGAAGGCGATGATACCGCCGACACCCTTGGCGATGCAGGATTCGACCGCCGGCATCATCTGCTCGCGCGGCAGGGCGATCAGCACGCAGTCGGGGCTGTCCGGGATGTCCTCCAGCCGCGCCACGCAGGGCCGGCCATGCAGGTCCGTCCCGGCGTATTTCGGGTTCACGCCCCAGACCGGGCCGGCGAAATTCACCAGGTTCGTCACGGTGCGGCCGCCGAAGCGGGTGGCCTCGGCCGAGACGCCGATGACGGCGACGCTGGCGGGCGAGAGCAGGCGGCGGAGCGTCGCCGGATCGCGGAGCGGTGCCGGGCCGGTCATGCCGCCGGACTCCCGATGATGCAGTGCGGCAAGTCGCCCCTCCCCTGCCCGCGCGTGCCGCGGGTCGCCTGTGTTCGGGAGAAGCCTAGACGCGGGGGATGGCGGGTCAACCCGCTCAGAAATGCTCGCCGCGCAGCACCTCGGTGTCGGAGATGCTCACGATGGCCGGGCGTGCCCCCAGCAGCTCCGCCTGGGCTGCCATCAGCCGCTCGGCGAGCTCGGCCGAGGCGATGCAGAGGATGAGCACGTTGTCGAAGACGCCGCCCGGGACGCCGCCCTGGCGCAGCCCCTGCCGGCCCCGGCCGCTGATGACCGGCAGCATGGTCCAGCCCTTGGCGCCCAGCCGGTCGAGCAGGTCGGTCACGCGCTCGGCCTGCACCGCCTCCACCACGATCTCGATCCGCTTGCGGGCATGCATCGGCGTCGTCCTCAGCCGGTGGCGCCGGCGGCCCAAAGGTACAGCGGGATGCCGACCAGCACGTTGAAGGGGAAGGTCACGGCGATCGACAGCGTCACGTAGACCCCGGCATCCGCCCGCGGCAGGCCGAGCCGCATCGCCGCCGGCACCGCGATGTAGGAGGCACTCGCCCCGAGCACGGTCATCAGCCCGCGCCCGCCCGGCGAGAGCCCCGCCAGATGCCCGACCAGCAGCCCGCCCGCCGCGCCCAGCAGCGGCATCAGCAGGCCGAAGGCGATCAACGCCGGCTCCAGCCCCCGCCCCGCCGCGCGCAGCTGGCGGATCGCCACCAGCCCCATCTCCAGCAGGAACAGGCAGAGCGCGCCGGTCCAGAGGCCCTCGATGAAGACCGCAAGCTGGCCCTTCGCCACCGGCCCGCAGATCCAGCCGATGGCGAAGCTGCCCAGCAGCAGCAGCACCGAGCCGTTCAGGAAGACGTCGCGCAGCAGGTGCCGCACCGGCAGCTTCTCCGCCGCGGCGCCGACCCGGGCCAGCAGCAGGGCGGTCAGGATCGCCGGCGTCTCCATCGCCGCCAGCACCGCCGGCATGAAGCCCTCATAGGCGATGCCGGCGCTGGTCAGCGCGCCGGTCGCGGCGGCGAAGGTGACCACGCTGACCGAGCCGTAATGCCCGGCCACCGCCGCCGCCGTGTCGCGGTCCAGCTTCGTCACCAGCCGCAGCAGGGCGAAGGCGGGCAGCGGCAACAGCAGGCCGAGCAGCACGCCGCCGGCCAGCGTCGGCAGCAGCCCGGCGGCCGCCCCGGGCATGGCGACGGCGATGCCGCCCTTCAGCCCGATGGCGACCATCAGATACAGCGACAGGGACTTCGCCAGCGCGTCCGGCACGCTGAGGTCGGAGCGTACCGCCCCGGCCCCGAAACCGAGGGCGAAGAACAGCACGGGCGTCGGCAGGAGGGCGGCGATTCCGGTCACGCGCCGGCTTCTGCCACGAACCGATCCGCCGCCGCCAGCACCGTCTTGCCGCCGCCGCGCCGCGGTGCCTCACTCCGCCCCGGTTGGGGAGGATGACGATGACGGGGTGGCCAGGAATCGATGCGGCGGGCTGGCGCGCGGCTGTGGCGGGCGACGCCCTGCTGGCCCGGCACGCCCGGCATGTCGCCATCCGCTTCGCCTTCGACTGCGACGGGGAGGCGGTGGAATTCGCCTTCGGCGACGCGCCGGCCAGCACCGCCTTCACCCTGGCCGCGCCAGCCTCCATCTGGGCAAGGGTGCTGCAATGGCTGCCGCCGCGGCATCACCACAGCCTGTTCGCGCTGCGCATGCGGGTGCCGGATTTCCGCATCCTGGGCGAGGAACTCGCCTTCATGCAGCATTGCCACCTGGCGCGGCGGGTGCTGGAGATCGGCCGCTGGGTCGCCGCCGGCAAGCCCGGCCCGGTGCCGCCCAGCCTGCGGCCCACGCTGGCGGAACCAACGCCTGCCGCCATCGCCGGCCGCTACCTGCCGGTCACGGCGGACGGCACCGCGTACCGCATTCATGCGGAGCAGGCCGGGGAAGGGCTGGACCTGCTCTGCCTCCACACCGCGGGCGCGGATGGGCGGCAATTCCACCGGCTGATGGCCGACCGCGCCATCACGGACCACTGGCGGCTGACCGCCTTCGACCTGCCCTGGCACGGCAAGTCGCCACCGCCGCCCGGTGCCACGCCAGGCGACTGGACGCTGACCACGGACCGCTACGTCCAGCTCATCATGGGCGTGATCGCCGCGGCCGGGCTGCGTCGGCCGGTGGTGCTGGGTGCGTCCATGTCCGGCGAGATCTGCCTGGAACTCGCGCTGCGCCACCCGGATTCCTTCCGCGGCATCGTAGCCTGCGAGGCGAGCGACCACATCGACGGCCGCAAGACTCCCTGGGCCGACCACAGCCAGGTCAACCAGGCGATCTTCGTGCCGGAATGGATCGAGGGGCTGATGGCGCCGCACTCCCCGGCATCCTGCGCCACCGATGTCTGGTGGGGCTACAGCCAGGGCGGCCACGCCACCTTCGCCCGCGACATCGATTTCTACTCGGGCGAATGGGATGCGCGGGACCGCATCCACCGGATCGACACCGCCCGCTGCCCGCTGTTCATGCTGACCGGCGAGTACGATTATTCCTGCACCGTGGAGCATTCCGCCGCGACCGCCGCCCGCATCCCCGGCGCGCAATTCGCCATGATGCCCGGCATCGGCCACTTCCCCTTCGCCGAGAACCCGCCGCTGTTTGCCCGGCACCTGCGGCCGATCCTCGACAGGTTGAGTGCCCGGCCGTAACGGCGGTTGACAGGTGCTGTCCGGTCATGTGCCGATATAGATAGCTTGCAATCAATGGCCGCAACCGGCCCGGAGTTGAGGAATGCCCGAGACCAGGACCCTGCCCGCCAGCCTCGATGCCGTGATCGTCGGCGCCGGCTTCGGCGGCATGTACATGCTGCACCGGCTGCGCGCGCTCGGCCTTTCCGCCCGCATCCTGGAACAGGCCGATGGCGTCGGCGGCACCTGGTACTGGAATCGCTACCCCGGCGCCCGCTGCGACGTCGAGAGCATGCAGTACAGCTTCTCCTTCGACGAAGGCCTGCAGCAGGAATGGCAGTGGAGCGAGCGCTTCGCCGCCCAGCCGGAGCTGCTGCGCTACGCCAACCACCTGGCCGACCGCTACGACCTGCGGCGCGACATCCACTTCGAGACGAAGGTGACCAGCGCGCGGTTCGACGAGTCGGCGGAACGCTGGACCATCACGACGGACAAGGGCGACGTCGTCTCCGCCCGCCACTGCGTCATGGCGACGGGCTGCCTTTCCGCCGCGCGGCTGCCGGACATCAAGGGCATCGCCGATTTCCGCGGCGAGACCTACCACACCGGCTACTGGCCGCATGAGACGGTGGATTTCACCGGCAAGCGCGTGGCCGTCATCGGCACCGGCTCCTCGGCCATCCAGTCCATTCCGGTGATCGCCGCCGAAGCGGCGCAGGTCACGGTGTTCCAGCGGACGCCCAACTTCTCCATCCCGTCGCGCAACGCGCCGATGGACGAGGCCTATGAGCAATCCTGGAAGTCCGATTACGCGGCCAAGCGTCAGCAGGCGCGGGTGATGCGCACCGGGATCCTATACGCGATCAACCCGCTCTCGGCGCTGGAGGTGGATGCGGCGACGCGCCAGGCGGAATACGAGCGGCGCTGGGAGAATGGTGGCACCGCCTTCATGGGCGCCTTCGGCGACCTGATCCTCAACAAGGCCTCGAACGACACCGCCGCCGAATTCGTCCGCAACAAGATCCGCGGCATCGTCAAGGATCCGGCGACGGCCGAGGCGCTGGCGCCGAAGGACCACCCGATCGGCACCAAGCGCATCTGCGTCGATACCCACTACTACGAGACCTACAACCGGCCGAACGTGGCGCTGGTGAATCTGCGCGAGACGCCGATCGACACCATCACCGCCGCCGGCATCCGCACCAGCGCGCAGGATCTCGAATTCGACGTCATCGTCTTCGCCACCGGCTTCGATGCGATGACCGGCGCGCTGCTGAAGATCGACTTCGAGGGCCGTGGCGGCCGCCGGCTGTCGGCCGAGTGGGAGCACGGGCCGCGCAGCTATCTCGGGCTGATGGTGGCGGGCTTCCCCAACCTGCACCTGATCACCGGGCCGGGCAGCCCCTCGGTGCTGTCGAACATGATCGTCTCGATCGAACAGCACGTGGACTGGATCGCCGGGCTGCTCGGCCATATGCAGGCCCGCGGGCTTGGCTGCATCGAGGCGACCGAGGAGGCGCAGGCCGAATGGGTGCGGCACGGCATGGAGGTCGCGCAGCGGACGCTCTACCCCTCCGCCGCCTCCTGGTACATGGGCGCCAACATCCCGGGCAAGCCGCGCGTGTTCATGCCGTATATCGGCGGTGTGGGCGTGTACCGGGAGACCTGCGACGGGATCGCGGCCCGCGGGTATGAGGGGTTCCGGCTGGCGGGAACGCCTGTGCAGGCCTCCGCCGCGGCGGAGTAGCGGGCCCCGCCCCCAGCCGCTTCCGCGTCAGCGCGGGAGGGCCGGGGTGGGGGTACCACCGAATGCGACGCGCCCTGCCGCCTCCAGCGCCAGCAGCAGCCCGCCGAGATGCATCGCGTGTACGAACATCCCCCGCATCACCCCGGCGATTGCCTCGGTGACCGGCATGGTCAGCGTCTCCATGTCCTCGCCCGCCTCGCGCTCCGTCGCCCCGGCCGGCACCACGCCCTCCGCCAGCACGACATGGATGCGGTTGGTGTTGTGCGCCGGGTCCGACCAGAGCGAGCCGACCAACCGCAGCCGCGCCGCGACATAGCCCGTCTCCTCCCGCAACTCCCGCGCCGCGGTGGCGCAGGGGTCGGCATCCTCGGCGTCCATCACCCCGCCCGGCGGCTCGATCACCCAGGCCTTCGCGCCCTGGCGCCATTGCCGCACCAGCACCAGCCGGTCATCGGGTGTCAGCGCCACCGCGAGCACCCAGTCCGGATAGGACATCACCCAGTACGGGTCGAGCACGGCGCCAGCGCCGGTCCGCACCGCCTCGGCATCCAGGTCGAGGTGGCGGTTGCGCACCACCTCCCGCCGGGAGAGCACCGTCCAGGGCCGCTCCGCCTCCGGCAGCGGACCCTCCGGCCAAGCGGGCGCGTCGCTCACTCCGCCGCCTGAAGCTGCATCGCCTGGGCGTATTCCTCGAGCGGCGCGCAGGTGCAGACCAGGTTGCGGTCGCCATGGACGTTGTCCACGCGCTTCACCGGCGGCCAGTATTTGTGCGCGCGGACGAAAGGCAGCGGGAAGGCGGCTTCCTCCCGCGTGTAGGCGTGGCGCCACTCGGTCGCCATCACCTCGGCCGCGGTGTGCGGCGCGTGCTTCAGCGGGTTGTCCGCCTTGTCCGCCCGGCCCTGCTCCACCGCGCGGATCTCGGCACGGATGGCGATCATCGCGTCGCAGAAGCGATCCAGCTCCTCCTTCGGCTCGGATTCGGTGGGCTCCACCATCAGCGTGCCCGCCACCGGCCAGGACATGGTCGGCGCGTGGTAGCCGTAATCCTGCAGCCGCTTGGCGATGTCCTCCACCAGCACGCCGCCGCCCTGCTGGAAGCCGCGGCAGTCGAGGATGCATTCATGCGCCACCATGCCGCGCAGGCCGCGGTACAGCACCGGGTAATGCACCTCCAGCCGCTTCGCCATGTAGTTGGCGTTGAGAATGGCGACCTGCGTTGCCCGGGTCAGGCCCTCGGCCCCCATCATGCGGATATAGGCGTAGGAGATCGGCAGGATCGCCGCGCTACCGAAGGGCGCGGCGCTCACCGGGCCATAGCCCGTCGCCGGCCCGGCGCCGGGATGCAACGGGTGGTTCGGCAAATGCGGCGCCAGGTGTGCCGCGACGCCGATCGGCCCGACGCCGGGGCCGCCGCCGCCATGCGGGATGCAGAAGGTCTTGTGCAGGTTCAGGTGGCAGACGTCGGCGCCGATCGCCGCCGGGCTGGTCAGGCCCACCTGCGCATTCATGTTGGCGCCATCCATGTAGACCTGGCCGCCATGCGCATGGACCAGGTCGCAGATCGCGCGGATCTCCGCCTCGAACACGCCATGCGTGCTGGGATAGGTGATCATCAGCGCCGCCAGCCGGTCGGCATGCTGCGCCGCCTTCGCCTTCAGGTCGGCCAGGTCCACGTTGCCGTCGCGGTCGCAGCCGACGACAACCACCTTCATCCCCGCCATGACAGCGCTGGCCGGGTTGGTGCCATGCGCGCTGGACGGGATGAGGCAGATGTCCCGCGCCGCATCGCCCCGCGCGCGGTGATACGCGCGGATCGCCAGCAGCCCGGCATATTCGCCCTGGCTGCCCGCGTTGGGTTGCAGCGACGCCGCGGCGAAGCCGGTGACGGCGCAGAGCCAGCCCTCGAGCCGCTTGATCATCTCGAAATAGCCCTCCGCCTGGTCGGCCGGCGCGAAGGGGTGGATGTCGGCGAAGCCCGGGAAGGTCACCGGGATCATCTCGGCCGTCGCGTTCAGCTTCATCGTGCAGGACCCCAGCGGGATCATGCTGCGGTTCAGCGCGACGTCCTTGTCCTCCAGGCGTTTCAGGTAGCGGAGCATGGCGTGCTCGGAGTGGTGGCTGTTGAACACCTCCGCCGTGCAGAAGCCGCTGCGCCGCGCCAGCGCCGGCGGCAGGCCGCCGAGCGGCGCCAGGCCCGCCAATTCGCCGCCGCCCAGCAGCTCGGCCAGCGCGGCGAGGTCGTCCCGCGTCACCGTCTCATCGAACGCGATGCAGACCAGGTCGCCCTCGCGCCGCAGGTTGAAGCCGCGCGCCAGGGCGCCCTGCACCAGCGCCGCGGCGCGGTCGCCCGCCTCCAGTGCGATGGTGTCGAAGAAGCCGTCGTGCCGCAGCGTGAAGCCACCCCGCCGCGCCGCATCGGCCAGCAGCCGCGCCTGCAGGGCGACGCGCCCCGCGATGCGCTTCAGCCCGTCCTGGCCGTGCCACACCGCATACATGCCGGCCATGACCGCCAGCAGCACCTGCGCGGTGCAGATGTTCGACGTCGCCTTTTCGCGGCGGATGTGCTGCTCCCGCGTCTGCAGGGCGAGGCGCATCGCGGGGCTGCCCGCCGCGTCGATCGAGACGCCGACCAGCCGGCCCGGCAGCAGGCGCTTCAGCGCATCCCTCACCGCCATGTAGGCCGCATGCGGCCCGCCATAGCCCAGCGGCACGCCGAAGCGCTGCGTGCTGCCCACGCAGATATCCGCGCCCATCTCGCCCGGCGGGGTCAGCAGGCACAGCGACAGCGGATCGGCGGCGACGATCGCCAGGCCGCCGGCCGCGTGCACCGCGGCGATTTCGGGTGCCAGGTCGCGCACCTCGCCGGTGGTGCCGGGGTATTGCAGCAGCAGGGCGAAGGGCTTCTCGGCCACCGCCGCGGCGGTGACCTCCGCCGGCGGCACGACCAGCACGCGGATGCCGACGGGTTCCGCCCGCACCCGCACCACCGCCAGGGTCTGCGGATGCAGGTCGGCCGCGACCAGCAGCGTGTCGCCCTTCGCCTTGTGCGCGGCATGCGCCAGCGTCACCGCCTCGGCCGCCGCCGTCGCCTCATCGAGCAGGGAGGCGTTGGCCACGGCCAGGCCGGTCAGGTCGGCGACCATGGTCTGGAAATTGACCAGCGCCTCCAGCCGGCCCTGGGCAATCTCCGCCTGATAGGGGGTGTAGGCGGTGTACCAGCCAGGGTTCTCCAGCACGTTGCGCAGGATCACCGGCGGCACATGGGTGCCGTGGTAGCCCAGGCCGAGCAGCGACTTCACCCGGAGATTCCGCTCGGACAGCGCCCGCAATTCGGCGATCGCCTCGGCCTCGGTTGCCGGCGGCGGCAGGGCGGACAGGTCGGCCCCGGCGATGGCGGCGGGCACCGTGCGCGCCGCCATCTCCTCCAGGCTCCGCGCGCCCACCACCTCCAGCATCGCGGCGATGTCGTCCGGCCCCGGCCCGATATGCCGGCGGGCGAATTCGCCGTGGTCTTCCAGCGCGGCAAGCTCGGCCAGCGCGCTCATGCCTCGCTCTCCACGAAGGCGGCATAGGCCGCTTCGTCCAGCAGCGCGGCGAAGGCCGCGGGGTCCTGCGGCTCGATGCGGAAGAACCAGCCATCGGTGGTCGGCGCGCTGTTGATCAGCGCGGGGTCCTCGGCGAGCGCGGAATTCGCCTCCACCACCCGGCCGGCGATCGGCGCATAGACGTCGGAAGCCGCCTTGACGCTCTCGACCACGGCGCAGGCCTCGCCGGCCGCGACCTCGCGACCGACCTCTGGCAGGTCGACGAAGACCACGTCGCCCAGCGCGGTCTGCGCATGGTCGGTGATGCCGATGACCAGGGTGTCGCCATCCTGGCGCACCCATTCATGGTCCTTGGTGAAGCGCATCTCGGACATGGGTCGGGCTCCAGTCAGCGTTTGTAGCGATGGGGAATGAAGGGGGTCGGGGCGATTCGGGCGGCCAGCGCCTTGCCACGCACCAGCAGTTCGAGCGCGGTGCCGTCATCGGCGTAGGGGCGGGCGACGTAGCCCATGGCCAAGGGGCCACCCAGCGAGGGGCCGAAGCCGCCGGAGGTGACCTCGCCCACCGGCGTGCCGTCGGCCGCCTGGATCGGGGTATGGCCGCGGGCGGGCTGGCGGCCGTCCGGCAGCAAGCCGACGCGCAGCCGCGCCGGGCCATCGGCCAGTTCCGCGCGCACCCGCTCGGCACCCGGGAAATCCCAGGCCATGCGGCGCCGCTTGCCGATCGACCAGACCAGCGCCGCCTCGACCGGGCTCGTCGTCTCGTCGATGTCGTTGCCATAGAGGCAGAGCCCGGCCTCCAGCCGCAGCGAATCGCGGGCGCCGAGGCCGGCCGGCTGCACTCCGGGCTGCGCCAGCAGCAGTTTTGCGAGTGCCTCGGCCTGGTCGGCGGGGACGCTGATTTCGTAGCCGTCCTCGCCGGTGTAGCCGCTGCGGCTGGCCAGCACCGGGATGCCGCCGATTGTCGCCTGGGCGACGCCCATGAACGACAATGCGGCCAGCGCCGGCGCCAGGCCTTCGATCAGGCCGGCCACACCCGGCCCCTGCAACGCCAGCAAGGCCCGGTCGGGCAGCGGCCGCAGCGCGACGCCGGCGGGCAGCGCCGCCGCGATCAGCGGGAAGTCGAGTTGCTTTCGGCTGGCATTCGCCACCAGGAACAACCGGTCCCCCAGGTTGGCGACCATGAAGTCGTCGAAGATGCCGCCGTCGGGCGTCATCAGCAGGCCGTAGCGCTGCCGGCCGGGCTTCAGCCCCTGCACGTCGGCCGGCGTCACGCGCTCCAGCGCCGCCGCGGCGCCTTCACCCACCAGTTCCGCCTGGCCCATGTGGGAGACGTCGAACAGCGCAGCCGCGGCGCGGCAGTGCAGGTGTTCCGCCATGATGCCGGCCGGGTACTGCACCGGCATGGCATAGCCGGCGAAGCCCACCATGCGTCCGCCAAGCGAACGATGCAGGCCGCCCAGCGGCGTCTCGAGAAGCGATTCGGATTCGGCCACGGGTCCCCCAGCCGCGGAACCGCGGCGCGAGTTGATAGTCCGTGGCCCCCCTCTGTCCGGTGACCTGAGAGATTCAGCCAGCAGGCGCCAGGTGTGGGCGTTTGCCGGCCTTACTCCGTCGGTGCCGTGGCCTTGCGGCCGCAGGCTTTCCAGAGGCCCCTTCCCCACGCGGCCCTTCTGCCTGAGCGTTTCCGGGGGCCGGTTGCGCCTTCGGCGGGGATGGCCCGGATCGCGGGCCTTCCCTCTCTCCCGCGCGGGATCAGCGGGTGGTCCGGTCTAGCCCGGACCGGCCCGAAGGCGCAACCGCCGCGCCGCACAACAGGCGGACAGCCCGCCTCAACGCGGCCCGCGGCGGCGATTCAGCGCGAAATCCTCGGGGGTCAGCTCGAAGGAGACGTAGATCCGGTAGTCATTGCCGCGCCGCGACTCGCCGACCGGCAGGGTGAGGCTGACCGGCACGGTCTCCACATTGGTCTTGGTCTCGTTGCGGGCGAAGGTCACGCGCTCGGTGAAGCTGCGGCGCGCCAGGACCTGTTCCGTGCCGTTCTCGACGACGGCGACGAACCAGGGCAGGTCGATCACCCGCCCCTCGGCGCCGGCGCCGCGCTCGATCGTGAAGCTGGCGATCAGCGTCATGTCGATGCTCAGGTTCTTCCGGCCCGGGTTGCAGCCGCCGCTGATGCCGCCGATGCGCGCATCCCATTCCAGCGTGGTCAGGTCGCGCACCGCGCCCGGACGATAGCGGGTGAGATCGGCGCCTTCGGCCAGGATGCCCGGGCGGGGGCAGGCCACCGGCAGTCGCGTATTGCTCGTGTTGCCGCAGCCCATCAGGGCCAGCAGCGGCAGCGCGACCAGGACAAACCTCCAACGCATCCCCATCTTCCCCCTTGAGCCAAAAGCCGCGGCGGCTAGTGTGCGCGCTTGCGCAGCCTGCCCGCACGCCGGCCGGCACGGCAACCTGCGGCCCGCGAGTACACCCGACCCATGCAACAGACCAGCACCGCACGCCCCAGCGACGTCGGTGGCGACAAGCCCCGCCTCACCGTCCTGCTGGCGGGGCCACGCGGCTTCTGCGCCGGCGTCGATCGCGCCATCAAGATCGTCGAGGAGGCGATCCGCCGCTACGGCGCGCCTGTGTATGTCCGGCACGAGATCGTGCACAACCGCTTCGTCGTCGAGAGCCTGGAGACGCAGGGCGCCATCTTCGTCGAGGAGCTGGACGAGGTGCCGGACGACGCCCCGGTGGTGTTCAGCGCCCATGGCGTGCCCAAGGCGGTCCCGGCCGAGGCGACGCGGCGGAACCTGTTCTACCTGGATGCCACCTGCCCGCTGGTCAGCAAGGTGCACCGGGAGGCCGAGCAGCACTTCGCCCGCGGCCGGCACATCCTGCTGATCGGCCATGCCGGGCACCCGGAGGTGGTCGGCACCATGGGCCAACTCCCGGACGGCACCGTGACCCTGGTGGAGGACGAGGCGCAGGCGCGCCTGGTCGCGGTGCCGGCGGGCCAGCCGCTGGCCTTCATCACCCAGACCACGCTGTCGGTCGACGACACCGCCGGCATCGTCGCGGCGCTGCGGGAACGCTTCCCGGCCATCCACGCCCCGGCGAAGGAGGATATCTGCTACGCCACCACCAACCGCCAGGCCGCGGTCAAGGCGATCGCGGACCGGGCGCAGCTGATGGTCGTGGTCGGGGCGCCGAATTCCTCCAACTCCCTTCGCCTGGTCGAAGTGGCGGAACGCGCCGGCTGCCCGAAAGCCGTGATGGTGCAGCGCGGCCGCGACCTCGACCTGGCGCTCACCGACGGGCTCGGCACGGTCGGCATCACCGCCGGCGCCAGCGCGCCGGAAGTGCTGGTCGAGGAAGTGCTGGCCCGGCTGCGCGAGCATTTCGCGGTGACGATCGAGGAGGTGGTGGTCGCCGAGGAGCGGATCATCTTCAAGCTGCCGGCCGGGTTGCAGAGCGCCTAGGTTTGGGTCGCGGCAGGTTCAAGGCTAGAAGGGTCGGCGTACCTGACCGGAGGATCTCGAATGCGGCGTTGGGCCCTGCTGCTGGCCTTGGGGCTGCCCCTGATGGGAAGCATGGATGCCGGGGCGCAACAGCGCCAGGGTCCGCCGCATGAATGGACCTTCGGGGTGTGGACCGGCGGCCTGTTCCCCGCCGGCGACATGGACATGCCGGCCTGCTTCGGCGCTCCCACCGTGATCTTCACCCGCGACATCGTCATGCGGATCTCCGTGGTCGACACCGCCTACCGGGAACGCGTGATCGAGACGGTGGCGCAGACGCCGGGCGGGCTGGAATTCCGGTTCAGCCCCGCCGCACCCGTGCTGGGCCCGATGGGCGCGCGGGCGGCACCCGATGCCGCCTTCGGCTGCGCCGGGGGGCCGAGCGTGCTGCGGGTGGAGCGCCGGGGGCCGGACGAGATGGCCTTCCCGGGCTGCGGCGAATTTCCCTCGACGCTGAAGCGCTGCGTCACCCCCGGCAAGTGAGCCCTCAGTGATGCGTATCGCCCTGATTCACGCCCTGCGGCACTCGCCGCCGCCGATCGAGGCCGCCTTCGCCCGTGCCTGGCCGGAGGCAGTACTGATGAACCTGCTCGATGACAGCCTCTCGGCCGACCTGGCGCGGACCGGCCGGCTGGACCAGGCGATGACCGAGCGCTTCCTGACCCTGTCGCGCTATGCGGCGGGCACCGGTGCGGCCGGCATCCTCTTCACCTGTTCCGCCTTCGGCCCCTGCATCGAGGCGGTGGCGGCGGAGCGGGCGCCGATGCCAGTCCTCAAGCCGAATGAGGCGATGATCGAGGAGGCCGTGGCCGCGGCCCGGGCGGCCGCGGGCGGGCGGCGGCCGCGGATCGGCCTGGTGGCCAGCTTCGCGCCGACGCTGGACAGCATGCCGCCGGAATTCCCCGCCGACGTGGACCTCGTCCCCTGCGTGGCGGAAGGCTCGCTCGCCGCGCTCGATGCCGGCGACGGTGCGGCGCATGACCGCCTGGCCGGCGAGGCGACCCGGCGGCTGGCGGATTGCGACGTGGTTGCGCTGGCCCAGTTCAGCCTGGCCCGCGCTGCGGATGCGGTCGCGGCCGCGACCGGCCGCCCCTGACTTTTGGGGTTGAGATCGAGACGATTGCCCCCGACAGCGCCGTCCGCAAGCTGAAGCGCCTGCTGGCCGGCTAATCTCCCCCTCCCCCTCCCCCTCCCCCGCCTCGCGGGGCAGGGCCGGGGTGGGGGTGCCCCCGCCCCCTCGGCCCGCAGCCAACGCCAGCGTCACCCCGGGCCCGAGGGCGATCCGCCAAACACACGGCGGCACATCCGCCGATGCCGCTCCATGAACCGCCGCGTCCTCCAGGACCGGCCCCAGCGGCCGGCCTGCCTCATGCGGCCTGCGCCATCTCCCCGTGCACGCCGGCCAGGATCTCGTAGGACCGCTTGCGCGCCGCATGGTCGTGGATCTGCGCCGTCACCATCAGCGCATCGGCGCCGGTGCGGGCGACGAACTCGGCGACGCCCCGCCGCACCGTCTCCGGCCCGCCGACCACGGCACAGGCCAGCGCGCTGTCCAGCATCATCCGCCCGCGCGGGTCGATCTGCGCGTCGAAGCCTTCCACCGGCCGCGGCAGCTTGCCGGCCCGGCCGCGCCGCAGGTTGAGGAAGGCCTGCTGCTGCGAGGAGAACAGGAAGCGCGCCTCGGCATCCGTATCCGCGGCGCAGACCGGGATGCCGAGCATCACATAGGGCTTGTCCAGCCGCGACGAGGGGCGGAAGTGCTCGCGGTAGATGGTGATCGCCTCCAGCATCATCTGCGGCGCGAAGTGCGAGGCGAAGGCATAGGGCAGCCCCAGCATCGCCGCGAGCTGCGCGCCATAGGTCGAGGAGCCGAGGATCCACACCGGGATGTCCTGCCCCTCGCCGGGCACCGCGCGCAGCGCCTGGCCGGGCTGGGCGGGTTCGAAGTAGCGCATGAGCTCGACCACGTCGCGCGGGAAGTCGTCCACGTCGCCGGCGAGGTTCCGCCGCATCGCCTGCGCCGCCACCTGGTCGCTGCCCGGGGCGCGGCCGAGGCCGAGCTCCACGCGGCCAGGATGCAGCGCCGCCAGCGTGCCGAATTGCTCGGCGATCACCAGCGGCGCGTGGTTCGGCAGCATGATGCCGCCGGCGCCGATGGTGATGCGCTTCGTCGCCGCGGCGACATGCGCCAGCGCCACGGCGGTCGCCGCGCTGGCGATGCCGGGCATGTTGTGGTGCTCCGCCATCCAGTAGCGGCGGTAGCCGAGCCCTTCGGCGTGGCGCGCGAGGTCGGCCGAGTTGCGCAGCGCCTGGCCGACATCGCTGCCATCCGGCACGGGGGAGAGGTCGAGGATCGAGAGCGGGGTCATGCGCGGCATATTGGCACGCCTGGCGCCGGGACCAACCGCCTTCCCGCGCCGCCGACGCCTGGCGGGGTGCTGCCATGCCCTGCCGCGACTCGCGTCAAGCGGCATTCCATGGGCATACCCGCGCCAGGACCGGAGCCGTGCCATGCAGGACCTTACCCAGACCGCCTTCCAGCGGGTCAACGACATCGCCGCGCGCAACGGCGTCAGCGCCGACGCGGTCGCCACCCTGCTGCGTGCGGTCGCCAATGGCGGCGGCACCATGGCCCAGTTCAGCCATCCGGAACTCGGCGGCATGGGCCAGTGGTCGCAGGGCGGCATGATCATGATCGGCGACATGTTCAACAACGGCCTGAAATACCGCGTCGACAGCCTGTGCAACGAAGTGGCGAACCTGCTGCGGGAGATGAACCCCTTCGTCCCCCTGCCGCCGCAGCAGGGTGGCGGCTTCGGCGGCGGCTATGCCAATTGGTGGCCGGACGGGCTCGGCAGCCCCGCCTCCTCCGGCGCGCAGAACGACATGCGCTACGCCTATTTCCCCGGCGCGCGCCGACTGGCCGTGCAGCAGAACGGCCAGACGCGGGTCTACGACACCGCTCACCACACCATCTTCGGCGTCTCCCAGCAGCAGGGCGGCGGCCAGTCGCTGAGCTTCTCCTCCGACTACGGCACGGTGCGGGCGGAGGACCTGCAGCAGGTGGACGGCCCGCCGGGCTGGCAGCCGGCGCCGCCGCCGCCGGCCTGGCAGCCCGAGCCGACGAACACCTGGCAGCCCGCCCCGGCGCCCTTCCAGCCGCAGCCGACGGCGCAGGAGGGCGACGTGCTGGCCAAGATCGAGAAGCTGGCCGACCTCCGCGCCCGCGGTATCCTGACGGACGAGGAATTCTCCGCGAAGAAGGCAGAGCTGCTCAGCCGTCTCTGACGGCGCCGGACGGTACGGAGAGGAACCCGCAGCTTGGGCACACAAGCCCTTGATCGGAAACCGTTCCTGAGCCCTTGACGGCAGCGCCCCGGCGACCGCCCAATCCCCCGGATGCCGCCTGGGGATGCCGGATGACCGCGCTGGGACGGATGCGGCCCATCGCCAGCGGGGCCCAGGACGCGCCTGCGCCACTGCCGGCGGGCCGCAGCCTGCTGCTGCTGCTGGCCGGCACCGTGGCCCTGCCGCTTCTGCTGCTCGCGGGCTCCGCCTGGCACGGCTGGACCCAGGCCTGGCGGGATGCCGAGGCCGAGATGCTGCGCGCCGCCGACGTCGCCGCCGAATACCACCGCCGCGTGCTGGACGGCCACGACCTCCGCATCCAGCGCGCCATCGACGCCCTGGCGGGACTTTCGGATGCCGACATCCTGGCGGCGGAGGCCGGGCTGCACGCCGCCTTCACCCGCATCGCCGGGCAGGAGCCGGATGGCAGCGGGCCGCTCACGCTGTTCGCCTTCGATCGCGCCGCGCGGATGCTGGTCGGTGCCACCGTCTTCCCGGTGCCGCGCGACCTGGATTTCGCCGACCGCGACTTCACCCAGGTGCTGCGCGACCCGCAGGCGCCCGAGCCGCAGATCGGCCAGGTCCATGTCGGGCGGCTGGACGGCCGCGCCTTCTACACCGTCAGCCGCCGCCGGCGCGACGGCGGCAACCCACCCGCGCCGGATGGCTATGACGGCGTCGTCGAGATCTCGGTCTATACCGACGGCGCCAATGCCGCCCTGCAACGCCTGCTGCGAGAGCCGGAGGACGTGCTCTCCCTGGTCCGGGCGGATGGCGAGGTCCTGGCCCGCTCCGCCGGCTTCGGGCCGCAGGGCCCGCCGCTGCGCGTCGCCGCCGGTTCCGCCCCAGCCGCCCTGCTGGCCCGCGGGGAGGAGCGCAGCATCGTCCATGGGCCTTCGACGCTGGATGGCGTGCCGCGGCTGGCGGTCTATCGCCGGGTCGAAGGCTGGCCGGTCTATGCCGCCGCGGCGCGGCCGGAATCCGCGATCCATGCCACCTGGTGGCACGCCGTCGCCGGGGAGCTGGTGGTCGGGCTGCCGGCCTGGCTGCTCCTGCTCGGCCTCGCCAGCGCGGTCTGGCGCCGCCAGCGCGCGCTGGAGGAGGCCAATGCGACGCTCGAGCGCCGCGTCGACGCCCGCACCCAGGACCTGGCCGAAAGCGCGGCGCAGCTCCGCCTGGCGCAGGAGGCCGCGGGGATCGGCATCTGGGAATGGGATGCCGCGACGCGGCAGCTCCGCTGGTCGAACGAGCAGTACGGCCTGTTCGGGCTCGACCCGGCGCGCGAGCCGCCGCTGGGCTTCGCCCGCTTCCTCGAAGTGCTGCACCCGGACGACCGCCCCCTGGCCGAGGCCGCGGCGCGGGAGGCGATGCGCAGCGGGGTCTACGAGGCCGAGTTCCGCATCCTGCGGGCGCGCGGCGAGGGGCCGCCCGAGCTGCGCTGGGTGCTCGGCCGTGGCCGCCGGCTGCCGTCGCGCGATGGCCAGGGCCTGCGGCTGCTCGGGGTGAATGTCGACATCACCGACCGGCACCAGGCGGAGGAACGCCGCGCCCTGGTGGCGCAGGAGGTGGCGCACCGGGCCAAGAATGCGCTGCAGCTGGTCGGCGCCGCGGTGCGCATGAGCCGCGCGACCGACACCGCCGAGTTCATCCGCCTGGTGGAGGGCCGGATCGCCGCCCTGGCCCGGGCGCAGACCCTGCTGGCCGAGGCCGGCGGCCGCACCGCTGATCTGCGCACCCTGGCGGAGGGCGAGATCGTTACCGTGCTGGCGGAGGAAAGCCTCGGCACGCGGGTCGCGCTGCTCGGCCCGCCCCTGGCGCTGGCCGAGGATGCGGTGCAGCCGATCTCCATGGCACTGCACGAGCTGGCGACCAACGCGGCCAAATACGGCGCGCTGTCGCAGGCCGACGGGGTGGTCACGCTGTCCTGGGGCCTGGACGAGGAGGCCGGGCTGCTACGGCTGCGCTGGGAGGAGCAGGGCGGCCCGCCGCCCCCCGGCGCGCCGCAGAAGGAAGGCTTCGGCGGCCGGGTGCTGGAGGCGACGCTGGTCACCCAGCTCGGCGGCCGGATACGGCGGAGCTGGCTGCCGAGCGGGCTGCTGCTGGAAGCCACCCTGCCGCTGGACCGGGTGGCGGCGGAGGGCTGATACCTCGCACACGACGTCCCCGACCTGCCGCCCGCCAGGCCGCCGCGCCGAATGGCGCCCGCCGCCGGTGCGGCAAAGCCCAGCCGGGCGGAGGCGCGGCACCCGGCGTTCGACGGGCACGCAGGTGGAACCCTCGTGGGCTCGGGATGGGCCCTACTCCGCCCGGATCCCCGCCTCCGCCACAAGCTGGGCGTAACGCGTCACCTCGGCGGCGACGAAGCGGCGGGACTCCGCCACGCCGGCGCCGATCAGGTCGAAGCCCAGGTCGCCCGCCTTGTCCCGCAGCGCCGGGTCGGTCAGCGCCTGGCGGATGGCGGCGGCGATGCCGGCGGCCAGCGGCTCCGGCACCCCGGCCGGCGCCTGGATCGCGGTCCAGCTGGTGATGCGCAAGCCCGGCAGCCCGGCCTCGGCGGTGGTCGGCACCTGCGGCAGCAGCCGGTGCCGCGCCTCGTCCGTCACCGCCAGCGCCCGCAGCCGCCCGCCCTGCACCTGGGTGATGCATTCCGGCAGGTTGGAGACCAGCAGATCGAGGTTGCCGGCGACCAGGTCGGTCACCCCCGGCGCCCCGCCGCGATAGGGGACGTGCACGAGGGAGGCGCCGGCGCCGGTCGCGCGGCGGAACATCTCCAGCGCCAGGTGCGGCGGCGAGCCGGTGCCGGAGGAGCCGCCATTCAGCCGCGCCCCGCCGCGCGCCGCGGCGACGAGGTCGTCGAGGCTGCGCCAGGGCGCGGCGGCATTGACCACGACGACCAGCGGCAGCGACCCGAGCAGGGTCAGCGTCTTCAGGTCGCGCTGGAAATCATAGGGCGCCTGCGGAAACAGGGAGGCATTCACCGCATGCGTCAGGGTGATCGCCAGCAGCGTATGGCCATCCGGCTGGGCCTTCGCCACGGCATCGGCGCCGATATGCGCATTGGCGCCGGGGCGGTTCTCCACCACCTCCGGCTTGCCCCATTCCAGCTGCAGCCGCTGCGCGACCAGCCGGCTGATGATGTCGGTCTGCCCGGCCGGGGTGAACGGGACGATCAGGCGGACGGTGCGCTCGGGGAAGTCCTGGGCGCGGGCCGGGCCGCCCAGCAGGGCGAGCGGCGCGGCGAGGGCGGCACGGCGCGGCAGGCGCATGGGCGAATTACTCCGCCGCCGCGGCGATCGCGCCGCGCGCGGCGACCGCGGCCCGCACCGCCGGCAGCAGGTCACGGCCATACGTCGCCGCATCCTCCAGCGGGTCGAAGCCGCGGATCAGGAAGGTATCGATGCCGAGCGCGGCATAGTCGGCCAGGCTGTCGGCCACCTGTTCGGCGGTGCCGACCAGGGCGGTGGTGTTCGACCCCGCGCCGACCGCGGCCGCGACCTCGGTCCACAGCCGTTTGTCGCGCACCTTCCCGCCCGCGGCGGCGGCCAGCAGCCGCTGCGAGCCGACGCTTTCCGGCTTCATGCCGCCGGATCCGGTCGGGCGCAATTCGCGGATGCGGGCGATGATGCGGTCGGCGCGCGCCCAGGCGGCCGCCTCGGTTTCCGCCAGCACCGGGCGGAAGGACAGGCTGAAGCGGATGGCCGCCGGGTCCCGCCCGGCCTTCGCGACGCTGGCGCGGACGCGGGCGATGGTCTCCCGCGCCTGCTCCAGCGTCTCGCCCCAGAAGGCGTAGACATCGGCCTGCCGGCCGGAGATCTCGATCGCCACGTCGGAGGAGCCGCCGAAGAAGACCGGGATATGCGGCTGCTGCAGCGGCTTCACCTCGGCGAAGCCCTGCTCGAACCGGTAGTATGTGCCCGCATGGTCGAACGGCTTCGGCTCGGTCCACAGCCGCTTCAGCAGGGCGATGTATTCCTCCGACCGCGCATAGCGCTCGTCATGCGGCAGGAAGTCGCCGTCACGCTTCTGCTCGGTCGGGCTGCCGCCGCTGATCACGTGGATGGCCGCGCGGCCGCCCGAGAGGTGGTCGAAGGTGGCGAATTGCCGGGCCGCCAGGGTCGGCGCGATGAAGCCCGGCCGGTGCGCCACCATGAAGCCGATCCGGCTGGTCGCGGCGGCGGCCTGGGCGGCCACCAGCAGCGCATCCGGGGAAGTGCTGCCCCAGGCGACCAGGATACGGTCGAAGCCGGCATCCTCATGCGCCTTGGCAAAGGCGCGGATATAGCCGGGGTCCACCACCGGCCCGCTGGGCGGATGGATCTCCGACTGCCGGCGGTGGGAGATCATGCCGATGAATTCGAGCGGGTGGGTCACGCCGCAATCCTCCGTCTCTTGACCGGGCTGGTGCCTCCGGCGATGCGAAGGCGCCGCGGCGCCCTCCCGGCGGCAGCATGAGCGGCCGCGCGCTGCCGCGCCACTGCTTCTGGTGCCAACCGCCGCGCGCTCACCGGGCCAGCTCGGCGAACAGCGCCGGCAGCCGCGGCGGATGCGCCAGGCCGGCGACGGCCAGGGTGCCGAGCAGGGCGGCGAAGACCAGCAGGGTACGGACGGCCTGGCCGATCACCGCAGCACCACCGGCTTTCGCGCGGCGGCGCCGGGCTGCCGGCTGCGCTGCATCACCAGGCCGGCGACGCGCTGCGCCTCGGCCGGGCTGGGGAAGGTGGCGCCGTCGAGATCCTCGACGACGGGATCGGTGGCAATGAAGCGCCAATGGGCGGCCTGGGTGACGGCGACACCGAGAAAGCGTCCCTGCACCTCGATCGGGCGGGAAGTGTGCATCGTGGGTCCTTCGGCCCCCCCGGGCGGGAGGGCGGCAAGCGGCTGCGGGGGCTGGAGGTCGTCGGGCGCGATGCGCCCCTTGGGCTCAGCGCCGACAGCGCCCGCCGGGACCGCGGCCCATGCAGGGCGCGGCATCGAGGCGGTGGCGCTTTAGCGCTTGGTGACGCGGTGCAAGCTGCATGGATCAAATCCCGCGGTGCCGGTGCGGAATGCCCCGGACAACGGACGCAATCTGCGAAGACAGAGGGTGATTGTCAAGGATCTGATCGCACAACCTGAATGTATAGCGCTTCTAGTTCGTGGATCTTCGGCCGTCGCCCGGATGCGGTTCCGACTCGCCAGATTGTTCATGTTATGTTCTAGTCACCGCATGCCCGACGCCCCCTCACCGCCCCCTGCCGTGCCCCCGCCGCACCTGCGCGGCGGGATGCACCGGTACCGATGCCTGCTGGCCAGCGGCTGCGATGCGGCGACGGCCCTGGCCGAGCTGGTGGCCTATCTGGTGGTGCTGCGGCCGGGCCTGCCGCGGGTCCTGGCGCAGGACCAGGCGGAGGCGATCGTCACCGCCTGCGGCCGCGCCCAGCCGGCAGCGCCGCGCACGCTGCTGGCCACGCCGGCAGAGACGTAGCCCGGCTCAGCCGCGCTTGCGGATCATCCCCGAGGCCGCCAGCGCCGCCTCCACCCCCGGCCGGACGTCGCGCAGCAGCGCCATCGCATCCACCCGGCTCAGCGGCCGCGGCGCGATGCTGGCGGATTCCTGCCGTTGCAGCACCTCGGGGTCCCGCGCCGCGGCCAGCAGCGCCGCCTCCAGCCGGTCGCGGATCGGCACCGGCAGGCCGGCCGGCGCCGCCCAGATGATCGGCTGCCGCGTCGCCGTCTCGAACCCCTGCTCGATCAGCGTCGGGACGTCCGGGAATTCCGGCCAGCGGTCGACGCTGGCGCTGGCGATCATCCGCAGGTTGCCGCCCTTCACCAGGCCGATCATCTCAGAAGTGCCGGTGTAGCTGTCGATATGC
This sequence comes from Paracraurococcus sp., assembly GCA_049315625.1. Classification (GTDB taxonomy): domain Bacteria; phylum Pseudomonadota; class Alphaproteobacteria; order Acetobacterales; family Acetobacteraceae; genus Paracraurococcus. Next base: position 24,778 of record JBMOJU010000027.1, read on the forward strand.
CCGCCGGCGACCTGCGTGCCGGCCTCGGTGATGCTGGGGATCTGCACATAGGTCATCTGCAGCCCGGTGAGCCGCGCCAGGTCGAAGAACGACACCGCGGAGCCGGGATTGGTGCTGGCGATGGTCAGCGGCCGGCGCCGCCCCTCGGCGATGAAATCGGCCAGCGTGCGGACCTGGGGCAGGGATGGCCCGACCGGCACGCCGATGCGCAGCTCGCTGGTGCAGGCGAGGAAGTCGAAGCTCTCCCAGGGCTTGAAGGGCAAATCCATGGTCAGCGGCGCGACCACCAGCGCCGAGAGCCCGACCAGGCCGAAGGTATAGCCATCCGGCTTCGCCTGGGCGATGCGGCCCGGGCCGAGCGTCCCGCCGGCGCCCGGCGTGTTGCGCACGACGATGGAGGTGCCGAGCGTCTTTTCCATGTGCGCCGCGATGGCGCGGGCGACCAGGTCGGTGCCGCCGCCGGGGCCGAAGCCGGTGACGAGCTGCAATTCCCGGCTCGGCCAGCGGTCCGGCGCCTGGGCGGCAGCGGGCCGGAGGGCGGGCGCCGAGAGCGCGACGGCGCCCAGCAGGGCTCTGCGGTGCATGGTGGTTCCTCCCGTGGTCGCCCGTCCTGCCGGGGCCGCTTCGTTGGCCGCATGGTGCTGGGGCGCGGGGCGGCGAGTCAAACCGCGATCGCCATCGGGGCGGGTTACCCGCAGCGGCGAAATATGCTGGCCTGCGCCGCATGCCGGCCCGGCCGCCGTACGCCCGGCGCGTGCGGCCCGGCCGGGCCATCGAAGGAGCCATGCCGATGTGGGCCAAGCCGCTGCCGATCCTGGTGGGCCTGTCCGGGAAGCGCGACCTGGGCGGGCAGGATGCCGCGGCCGCCGCCGCGCTCGACGCGGCGTTCGACCGGATCGACGCGGCCTTCCCGCACGCGCCGAAGGTGCTGGTCACCGGCCTGGCCGCCGGCGCCGACATGCTGGCCACCGAGATCGCGCTGCGCCGCCGGGCCTGGCGCGGCTTCGCCCTGCTGCCCTTCGCGCGGGAGGCCTATGCCGGGACGATCCGTGACGCCGGCGGCGACGATCCCATGGCGCAATTCGATGCCCTGCTGCTGCACCCGAAGCTGCGGTACGGCGAATTGCCGGCGCTGCCGCCTTCGGATGCCGGGCATGGCCCGGCCTATGAGCAACTCGGCCTCTGGCTGGCGACGAACTGCGCCATCCTGCTGGCGGTGATGCCGGGGACGGAGGAACCTGGCCTGGCCGGCGGCACCGCGCGCGTCGTCGCCCACCGGCTGCGCGGCGAAGCGGATGCGGCCGCCGCCGCGGTGATCGCCACGAGCCTGGAACTGGCGCAGCCGCCCGGCCTAAAGCCGCCCGAGCCGCAAGGGCTTTGCCTGGTCGACCTGGCCGGTCCGGTCGAGGCGGGCGCGCTGCCGCTGCGGCTGCGCGCGCCGGACGGCAAGGGCGGCAGCCGCGACCGCACCCCGACGCCGGATGCCCTGCGCCGGGCCTTCCCCACGGCGGTGGCGATCGAGTCCTACAACCGGCGCGGCGCGACCTGGATGCGGCAGGGCTGGCCGGAGGAGGCGCCGGACGCGCTGGCGGCGCTGCAGCGCTTCCGCGACGGCATGTCCTCCATCCAGGGCGGCTGCCAGCGGGCCTGGCGATACGGCGTGTTCGCCCTGGCGGCGCTGTTCCTCGTCGCGGTGGCGATGATCGAGGCGCATGTGAAGTTCACCGAGCACTGGCACTTCGCCGAGGCGATCGGCCTGCCGCGCTGGTCGGCCGCGGCCTATGTCGGGCTGGTCGGCGGCGCCATCGGGCTGCACCTGCTGTCCCGGCGGCGACGCTGGCAGATGATCCACCAGGACTACCGCGCGGTGATCGAGCTGCTGCGGGTGCAGGGCGCCTTCTGGGCCGCCGGGCTGACCGGGGCGCGGGACCGGGTGGACCTGCACACCCTGGTCGGCGCCAGCGGCACGCTGCGGCAGGTCCGCCGCTCGGCCGGCGCCATCATCGCCTGGATCGGCCTGTCGACGGCGCCGGCCGAGCCGCGGTGGTCCTGGATCACCGGCCCCGATGGCTGGATCCGGGAGCAGATCGCCTACTTCACCGATCGCGCCGCGGCGCGCGAGCGGCGGATGCAGCTGGTCGGGGTGCTGAGCTGGGGCGCCTTCTTCCTCGCCCTCGGGCTCAGCCTCTGGCTCGCGGTGGAGGCCTCGGGCGACGCCGGTAAAGGCGCCATGGCGGCCCTGTCGCATCGGCTGAACGACGATCCGCTCAAGGCGCATGGCATGCTCGCCGTCGTCGTCGGGCTCTGCTTCGGCGCCTGGTGGCTGCGCGTCCCGCCGGCGGAGCCGCGGTTGAGCCCGGTCGCCGCCGTCGCCGTGCCGGTGGGGTTCCTGCTGCTGCCACCGGCGCTGGAGACGCTGGCGGCGGCACTCGGCGGCACGCATGAGAAGGCCGGCCACGACCTGGTCATCGTCGCCCTGGTGGTGCTGCTGGCCACCGCCGGCGCGATCCGCTTCGTCGCCGAGAAGCTGGTCTGGGAGGCCGAGGGCCACGCCTATGCCGAGGCGCTGGCCCGCTTCCGCGAGGCCGGGCGCCGGCTGCAAGCGATCGAGGCGTTGCCGGAGGAGGAACGCGAGGCACACCGTCAGGCGGTGGTGCGCGACCTCGGCCGCGCCGCGCTGGCGGAGGGCGAAGGCTGGCTGCGGGCGCATCGGGAGCGGCCGCTGGAGCCGCTGGTCGGGGGGTGATGGTGCCGACTCGGGGAATTGAACCCCGGACCTACTGATTACGAATCAGTTGCTCTACCCCTGAGCTAA
>JBMOJU010000711.1:0-1521 GCA_049315625.1 Paracraurococcus sp.
GACGTGGCCCGTTCGGCGGCGACGATCACGCGCACCGGGCCTGGCGCCTGGACGGTGACGACGGCGACCGGCGGGACCGACACGCTGACCGGGATCGAGCAGGTGAAGTTCACCGACAGCTCGCTCTACACGACCAGCGAGACCCCCTACCTCATCGCCGGCAAGTCGAACGTCCATCTCACCTCCATCCTCTCGGCCGGCGACGTGGCCGGGGTGAAGGCGGATGGCGTGACGCCCTGGCGGATGGTCGGCACCCCCGACGGCCTCGGCGCCTTCGACAACAACGACGGCACCATCACGGTGCTGATCAACCAGGAGATCGGCGCAACCGCCGGCGTGGTGCGCGAGCACGGCTCGGTCGGCGCCTTCGTCTCCCGCCTGATTATCGACAAGGCGACGCTGTCGGTGGTCTCGGGCGACGACCTGGCGGACAAGTCCTACGCCTGGAACGGCAGCAGCTACACGCTGACGCCGCTGGCGATCGGGCGGCTCTGCTCTGCCGACCTGCCGCCGGTCTCGGCCTTCTACGATGCGGCGAGCGGCCTCGGCACGCAGGACCGGATCTTCATGAACGGCGAGGAGACCGGCAGCGAAGGCCGCGGCCTCGCCTGGGTGGCGACCGGGGCCGAGGCCGGCACGGTGTGGGAACTGCCGAAGCTCGGGCGCTTCTCGTGGGAGAACGCGGTCGCCAACGGCAGCACGGGCGCCAAGACGGTGGTGATCGGCACCGACGACTCGACCCCGGGCCAGGTCTACTTCTACATCGGCGACAAGCAGGCGACCGGCACGACGATCGAGAAGGCCGGCCTGACCAACGGCCAGCTCTACGGCATCAAGGCGGCCGGCATCGGCGCCAACGCGCAGAGCGAGAGCAGCCTGAATGGCGCGGTGCCGCTGTCCGGCAACTTCACGCTGGTGGCGCTGAACAACAGCGGCAACGGCGCGGCGCTGGAGACGGAAAGCGACGCGGCCGGCATCAGCGAGTGGTGGCGTCCGGAAGACGGCGCCTGGGACGTGCTGAATGCGAACCGCTTCTACTTCGTGACCACGGCCAGCACGACCGGCCCGTCGCGGCTCTGGGCGCTCGACTTCGTCGACGCCAAGGACCCGAGCCTGGGCGGCACCTTCACGGCGCTGCTGGAGGGCAACGAAGGCCACCTCATGTTCGACAACCTGACGGTGGGTGCGGACGGCACGCTGATGCTGGTCGAGGACGTCGGCGGCAACGCCCGGCTGGGCAAGGTGTGGCACTACGACCCGAAGACGGATGCGCTGACCGAGGTGGCGGCGCATGACCCGGCGCGCTTCCTGAGCGGCGCGCCCGGCTTCCTGACGCAGGACGAGGAAGCGTCTGGCGTGATCGAGGTGACCAGCATGCTGGGCACCGCGACGACGCGGGCCTTCCTGCTCGACACCCAGGCGCATTACGGCTTCGGCGCGAGCGGCAGCGCCGACCGCACCGAGATCGTCGAGGGTGGCCAGCTGCAGCTGATGACCATCGACACGCTGGTCGCCGGCACC
>JBMOJU010000028.1:0-27540 GCA_049315625.1 Paracraurococcus sp.
TCGCCGCTTGCCACCCCGGCCAGCAGCTTGCGCGCGCCCTGCCAGCGGAACACCGCCGGATAGGACATGTGGCAGCCGAGATCGAGCACGGCCGGCGCCGCGGCCGGGTCGCCGTCCGGCGGCGCGCAGGCGATCCAGCCGCGCTGCGCTGCCTCGTCCCACATCTCGAACAGCAGGTGCGTGCCGTCGGCGGCCTCCAGCGGGAAGGGATCGGCGTGGAAGCGGCCGCGGCGCGGCGGCGGCAGCCAGCGCGGCGGCGGCAGAGGCGCGCCGGCGATCAGTGCATCGACGCCAAGCGGCACCACGCCGATGCTCCAGACGTCGCGGCGCAGCAGCCGGTCCGCCGCCGCCACCGCCTGCCGCCGCGCCTGCCCCAGCATTGCCCGCGCCGGCCCGGCCGCGGGCAGGGCGGGCAACGGCCTGGTGTCGCCGGCAACGCCCCGGCGGATGCGGCGGCAGGCACCGAGCAGCAGGGCCGGCGCGGCCTCCAGCAGCGCCTCCAGCGTCAGGTGGTGGCTGCGCCGTGTCTTGATGGTCGCCGCATGCAACGGCAGCGGGTGGTCGCCAGCCTGCAGTGCCAGGGTGATGCTGCGGCTGCCCCGCGCCAATTCGCGCAGCCCAGGCAATTCGCCGGGCGGTGCGGCGCCGAAGCGGAGGCGCCATCGCCCCAGCAGCGCGGGCAGCGCCGGCGGCTCGCCCTCGAACACCAGCACGGCGTCGATATCGGCCGGCGGCGGCAAGGCGACCCAGTCGCCCGGGATCTCGACCGGATCGAGCCCGCGGCAGGCGGCGCCGACCACGGCGGCGTAGTGGCCCGGCCAGGGGCGAGGCGGGGCGGCGGTTGCCAGCAATGCCACCGGCACCGCCTCCCCAGTCCCGGCCAGGGCCCGCAGCGCGTCGCGCTGCCAGCGTCGCAGCAACGGGCCGATGACGACCGCCAGCCGCAGCGGCGGCGCCACGGCCGCGGTCCCGGGCGCGGCGAGCAGCGTCTCGCTCATCGGGCCGCCGGGCCGCCGAAGGCCTCGCGGAAGGCCCGGGCGGCGTTCGGCTGCCGGCCGGTCGAGAGCAGCCCGTCGTAATCCGGCGCCGGGTAGTCCCAATAGCCGTGGTAGAGCACGTCCGGCGCCGCCACCCATTCAGCCATGCGGCCGACGAAGACCGGGTCGTCGCCGCCGCCGCCGCCGCCGGTGCGCCGCCCGGTGCCCCATTCGGCGAAGGACCGCGGCCGGCCCTGCGCGGCGGCGAAGCGGCGGTGCCATTCGAGCCCGCGCGGCGCGTCGCGCAGTTCCTGCCAGCGACCGTCCTGGTCGCGCTCCGGCACCCGCCAGCTCTGGTTGTAGACATGCAGGCCGACGACATCGACGTGCTCGCGCCCCGGCCAGGCGCGTTCCGGGTCCAGCGCCGCGGCGCCCAGCCCCGGCGTCCATTCGAAGCGGAAGGCGGCGCCTGGCGTCGCCCGCATCACCCCGGCCACGCGGCGCCAATAGGCGATGAAGCCATCGGGGTCGCGCTGTGCCGCCCAGGGGTACCAATCGCCGTTGAACTCCCAGCCCAGCCGCAGCACGGCATCGGCGCGTCCGGCCTCGACCAGCGCCCGGGCGATGTGGCGGAATTCCGCGTCATGCGCGCCGCGCGCCCCGGCGGCGAGCGAGGAGCGCGCATCCTTCGGCAGCAGCGGCACCGCCAGGGACAGGCGCTGCGGCGCACCGCGCCAGCAGCCGGCGACCCATTCGGCGGTGTTGCGCATCTCTGCCCAGCTTTCCATCGCCAGGAAATCCACCGCCCAGCCCGGGCTGCGGCCCAGCCAGCGGGCGAATTCGGCGAGCCCCGGCCGGCCGTCGCAACCGGCCCCCTTGTAGACGCCGAGCCGGGCGACGTCCTGCGCCCGGGCCGCATCCGGTGCGGCGAGCATGGCGGCGAGCAACGCCCGCCGGGGCGTGACGGGCCGCCTCACGCGCTGGGCAGCGGCAGGCGGCGGCTCGGCGCGCGGCCGTAGCCGGCATAGTAGCCCTGCGCCGCCAGGTCGCGCGCCGGCACGCGATTGAGCACCGTCGCCATGCGGGCCTGCGCCTCCGCCGGGAAGCGCTCCACCGCATGGGCCAGGGCGTTGCGCGGCGTGCGGTCCCACCCGACCACCAGCAGGATCCGGTCGGCCTCGCGCGCCAGCAGCACCGGGTCGGCGACGCGCAGCACCGGCGGGCTGTCGACCACCACCAGGTCGTAGCGCCGCCGCGCTTCGTCCAGCAGCGCGCCCAGCCGCGGGGAGGCCAGCAGCGCCTGCGGGTTGCGCGCGTCGCCCGCCGCCAGCAGGCAATGCAGGCCGGAGGCGGCATCGACATGCAGCGTGCCGTCGAAGGGCAGATCCTCGGCCAGCACGGCTTCCAGTGGCGCCGCCGGCGTCGCGGCGAGCGCCGCGGCGAGGCCGGGGCGGCGCAGGTCGCCCTCCACCAGCAGCACGCGCAGGCCGTCCGCGGCGCAGAGCCGCGCCAGTGAGGCGGCGACGGTGGTCTTGCCGTCACCGCGGCCGAGCGAGGTGACGAGGACCACGCTGCCCTCACCGCGCCGGGGCTGCAGGGCGAGGCGGATGCCGCGCAGCGTCTCCGCCGCGTCCGACTGGTCGGCCTTGAGGATGCGGGCGGGCATGCGGCGGCGGACCGGCAGGCTGCCGATGTTGGGCAGGCCGGTCAGCGCCGCGAGCTCGCCGGCGGAGCCGACACGGCGCCGCAGCATCGGCCCGATGATGCAGGCGCCGGCGGCGAGGAAGAGACCGGCAAAGGCGCCGAAGGTTGCCACCAACACCGCCGGCGGTGCGCTCGGGCGGGCCGGCGGCACGGCGCGGGAGACGATGCGCGCCGCCGGCAACTGCGCCGCGGCCATGCGGGTCTGGTCGGCCCGCGCCAGGAAGGAATGGTAGACCTGCCGCTTGGCGTCGGCCTCCCGCAGCAGGCCGTTCAGTGCGATTTCGGCGCCGGCGGCGCGTTCGGCATCCGCCCCGATGCGGGCGACGGCGCGCTGGTGCTCCTCGACGCGGCTGCGCGCGATCTCGGCGTCGCGCCGCAGCGCCGCCATCACCTTGCCGACCTCGAAGTCGATCTGCCGCCGCAGATCGGCGAGCTCGCCGCCGGCGATCAGCGTGTCCGGATGCTGGCTGCCGAGCCGGCGGGAGAAGCCGGAATAGCGTTGCAGCGCCGCGGCCTCCTGCTCGCGCAGCCGCTGCACGACGGGGCTGCTCAGCACCTCCTGCGTCGCCGAGATGCCGCCGCTGCGGGCGGCGACCTGGCCGGCGGTGGCCAGCGCCGTCTCCAGCCGGGCCAGGTCGTGCCGCGCGGTGGCGAGCAGCGCCTGTTCGGTGTTGAGCTGCACCGCGGTGAGCGAGCCGGCCTGGATGGTGAACAGCGCATTATCGGCCCGCAGCGCCTGCACCTTGGCCTCGGCGGCGTCGAGTTCGGCGCGCAGCGCGGTGGCGCGCTCGGTCAGCCAGCGGTTGGCCTGCGCGGTCTGCTCCTGCCGCCCGGCGGCCTCGCGGGCGATGAACTGCTCCATGGCACTGTTGGCGACGGCGGCGGCCAGCTCGGGCGTCCGGTCGACGGCGCTGACCCAGATCAGCCGCTGGTTGTCCTCCGACTTGATGCGGAGGTTGCGCTGCACCTGTTCGGCCGCGGCCTCGACGGCGGCGTCGGGGCGCACGGTGTCCGGCACCCGCGGCGGGATCAGGCCAAGCCGGCGCAGCGGTTCGGTCGCCTCCCGCCGGAGGTCGGCGATCGCCTGCTGAAGCCGGCCGGGAGGGGCGGTAGCGGCGGCGTAATCCGGCCGGGTGGCGAGCTGGAGGTCACGCACCACTGCCTCCGCCAGGGCGCGGGAGCGCAGGATGGCGGCCTCGGTACGCGGGTTGATGTTGCCGGTGGGCTGCACCGGGCGGGACAGCAGCGCGAGTTCCGGCACGGCCGGTTCGACGCCTTCGACCAGCAGCATGCCGTCCGCGGCGTAGCGGACCGGCAGGGCCTTGGCGGCGATGAAGGCCAGCAGCCCGGCGCCGGCAGCGGCACAGAGCAGGGTGAGTTTGCGCCGCCAGAGCAGGCGGGCGACGTCGATGTTCCCGACCGAGACCTGATCCATGGGTGTCAGCGCCTTCCGGAATGTCGCGCGCAGGACGGGTGGAATGGGCGTGAAGAACTTGTTCTATTAAGCGTATAGTTTCGTGATCTTACATCAACACGATAACCCGCATTGGTCGGGTGAGTCGGTACAATAATCCGTCAAAACGTTTTGAAGGAATATCTCGTGAGCTTTGTTGACCTTCAGTTGAATCGTCGTGGGTTTCACGCGCTGGTGACGGTTTTTCCTGGCTTTGCTCCGTTTTTCTGCCTTGTGACTAGCCCTTAGCGGCGAATAGCGTGCGGCAGCGCACAGTAACGTGCCGCTGACCCCCTCTGCCGGCTCTTTACACGCCAGGTTGTTCCATCGCCCCCCGATCATGACCCCGCCCGCGTGAGGAGATCGATGCGCCCCCCGACCGCCCCGCGTCCCTGGATCATCGCGTACCTCCGTCGACCGGCTGGCTCCCACATCCGCTCGTTGCCTGGGACGCAAGCCGTTCGCACCCGCCGCAAGCCGGTGCCATGGCGGTATTGATTCGTAGCGATGCCACGCCGCTGTTCGCCGCGGCCGTGCCCGAGCGCACCACCGGCGCGCAGGGCTGGCTGATCGGCATCCTGTTCGCCTCCATCTTCCTCCAGCGTTTCGCCGTGCCGGTGGGGCAATTCGGCATCGGCTTCAACCTTTGCGTCACCCTCGCCGGCCTCGGCGTCCTCGCCTGGCGGGGCGCGCTGGCGCTCGACCCGGCCCGCACCGTCGCCGCCTGCGCCTTCGCCGCGATCGCCTGGCTCACCAGCCTGCTCAACCCGCTCACCGCCTCGCCCGGCTCGCTGGGCCTGGTGATGGCCTTCTACCTGCCCTTCGCGCTGTCGCTGCGGCGGCCGGGCGAGTGCTTCCGCCACTGCATCGCCGCCTTCCAGACCATGGTGCTGGTCTGCGCCGGCTGCGGCATCGCCCAGTTCCTGGCGCAGTTCATGGTCCCGGCGCAGTACCTCTTCACCTTTCGCGGCCTGCTGCCGGACCCGATCCTGCTCGGCGGCATCAGCGACATGCTGCCGCTCGCCTGGGGCGCCAGCCTCTACCGCAGCAACGGGTTCTTCTTCGTCGAGCCCTCGACCTGTTCGCAGTACATGGCGCTGGCGATCGTCTTCGAACTGCTGTTCCGCGGCACCACCTGGCGGCTGCCGGTCTACGCCGTCGCGCTGGCGGTGACCTATTCGGGCACCGGCCTCATTCTGCTCATCCTCATGCTGCCCTGGGTGCTGCTGCATCGGCGGGCGTTCCGCGCCATCGGGCTGCTCTTCCTGCTGCTGCTGGTCGCGGTCGGCTTCAGCGACGCCTGGAACATGGACACGCTGCTGGTCCGCAGCGGCGAGTTCGGCGAGGACGGCAGCAGCGCCACGGCACGCTTCGTCGCCCCCGCCTGGCTGCTCGGGGAGACGCTGTTCACCCGCCTCCCCGACCTGCTCTTCGGCTTCGGCCCGGGGTCCTTCCTCGCGCTCGCCTCGAAGGCGGCGCACGAGACGCATGACCCGGTCTGGGCCAAGCTGCTGTTCGAGTACGGCCTGGTCGGCACCGCGATGTTCGTGCCGCTCTATGTCCTCGCGGTGTTCAAGGGCGCGCCCAACCGCTGGGTGAGCACGGCGCTCACGATCGGCTTCCTCAGCTTCGGCGGCACCATGCTCGACCCGCGGCTGCACGCGCTGCTGCTGGTGTTCTGCGTGTTGCCGAAGCCGCCGGCCGGGGCGCTGGCATGAAGATCCTCTTCGTCAGCACCCTCTATCAGCCCTACGCGATCGGCGGCGCCGAGGCGACGGTGAAGCTGCTGGCCGAGGGCGCAGTACGCGGCGGCGACGCGGCGGTTGTCGTTACCCTCACCCCGGGCCGGGGGGAGGAGCAGCGCGTCGTGGACGGCATCCGCGTGCGCTACCTGCCGCTGTTCAACGTGTTCTTCCCGCATGGCCAGCGGGCACCGGCGGCATGGCGCAAGCCGGCCTGGCATCTGCTGGAAGCCTGGAACCCGGTGATGGCCCGGCGCCTTGCCGCGGTGGTGGCCGAGGAAGCGCCGGATGTGGTGAACATCCACAACCTGCAGGGCTTCAGCGCCGCCATCTGGGGGATGCTGGCGGCGCGCGGCATCCCGGTGGTGCAGACGCTGCACGACCACCACACCGCCTGCGCCAACGGCGTCGCCTACCGGCATGGCCAGACCTGCACCGCGCCCTGCCTGCCCTGCCGGGTGCTCTGCACGCCGCGCCGGCACCTGTCCCGGCGGGTCGACGTGCTGACCGTGGTGAGCCACAGGCTGCGCGCACGCGTCACCGGGTTCGGCAGCTTCGCCGGGGTGCGGGACAGCCGCATCATCAACGGCGCCAACCTCGACATCCCGCTGGCGGAACACCGGCTGCCGCGGGCGGACGGGCCGCTTCGCCTCGGCTTCCTTGGCCGGATCGATGTGGTCAAGGGGCTGGAGACTCTGCTGATGGCGGCCCAACAGCTCGGGCCGGACCGCGTCTCGCTCCGCATCGGCGGCACCGGGGAGGAACGCTATGTCGCCGGCCTGCGCGCCCGCTTCGGCGGACCAGGGATCGCCTGGCTCGGCCGCGTCGCGCCGGGCGCCTTCTTCGAATCGATCGACGCGCTGGTCGTCCCCTCCATCACCGAGGATTCGCTGCCGCGGGTGGTGCATGAGGCGATCGGCGCCGGCGTGCCGGTGATCGGCGCCGCGATCGGCGGCATCCCGGAGATGGTGACGGAAGGCCGCACCGGCTTCCTCGTCCCGGCCGGCGACGTGACGGCGCTGGAAGCGCTGCTGCGACGGCTGATCGACACGCCGCCCGATTGGGCGGCGATGGCGGAGGCCTGCCGCGCCGAACGCGGCCGCTACGCCTTCGACCGCATCTTCACCGCATATCGCACGGCCTGGATGGCAGCGATCGCGCACCGCCAGGCGGCGTTGCCGCGGAACGAGGCCGGCTTTCCCCTCACGGCGGAGGGCGACGCCGCATGACCGGTCCCGGGCGGCGCCGCGCGCCAGGTCCTCGGATGCCCTTCGGGCGCGCAGGACGCGCGCCAGCCGCGACTGGCGGTGCGGCGCGGGCCGCCGACGCCGCGCCAGGCAGGAGATACAGGATGTACGCAGGCCCCCTCGGCCACACCGGCCTGACCGTCTCCGCCATCGGGATCGGCTGCAGCCGGCTGGGCTCCACGCTCGGCCAATTCCGCGGGGCGCTGGCCGAGCGGCTGTTGCACCACGCGTTGGATACCGGCGTCACGCTGTTCGACACCGCCGACATCTACGGCCAGGGCGACAGCGAACGGCTTCTCGGCGCCGCGTTGCGCGGCCGGCGCGACCGGGTGGTAATCATCAGCAAGGCGGGGCAGCGCTTCACCCCGGCGCAGCGGCTGGCAAGCCTGGCCAAGCGACCATTGGCCATGGCGGCGCGCCACGTCGCGCCGTTGGCCGATCTCATCGCCGCCCGTCGCGCCGGGCCGCCGCCGCCGCCCGACATCTCGCCGGCGCATCTGCGGACCGCGTTGGACGGCAGCCTGCGGCGGCTCGGCACCGACCGTCTCGATATCTTCCTGCTGCATAGCCCGCCGGCCAGGGCGCTCGACGCGGCGGCGGCAACGGTCGCGCTGCTGCAGGCCGAGCGTGCCGCCGGACGCGTGCTGGCCTGGGGCGTGTCCTGCGACGACGCCGCGTCGCTGGCCGCGGCGCTCCGCCTGCCCGGCCTCGGCGTGGTGCAGGTGCCACTGGCTTTGGCGCAGGAGGAGACCGGCCGCGGCCTGCTGGCGATGGCGGCGGCGCGCGGGACCGGGCTGCTGTTCCGCGAGCTCGCCGCGACCGCGGCGGGCGGGCTCGGCGACCCGGCTGGCCGCCGGCTGGCGCTGGCTGCGGCGCTGGACTGGCCCGGCAGCGCCGCGATCATCGGCACCACCCGGCCGGAGCATCTGGACGCACTGCACGCGGCGCTGCCCGTCGCGCGGCTCAGGGAGGCGGTAGCGGCATGATCCTCGACGCGCGACGGCTGGCGCCGGACATGATGCTTGACGTCGACATCTGCATCGTCGGCGGCGGGCCGGCCGGGATCACCCTGGCCTCCGAGCTGGATGGCACGGGGGTGTCGGTGCTGCTGCTGGAAGCCGGCGGCCGGCGCTTCGAGCCGGCGACGCAGACGGCGCTGCAGGGTGCGGTGGCGCCGGACAGCCCGCATGCGCCGCCCGACATGTACCGCCGGCGCATGCTGGGCGGCGCCAGCGCGATCTGGGGCGGCCGATGCTTCCCGCTCGACCCGATCGACCTGGAGCGGCGGCCGCACGTGCCGCACAGCGGCTGGCCGATCGGCTGGCCGGAGCTGGAGGCGCACTACCCGCGCGCCATGGAATATGTCGAGGCCGGGCCCTACGATTTCGCAGCGGCCGGCGCGCTGGGTACCGACGCGCCGCCGGCAATCGCCGGCTTCGCCCACCCGGACGTGCTGGACGACCGGATCGAGCGCTTCAGCCCGCCAACCCGGTTCGGGGAGGCGCATGCGGCCCGCCTGGCGCGCTCGGCCTCGGTGCGGGTGCTGGTGCATGCGCAGGCGCTGCGGCTGGTGGCGCCTGACCGTGAGGTGGAAGCGCTGGAGGTCGGCACCGCGCCGGGCCGCCGCTTCACCGTACGGGCGCGGCGCTACGTGCTGGCCGCCGGCGGGTTGGAGACGACGCGTCTGCTGCTGGCCTCCGACGCCACGCGGCGCGGCGGCCTCGGCAACCAGGGCGGCGCGCTCGGCCGCTACTACATGTGCCACCTGGAGAACACGCTGGGCTGGCTGCGGCTGCGCCCGGCCGACCGGCCGCTGGCGATCGAGTACGAGCAGGCGCCGGACGGCAGCTATGTGCGACGGCACCTGACGCTGTCCCCGGCGGCGCAGCGGCGGGAGCGGCTGCTGCACACCGTCTTCCGGCTGCACCACCCGCTGATCGCCGACCCGGCGCATCGCAACGGCGTGCTGTCGGCGATGTACCTGGTGAAGGATGCGGTACTGCCCGAATACCGCCGCAAGCTGGCGGCGATGGACATCGCGGCGCGCGACCGGCTGCGGCGGGACCCGCAATTCTGGGCGCGGCACCTGGCCAACGTGGCGCGCGACGCGCCAGGCGTGATGCGCTTCGGCGTCGACTGGACGCGGCGGCGGGTGCTGGCGCGGCGCAAGCTGCCCTCGGTGCTGCTGCGCTCGGGGGAGGGCGCCTACCCGCTGGAGGTCAGCGCCGAGCAGGTGCCGAACCCGGACAGCCGGATCAGCCTGCTGCCGGAGACCGACGCGCATGGCATGCCGCGGCTGCGGATCGACTGGCGGGCGACGCGCCTCGACTACGACAGCATGGCGCAGAGCATGCGCGTGCTGCGCGCCGCCTTCGCCGCCTCGGGCACCGGTGACCTGCAATTCGAGGAGGAGCGAATGGTGCAGGAGACCCGCGCCGCCATGCCGGTCGGCGGCCACCATATCGGCACCGCGCGCATGGCGGCCTCTGCGCGGGACGGCGTGGTGGATGCGGATTGCCGCGTGCACGGGCTGGCCAACCTGCATGTCGCCGGCGCCGCGGTCTTCCCCACCTGCGGCCATGCCAGCCCGACGCTGACGGTGGTGGCCCTGGCGGTGCGGCTGGCCGACCACCTGAAACGGGACCTCGTCCAATCGCACATCGCCGCCGCCCCGCGCAGCGTCGCGGAGCTGGTGCAGCCATGAGGGTGCTCTGGCTGTCGCGCTACCTGCCCTATCCGCTGCTGAACGGGGAGCGCATCTACAGCGGCCGGTTGCCGGCCGCGCTGGCGGCGGCGGGGGCGGATGTCACCGTCGCCGGCCTGTCGGAAGGCGCGCCGCAGCCGGCGCTGCCAGGGTTGCAATGGCAATCGGTGCCGGGCGCGCCGCGCGGCGAGCTGCGCGCGCTGGCCAGCCCGATGCCGCTGGTCGCCGGCCGCTACGCAACGCCGGCCTATGACGCAGCGGTCAGGGCGCTGGCCCGGGCGCAGCGCTGGGACGCGGTGGTGCTCGACCATTATGCGATGGGCTGGGTACTGCGCCACCGGGATGCCTTCCCCGGTGCCGCCTTCGTCTTCGTCGCGCATGACCACGTCGAGAGCGTCACCCGGCTGCAGGCGACGGACCCGAACGCCACACCGTTGCGCCGGCTGTACCTGCGGCAGAATTTCCTGAAGACCCGACGGCACGAACGCCGCACCGTCGCCGCCTGCGACCTGGTCACCTGCATCACCGGGCACGACGCCGCGCTGTTCACGGCGCATGCGCCGGGACTGCGGACCCTGGTGCTGACGCCGGGGTATGACGGGCCGGTGGTGCCGGCGCGAAGCATCGGCGCCGCGACGCCGCGCGTGGTGCTGATGTTCGGCTCCTACCACTGGTCGGCCAAGCAGGCGAACCTGCTGCTGTTCCTCGACCAGGCGGATGCGGCGCTGGCGGGTGCCGGGATCGAGCTGCGGATCGTCGGGCTGATGCCCGAGGAATTCCGCCAAAGACTCGAAGGCCGCTACCGCTCGCCCCGCATCATCGGCTTCGTCGAGGATCCGACGCCGCATCTGGCGGCGGCGCGCCTCGCCGTGCTGGCCGAGCCGATCGGCGGCGGCTTCAAGCTGAAGCTGCTGGACTACCTGTTCCGCCGCATCCCCGTCGCGGCGCTGGAGGCCTGCGCCGCCGGCCTGCCGGAGGCGGTCCGGGTGGAGCTGCTGCTGCGGCCCGACATCGCCACGCTGCTGCCGGCGCTGATCGACGCGGTCGATGACCTGCCGCGGCTGAACCAGATGCAGGCGGCGGCGCAGGCCGCCGCCACCGGTGCCTTCGACTGGGCGGATCGTGGCCGGGCGCTGTACGCGGCGATCGCGGCGCTGCGCCCCGCCTCGGCGGCCCTGGCGGAGGCGGCGGCCCTGCCGGAGGCGGCGGAATGAGCGAGCTCGCGGCCACGCCGCCCCCGGCACTGCGCATCCTGGCGGTCTGGACCCGCGCGCTGGATGGCGTCGAGAGCGTCGGCCGGGTGAACGTCGCCCGTGCAGTGCGGGACGCCCTGGCGCCGCTCGGTCAGCTCTCCCAGGCCCGGCTGCGCTCGGTCTTCGAGACGCGGCACCCGCTGCACCTGGCGCGCGCCATCCTGGCGCTGCTGCACGGCGCGTTGCGACTGCGGCCGCTGCCGCTGCAATGCGCCATCTTCCCTGGCTGCGAGGGCGGCCAGGCGGCGCTGCGCGAGGCCGGCCGGCACGACGTGGTCTATGCCGACGGTATCCGCACGCTGACCTGGCTGCGCCGGGTGCGCCGGGAACAGCCGCGGCTGCGCATTGTGCTCGACCTGGATGACCTGATGTCGCGCCGCTACGCGGAGGTCCTGGCGCGCAAGCTACCGCTGTCGCTCGGCTACCTGGACCGGCTGGTGCCGCGGCCTCTGGCCCGGCTGGCGGCCTCGCCCATGCTGGCCCGCCTCGTGATGGGCTACGAGCAGTTCGCGCTGCGCCATGCCGAGATCGAGGCGCTGCAACTGGCCGACCGGGTGGTGCTGCTGAGCACGCACGAGGCCGGGCTGCTGCGCCGCATGGCCGCCGGGATGGCCGGCCTGCCGCGCGCGGCGGTACAGGCGATCCCGCCGCCGGCGCCGGCGGTGCTGGCGGCACGGCCGGCGCTGCGGGCGCCCTGGCGCGCGGTCTTCATCGGCACCGACGGGCTGGTGCAGAACCGGCTGAGCATCGACTACCTGCTCGACCTGTGGGAGCGCGAGCGGGTGACGCTGCCGCTGGTCTTCTACGGCCGCTGGAAGCGGGCGCGGCGCCCCGTCCCGGGCACGCTGAGCGCAGGCTACGCGCCGGACCTCGCGACGGTCTACGCGCCGGGCAGCCTGCTGCTCTGCCCCGCCTTCCTGCCTGGCGGCATCAAGACCAAGGTGCTGGAAGGCTTCGCCCACCAGGTGCCGGTGATCGGCAACGCCACCACCTTCGAAGGACTGACGTTAAGCGACTACCCGCTGCGCTTCGGCGCCGAAGCGGCATTGCTGGAATTCCTGGCCGACCCCGGCGCACAACGGGACCGCATGGCGGAAGCCGTGGCGCGCGGCGCCGAGATGATGGCCGCCGAGCACGACTTGGCGCAGTTCCGCCGCCGCTGGGCGGACGCCATGGGTGCCGCGCCTGAGACGGTCAGCCTGCCGCCCCGCACGGCGCCGCCGCTGCCGGCAGAGCCGGCGATCCGCCTCGTCGCCCGGACCGCACCGGGATGGGACCGCTGAGCGCGCCGGAGCGGCAGGGGTCGGCGCGGCTCGCACTCGCCCTCTCCTTTGCCCAGCGGCACGGCGTGCTGCTGATCCGGCTCGCCGGGCTCGGCGTGCTGGCGCGGCTGCTACCGCCGGAGCAGCACGGCGTCTTCGCCGCCGCCATCGCGGTGAACAACCTCTGCGTCTGGGCCGGCGAGCTCGGCATGCAGCAATACCTGATCCGTGTCCCGACGCTGACCCCGGCGGTGCGCCGCGCCGCGCTCGGGCTGAGCGTGACGGCAGCCTGCCTGCTCGCCGCCCTGCTGCTGGGCGCCTGCGCGTTGCTGCCGGCGGGCTGGCTGTCGACGGAATACCGCCAGTCGCTCGGCGTGCTGGCGCTGCTGCTGCCGCTGCAATCCTGCAACGTGGTGGCCAGCGCGGTGCTGCACCGCCAGCTGCGCTTCGCACCGATCCTCTCGGCCAACCTGTTCGGCGCGCTGGCCAACAACGGCACCGCCATCCTGCTGGCGCTGCAGGGCGTCGGCGGGCTCAGCATGGCGATCGGCAATGCGGCCGACACGCTGGCGATCTTCCTCGGCCTGGCGCTGTTCCGGCCGCTGCTGCGGCCTTCCCTGTCCGGGTGGCGGGAGGCCTTCCGCGCCGGGCGGTCCTTCGCCGCGGTCAACCTGCTGACCGATGTCAGCACCTCCGTCACCAGCCCGATGGTCAGCAGCCTGCTGGGCTTCGGCGCCGCCGGGCTGCTGGCCCGGGCGCAGACGGTGGCCTGGATGTTCCATCGCGCGGTGCTGGACGCGATCTACCCCGTGGTGCTGCCGGTGATCGCGGCGCGGCAGCGGGCAGGACAGCCGGTCGGGCCGGTCTATATCCGCCAGGCGAGCTACCTGGCGGCGGTCGGCTGGCCGTTCTTCGGCGCCGTCGCGCTGCTCGCCGGGCCGGTGGTGGAGCTCATGCTCGGGCCGGGCTGGGATGGCGCGGTGCCGCTGGTGCGGGTGCTGGCGATCGAGGGGCTGCTGCTGCCACTGGCCGGCCTGCAGATGCCCTACCTCGCCGCCTTCGGCCTGCTCGACCGCTTCCTGCCGATCCAGTTCGGCCTGCAATTCGGCAAGATCCTGCTGACCGCACTGGCCTGCCTGCATTCGGTGGAGGCGGTCTGCGTCGTCGTCCTGATCGAGGTCGTAGCCCGCGTCGGCATCGTCCAGGCGCTGTTCCTGCGCGCCTTCGACTATGGGCTGCGGCCGCTGGGCGCGGCGCTGCTGCGCTGCGTGCCGCCGACCCTGGCCTGCCTGGCCGGGCCGTTGCTCGTCCTGGCCTGGCCAGGGGCGCCGCTGCCGCCATGGCTGGCGCTGGCGGCGGCGCTGTTGCTCGGCGCGCCGCTCTGGCTCGCCGCCATCCTGCTCTCGCGGCATCCGCTGCACGAGGAATTCGGCCGTGCCCTGCGCCTGTTGCGGGCACGTCGCGCGGCCGCCCTGGCCGGGCAACCGCCGCTGGCCGCCACCTCCATCCAGGAACCACAGGCATGAGCAAGACAGTCCTGCTGGGCGCGCTGCGGGCGCTCGATCCCGTCGTCGCGCTCGGCCTCGCGGTGCCGACGCTGGGCATGCGCCTGGCGCGGCAGATCGGGCTGGAACGCCTGCCGGCCACCCACCGGATGATGCAGTCGCTCGGCGTGCTGCCGCTGCGCGACCACTACCATGAACCGCAGATCCGCCCGAACGACACCACGCCGGAGACGCTGCTGCGCGACCGGCCGCTGCCGGGTATCGACCTGCAGCTGGAGGCGCAGCGCGCGCTGCTGACCCGCTTCCGCTACCAGGAGGAGTTGGCGCGGCTGCCCGTGGAGCGGCCGGCGGCAGGGCCGCAGGCCGGCTACTGGTTCGACAACGGCTTCTTCGGCCCAGGCGATGGCAGCATATGGTATTCCATGCTGCGTGACCTCAAGCCGCGGCTGATCATCGAGATCGGCTCGGGCTTCTCCACCCTGATGGCCCGTGAAGCGCTCGCCCGGAACGCCGCGGCCGGCGCGCCGGCGGCCCGGCATGTCTGCATCGAGCCCTACCGCAACGACTGGCTGGAAGGCTGTGGCGCGGAGGTGATTCGCGAGCGGGTGGAACGGGTGGACCCGGCGGTCTTCGCGGAACTCGGCGCGAACGACGTGCTGTTCATCGACAGCTCCCACGTGTTGCGGCCGGGTGGCGACGTGATCGTCGAATTCCTGCAGATCCTGCCGCGCCTGGCGCCCGGCGTCGTGGTGCATGTGCACGACATCTTCACGCCCAAGGACTACCCGTGGGAGTGGCTGTTCCGCGAGCACCGCCTCTGGAACGAGCAATACATGCTGGAGGCCTTCCTCAGCCTGAATCCCTGCTTCGAAGTCATGCTGGGCGTCCAGCACACCTGGCATGCCGCGCGGTCCGACCTGCTGGCAGCCTGCATCCCGGAAGCCGCCGCGGATCCGGGATCATCGTTCTACATGAGGCGGACCGGGACCTAATCCGTCGTGATTCCGGCGTCGCGCACCACCTGCGCCCAGCGCGCCGCCTCCGCCCGCATGAAGGCGCCGAAGGCCTCGGGGCTGCTCGGCAGCGGCTCCAGGCCCTGGGCGGCGAACTTGCGCATCACCTCCAGGTCGGCGAGGGCGTCCTGCACCGCGGCATTCAGCATGCTGATGATCGGCGCCGGGGTCGCGCGCGGGGCGGCCAGGCCGTACCAGTTGACCACGTCGAAGCCCGGCACGCCGCTCTCGGCGATGGTCGGTACCTCCGGCAGCAGGGTGGACCGTCGCGCGGTCGGCACCGCCAGCGCCCGCAGCCGCCCGGTCTGCACATGCGGCCAGGTGGTGGCCGCGGTGGCGAAGGCGAAATCCACCTTGCCGGTGATGAGGTCGGTGATGAGCTGGCCGCCGCCCCGGTACGGGATGTGCAGCGTCTGCACCCCCGCCGCCTGGTCCAGCACCGCCGCCGCCAGATGCCCCGCCGAGCCGACCGAGGAGGAGCCGTAGCTGAGCGCGCCGGGCTGCGCGCGGGCGGCCGCGACCAGTTCCGCCACGCTGCGCCAGGGGCGGTCGGCCGGGACGACCAGCAGGTTGGTCACCTGTACCAGCAGCCCGATCGGCGCACATTCCGCCACCGGGTCCAGCGTGGTCTTCGACAATGCCGGGTTCACCGTCATCTGCCCGATCGTCGCCACCAGTAGGGTGTAGCCATCCGGCGCGGCGCGCAGCGCGAGCTCGTTCGAGAGGTTGCCGGCGCCGCCCGGCCGATTGTCGACAATCACCGGCTGGCCCAGCGAGGCCGCTAGGCGCGGTGCCAGGATGCGCAGCGTGATGTCGGCGCCGCCGCCGGCGACGAAGCCAACGATGGCGCGGATCGGGCGGGTGGGCCAGGTTTCCGCCCGCGCTACGGCGGCGATGGGCGCAAGCGCGGCGGCGCGCAGGATGGTGCGGCGATGCGGCACGGTTTCCCCCCGGGGTTCGCGGCAGGCTAGACCGCCCGCCCCCGGGTGGAAACCGACGCCTCCGATCAGATCATCCAGTCGTCGCCGGCATGGTGGTACGGCCGGTGATGGTCATCGTCATGGTCGTGGCCATGCATGTGGCCGCGCTTTTCCGGCCGGCCGCCGGCATCCTGCATCTCGGCGACCTGCACCGTCCAGGTGATGCTTTCCTGCAAAGCGTCGCGGCTGCCGCGGACCCAGTCGGTGTCGTCATAGGCGAGGGCGGTGACGCTGTAGGTCCCGGCGCCGAAGCCGGCATCCGAGAGATCGAAGCTGTCGGTGGTGCCGTCCTGCACCATCTGGCCATCGACGCTCCAGCGCACCTTGATGATTTGCGGGTCGACGGGCGTGACCGCCAGGGTGTCGGAATCAACCAGGACCGCGCTGTTGTCGGTCCAGGAATCCAGCGGCCGGACCTCGGCGTAGATCTTCTGGATGAATTGTTCCCGCGCGATGGCGTCGAACGGCTCGCCCAGCACCCGCATCTTCGACTCCAGCGACGGCCGCCAGATGCCGAGGTCATGGTAGAGCCCGCCTTCATAGGCGCCGATGATGCCGATGCCGGGCTGGTCGTAGCCGAGCCAGGCGGCCCATTTGGCGCCGGTCGGGTCGGTGGTCACGTTGGGCTGGAACGGTTCGCCGCCAACGTAGAGCGTCGGGTCGCCGCCATATTCGTCGGCCAGGCCGGCGAAGGCATGCCCGACCTCGTGCACCGCGACCTCCCGCGCGGAGAAATTGCCGCCGGCATAGACCGCGAAGAGGCCGCCGCCGCCGCCATACTGCGTGTCGTTGACGGTGATGAACGCCATGTCGGCGGTGATGCCGCTGCCCGCCAGCGCACCGGCGATGGCGGCCCCGGCCTTGGCATTGCTGACGTACAGCAGGCGTTGGGTGACGCCGTCGAACAGGTAGGTGGCATCCAGCGCGGTGTCGCGGAATACGCCGGCGGTCGGGTCGTCGGCGCCGGATTGGGCTGAGACGACATCGACCTTGTGGACGTTGAAGAAATTCTCATACCGCCCGAAGGGCTGGGTGAGGATGTCACCGGAGAACAGGTAGTCGACCAGCGCGCCGACATGCTGCGCGTAGGTCGTGTCGATCTCGGACGCCTGGTAGCCATCGCCGGCGAAGACGATGTCGACGCGGTTGCTGGCGGGTCCGGTGGCGAGGATGGTCTCGAAGACGGCCATGGGAATGGATCTCCTGCAATCAGCGGTCTGTCCTGGTAATGGCGGTGGTGTGGACGAAGCCGTCGTAATCGACGGCGCCGGCGCGGCCGCGCACCCGGCTCCACGCCCCATCGAACGAGATCGGCCAAAGCGCCGCACCGGTGGGGAGGAGAAGCAATTCGGGGGCGGTGTCGCTTGGGGCGGTGCGGAGGCTGGCGGGTGCGGTGGTCCGCCAGAGGCCGTGCGGCGCCTCCCCTGCCGCAGCGGGCGGTGGGGCACGTGCCGCGGCGGGGCCGGGCCGAAGACCCAGCACCGACATGGCGAGCGGGACGAAGGCGCGGCGCATGAAGCTGCTCCTCCCGCGCTCCGCGGGGCGGGAGCGGCACGGGGCATGCTCCACCGGACCTGCACCAGGCTGCGGTCACATCCGGTGGAGGGCCCCGCTCAGGCCGTGCGCCGCGTCACAGCGCGGCCCTTTGCTCAAGCCGTCGTTCCGCCCAGACCCAGGCGAGGAGGCCGGGCAGGAAGATGATGAGATCACGCAACCGCCGGGCGATGGCCAGCGCCGCGGCGGCCTCCGGCGGCAGGCCCAGTAGCAGGCCGAGGCCGAGGAAGCCGGCTTCCTGCAGGCCGAGCGCGCCGGGGACCAGGAAGGCGGCGGAGGAGACGGCCTGGATCAGCGCCTCGATTGCCAGCGCTTCGGCGAGGCCGACCGGGTGGCCGAGGAAGTGGAGCGCCAGCCAGATCTCAAGCGCGCCGGCCGCCCAGCCGGCGAGCTGCCACAGGAAGCACAGCAGGATGGCGCGGCGGACCCGCCAGAGCCGCCTCGTCATGCGGTCGATGCGGGCGGAATGCGCCTCGAGCGCCGGGAAGCGGCCGGCGGCGACGCCGTTCAGCACCCGGGCCAGGCGCGAAAGGATGTCGGCCCGCTGCGCCAGGATGAAGCCGCCGGCCAGCGACAGGCCGCAGAGCATGGCCAGCGCGATGCCGCCCCAGCCGATGCCGGCGCCGGCCCACGCCAGCAAAGCCAGGCCGAGCAGGGCGAAGACGAGCTGGCTGAGGATGGAGATGGCCATGTCCACCATCAGGCTGGCGGCGGCGGGGGCGGCGGCCACGCCCTCCCCCCGCAGCAGGCGGTAGGAGGCGATCTCGCCGCCGATGCGCGCCACCGGCAGCAACCCGTTCACCGATTCCCGGATCCAGACATTGGCCGTCATCGCGGTGACGGAGGGGCGCCGCGCGCGTGGCAGCAGCAGGCGCCAGGCATGGCCGTTCAGCGCCATGGACGGGATATGCGCCAGCGCCGCCAGCACCAGGCCGAAGCCGGCGGTGGCGAGCAGGGCGCCGACCTCGGAGAAATCCTGCTGCGCCAGCAGCAGGAGCGCGAGGGCGAGGCCGCCGAGCGCGAGCAGCGGGCCGAGGCGGCTCACGCGCCGAGCATCGCGGTGTAGCCGCCGGTCGGGTAGCGGGCGGCGGCGGCGCGGACGCGGGGGTCCAGCAGGGCGGCGAGCTCCTCGGCGTAGCGATAGCCGGGGGCGGCACCGGGGAAGCCGCCTTCGGTCGCGGGGTGGAGGTAGATCTCGGTGACGCCCGAGGGGAGGCGCGGGAGGACCTCCGCCAGCCGCTCGGCAGTGAAGCCGCCCGACCAGCGCAGGCCGACGACGCGGTCGGGCGCGCGCAACCCGTGCCGGGCGGCGAGGCGACGAAGGAAGATGATCATCGGCAGCAGCGCGCGGCCGGCGCCGGGGACCAGGGCCGGCGGCTCCCAGGGGATGCGGACGGCGCGGATGCCGTGGCGGGCGGCCTCGGCGAAAGCGATGGCGGCGATCACCGGGTGCAGGTGGTAGTGCTTGTGGGCGTTGAGGTGGTCGCAGGCCAGGCCGGTGGCGCGGAAGGCAGCGAATTGCGCGGCGATCTCGGCGCGGAGCTGGGCGCGGGCTGCGGCCGACGTTGCGAGCGCCAGGCCGAGCCCGGCCATGTCGTCGCGGAAGCGGCCATTGGGCTGGACCAGGGCGGGGATTTGCTCGGGCGGTAGGGTCGGCGTGCCATCGGTGAGTGTCAGATGGAGACCGACCGCCAGCCGCGGGTTGCGGCGGGCGAGATCGATGCCCTCGGCCGCGGCGGGCTCGCCGACCATCAGGCTGGCGGCGGTCAGCGTTCCGTCGCGGTGGGCGGCCTCGATCGCGGCGTTCACCGGGGTGGCGAGGCCGAGGTCGTCGGCGTTGAGGATGAGGCGGGTCGTCACGCCGCGCGGTCTGCCCTGGCAAGCGAGGCGGTGCAATCCGCCAGTGAGAAGTAGTGCGATTCCCTATTTCTGGGAGAGATGGACCAGCCGATCTCCGCCGCTGAGGCCAACCGCAGCTTTTCCCGCCTGCTGCGGGAGGTGCGGGAGGGCCAGAGCTTCGTCGTGACCTCGCATGGCCGGCCGGTGGCGCGGATCGTGCCGTGCGAGGGGGAGGCCGACCGTGCGACGCGACGGGGCGCGTGGCGCGGCTTTCTCGCCGAGCTCCGCGCGCGTCCTGCCATGGACCCGCCGGCCGAGCGCTGGACGCGGGACGAGCTGTCCGAGCGCGATTGAGTGCGGGTCGCGCTCGACACCAACCTGCTTGCCAATGCCGCCGGCATCAACGGCCAGGAGCGGCTGGACGTCACCGCCAGGGTGTTGGACGGCCTGGAGGACGACGAGGTCTTCGTGCCCCTCCAGGCGCTTGGCGAGTTGTACGGTGTTCTGCTGCGAATAGCCCGCTGGTCCCGCGAGGATGCGCGGGGTGAGGTCGCGCACTGGCGCGCCCGGACCACCCCCATTCCAACCACGGTCGAAGCGATGGATGCCGCGATCGGGCTCGCCGCCGCCGAAGCGGCCTGTGACCTCCTGCTCACCGAGGACATGCAGGACGGCTTCACCTGGCGTGGGGTGACCTTGCGGAACCCCTTCGCCGCGGGGCGCTAACCTCTCACGCCGCCTTCTGCTGTGCGCTCGCCTTCGCCCGTTCGCGCAGGAAGCCGAAGAACTCCACGCCCTCCCGCAGCCGGCGGACCAGCATCTGCCGGTCGCGGATCATCTCGCCGCAGATCGAGGCGATCTTCGGCGCCCGGAAGTAGAACTTACGGTAGAACGTCTCGACGCTGTCGAAGATCTCGGTATGCGAAAGATGCGGATAGGCCAGCGGGGCGATCTGTACGCCATGCGCATCCACGTATTCGGTGTTCGCGGTGTCCAGCCAGCCTTCCCGCGCCGCCTGGTCGAACAGGAAGGTGCCGGGATACGGCGCCGCCAGCGAGACCTGCAGGGTATGCGGGTTGGTCTCGATGGCGAACTTGATGGTTTCCTGGATGGTCTCGGTCGTCTCGCCCGGCAGGCCCAGGATGAAGGTGCCGTGGATGGTGATGCCCAGTTCGGCGCAGTCCTTGCTGAACTTCTTGGCGACGTCGATCCGCATGCCCTTCTTGATGTTGTGCAGGATCTGCTGGTTGCCGCTCTCGTAGCCGACCAGCAGCAGGCGCAGTCCGCCATCCTTCAGGATCTTCAGCGTCTCCCGCGGCACGTTCGCCTTGGCGTTGCAGGACCAGGTGACGCCCAACTTGCCCATCTCGCGCGCGATCGCCTCGGCGCGCGGCAGGTCGTCGGTGAAGGTGTCGTCGTCGAAGAAGATCTCCTTCAGGCCCGGGAAGTTGTCCCGGATGTAGCGGATCTCCTCGATGACGTTGCCGACCGAGCGCGTCCGGTAGCGGTGGCCGCCCACCGTCTGCGGCCAGAGGCAGAAGGTGCAGCGGCTCTTGCAGCCGCGGCCCGTATAGATCGAGACATAGGGGTGCTTGAGGTAGCCGATGAAGTACTTCTGGTACTCCAGGTCCCGCCGGTAGATCGGCGACACGAAGGGCAGGCTGTCCATGTCCTCCAGGATCGGCCGTTCGGCATTGTGGACGATGACGCCGTCCTTGTTGCGGTAGGACAGGCCCTTGATGGCCGACCAGTCCATGCCGTCGGCGACATCCTTCACGGTGAAGTCGAACTCGTTCCGGGCGACGAAGTCGACCACCGGCGCGTCGCGCAGGCTCTCCATCGCCTGCACCGCCACCTTGGCGCCGATCAGCCCGACCTTGATCGAAGGGTTGGCCGCCTTCAGCGCCTCCGCCACCTTCACGTCCGATGCGAAGGACGGCGTCGAGGTGTGCAGCACCACCAGGTCGTGGTCCTTGGCCATCGGCACCACGTCGGCCAGGCCCTGCTTGTGCGGCGGGGCGTCCACCAGCTTGCTGTGCTCGACCAGCGCCGCCGGCTGGGCCAGCCAGGTCGGGAACCAGAAGCTCTTGATCTCCCGCCGCGCCTGGTAGCGGGAGCCAGCGCCGCCATCGAACCCGTCGAAGGAGGGCGCCTGGAGGAACAGGGTCCGCATCGTCACTGGCAAAAGCCCTTCATTGTCGCGCGTCGACCATGCTGCCGTCGCGCCGCATCCGGAACCGCCGTCCCTGCCACATCACCGTGCCGCGGGCCAGCCCGAGCCCCCATATGATGAAGGAGAGGCCGTCGCGCAGGGGTAACAGCGCCAGCCGTGCAGGACTGAGGCGCCGGCGCAACGCACGGTCGACCTGGACGGCCAGGGCCAGCCGCGCCGCCATGGCCGGCAGCAGCACCGCCCAGCCGCCCGGCAGCAGGGCCGCGGCCAGCGCGGCCCAGGCCAGCGGGAAGGTCACCCCCATGCCGGCATAGCCCGGCAGGTCGAGCAGCCGCAGCGTCCGTGCCCAGCGCAATTCGTGCCTTACCAGCGCCTTGAGGTCGGGCTCCGCCTGGACATGCCCCGGCAGCACCGGCGCCACCACCACCCGCAGGCCGAGCCGCCGCACCGCCACCCCCAGCGCATGATCGTCCGCCAGCAGGTCGCGCAGCGCCGCGTCGCCGCCGATGCGGGCCAGCGTCTCGGCCCGCAGCGCCATGGTGGCGCCGTAGCAGCCATGGGCGCGGCCCATCGCCTCTCCCATCGCCGCATTGGGCAGGAACTGCCAGTCGATCCACAGCGCGGCGAGGCGGGACCACAGGCCGGGCTCGGCCGCCTCCCCGCGGTAGAGGCAGGTGACCAGCCCGACCCGGGGATCGGCAAGCGGCGCGGTCACCGCGGTCAGCCAGTGCGGCGGCACCGCCATGTCGGCATCCGCCACCACCAGCACCGGGTGTTCCGCCAGCCCCTCCAGGTTCATGAGCTGGGAGACCTTGCGGTTCGGCCCGTGCAGCCGGGCATCCCGCACCAGCAGGGCCGGTACCCCGGGGGCAGCCGCCATCGCCGCCTCCGCCACCGCGCCGGCCGGGTCGGCCGGGTCGCGGATGGCGAAGAGCACCTCGAAGGGGGCGGCATGGCGCTGCGCCAGGGTGGAGGCCAGCGCGCCGGCCAGACCCGGCTGCGTGCCATGCAGCGGCTTCAGGATGCTGGCCGGCAGTGCAGGGCCGGTCGCCGGGGCCGCGGCAGCCAGGCGGCCGACTGCGCGCGCGGCCAGCAGCGCCGTCACGCATCCCGCCAGGGCCGCCAATGCCGCCAGCAGGCCGAGCGCCGGGAAAAACCACTCAGGCATGGAACGGCAGCAGCTTCGTGCGTCGCGCGCGCGTCTGGGTTCGGGCTAGAAGGAATTCCCCCTGTCCGGTCCCACCCCGCATGAACCCGTCGCCCGCCGCCGTCATCTGCCTCGCCCTCGTGCTGGGCGCCTGCGCCGGGGACGAAGCGCGGCCGCGGCAGATGGCGCAGGCCGGGACCGTGCCCCCAGTCATCGTTTCCGCCGCGCCGACCGACCCGACCGATCCCTTCGAAGCCACCAACCGCCGCATTCTCGACCTCAACTTCAAGCTGGACGATGCGGTGTTCAAGCCGGTCGCCCAGGGGTACCGGGCGGCCCTCGGCCCCTGGCCCCGGCAGCGCATCCGCAACGTGCTGGACAACCTCAACGAACCGGCGGTCGCCGCCAACCGCCTGCTGCAGGGCCGGCCGATCGAGGCCGGCACCGCGTTCATGCGGTTCGTGATCAATAGCACGCTCGGGATCGGCGGGATGTTCGACCTGGAGGCGGTCGGTGGGCCGCCGAAGCAGGTGGCGGATCTCGGCCAGACCCTGGCGGTCTGGGGGGTCGGCGACGGCCCCTTCCTGATGCTGCCCTTTGCCGGCCCGTCCAATCCGCGCGAGCTGACCGGGATGATCGGCAACGGCTTCCTCAACCCGCTTGGCTACCCGACCCCGTTCCTGGCGAGCCTCGGCCGCGGCGTGGCGCTGGGGCTGGATGAGCGGGAGCGGAACATCGAATCGATCGAGGAGATCCGCAGCGGCTCGCTCGATACCTATGCCCGGCTGCGCAGCCTGTGGCGGCAGCACCGCGATGCGGAGCTGGGCCGCACCACGGTGACCGAGCCCGACGTGCTGGAGGATCCGGGCGAGGACGTGCCCGCCGTCCAGCCGCCGATGGCCGCCGCCCCGGCGCCGGAGCTGCGACCGGCGCGGGCGACGCGCCAGAAGCCGGCGCATCAGTCGCGCAAATGGGCGACGCGGAAGAAACCCGCGCTCCGCATGGCGGCCACCCGCGCCGCACCCCGGCCCGTAACCTAGGCCGGGGGAGTCGCTCCGGTCAGGCGTAGCGCCTGACCGTTTCCGCCGGCCGGGTGCCGAACCGCGCGCCGAGCACCGCGGCAATCGCACCCAGCAGCATCGCCGCGAAGATCCAATAGGCCGCGACCGCACCAGCCGTCGCCGCGCCATCCGCCGCCGCGCGGGCACGCCGCTCGGCCTCCTGCGCCGCCTGGGTCGCCTGGCTCTCCACCTGCTGCAGCCGGCGCTGCGCCTCCTCCGGCGCGATGTTGTACTCGGCGGCAACCAGCCGGCCGAGCCGGTCGCGGTCGCCCTGGGCCAGGGTGCCGTCCGTCACGCGCCGGGTCAGCAGCTGGCCGATCTCGGCATTGCGCTGGTCGCTGCTCATCTGCCCCGGGTCGCCGCCGGTGCGCAGCGCGGCCTGGGCGCGGTCCACCAACTGCTTGGGATCAACCTGCTGCGCCAGTTGCGACGCCGGCCCGCTGGCGGCCGAGGCCGCGTTGCCGGCCCCCTGGGCGAGCCCGCCGAGCAGGGAGGAAGCGCCCTGCCCCGCCGTGCCGGCGGCCCCCGCTACCACATTGCCCAGCAGCACCGCCGAGAGCAGGAAGCCGATCGCCCAGACGGACAGGCCGTGCAGCACGCCGTCCGTGCCATCGGCGCTGCCGGACAGCCGGGCGGCGGTGTAGCCGCCGACCGCCAGGCCGATCAGGTTCGCCGCCAGCAGCCAGATGCCGGCGCCGATGCCGAAGGCGGACGCGCCGGGCGTGGTGCCTGCGGTCGCATCGACCGCGCTGGTGCCGATGGCGACGCCGAGGATGTTGAGCATGGTGCCGACCGCGACGGCGACGACACCGCCGGCGAACACCGCCCCCCAGGAGATGCGGGGGGGCGAGGCCGATGTGCCCTCGGCCGTGACGCCGTAGGTGGCGGTGCCGGTGGGTAGTGTTGGCATGTGCAGGAAATCCCGATCCTGGTGAGGCCCGCTGAACGTCAGGCCGCGCCGCCAGTTCAATGCCACCGCATGAGCGCTCCGTGTCATGGCCGTGATGACACGCTGTGGCCCCGCTGCACCGATCGCGCCGAATCTGCCTTGCCCCCGCCACAAGCGGGGTCCAAATCCGCGGGGGCTCCCCCGCCCGCTGCTGATCCGGAACATGCGATGCAGGTTTATCTGCCGATCGCCGAGATGTCGGTGGATGCCTTCCTGCTCATGGGCATCGGCTTCGGCGTGGGCTGGCTGTCGGGGCTGTTCGGCGTCGGCGGCGGGTTCCTGCTGACGCCGCTGCTGATCCTCATCGGCATCCCCTCCCCGGTCGCGGTCGCCTCGGGTGCCAACCAGACGCTCGGCGCCTCTGTCTCTGGCCTCATCGCCCAATGGCGGCGGGGCAATGTCGACGCCAAGATGGGCGGGGTACTGCTGGCCGGCGGGTTCCTGGGCTCCGTCCTTGGCGTCCAGATCTTCGCCCTGCTGCGGCGCGTCGGCCAGGTCGACCTCGCGGTATCGCTGTTCTACGTGGTCGTGCTCGGCACCGTCGGCGCGCTGATGGTGATGGAAAGCGTGCGCGCCATCCTGCGGCGTCGCGGAACGGTGAAGCGCAAGCTGCACGAACATACCTGGGCGCACGGCCTGCCGCTGAAGATGCGCTTCCGCAAGTCGCGGCTTTACATTTCGGTCATTCCGCCGGCCGCGGTCGGCTTCGGCATCGGCGTCCTCTCGGCGGTGATGGGGGTCGGCGGCGGCTTCATGCTGGTGCCGGCGATGATCTACCTGCTCGGCATGCCGACCTCGGTGGTCATCGGCACGTCGCTGTTCCAGGTGGTCTTCGTCGCCGCCAACGTGACCCTGCTGCAGGCGGTCCAGCTCGGCACGGTCGACATCCTGCTGACCATGCTGCTGCTGGCGGGTGGCGTCGCCGGGGCGCAATTCGGCGCGGCGATGGGCGGCCGGCTGAAGGGCGAAGAGACCCGGGCCCTGCTCGGCCTGCTGGTGCTCTCGGTCGCGCTGAGCCTGCTCTGGGGCCTGCTGCGGCCGCCGGGCAATCTGTTCAGCGCGGGACCGGCGCTCTGATGCCGCGTTGGCTGCTGCTTGCGCTACTGGTCCTGCTGCCGGCGGTGCCCCGGGCGCAGGAGGTGCCGCTGGTCGCGGCCCTGTCACGCACGGATATCGAGGTCACCACCGGCTTCACCGGCGCCAGCCTGGTGGTCTTCGGCAGCACCGAGGCGCCGATCGGCCCGGGTGGAGATGAGGTGCTGGTCATCGCCCGCGGGCCGACCCGGCCGGTGGTCGTGCGCCGCAAGGTGGCGTTCGGTGGGCTGCTCTGGGTGAATGGCCCGGCCGCGCGCTTCGCGGAGGTGCCGGGCTACTATGTGATCGCCGGCACCCGGCCCGCTTGGCAGATCCTGCCGGAGGAGGAGCGGCAGCGGAACGCGCTCGGCCTCGACAGCCTGCCGCTGAACAGCACCGGCGCGCGGTCCCCGGCCTTCCGCGCCGCGCTGCTGGAGCTCGAGCGCGGCTCCGGCCTCTGGCTCGAGGATTCCGAGCCGGTGGCGATCGCCGGGTCCCGGCTGTTCCACGTGCGGCTGCCACTGCCGGCGGCGGTGCCGACCGGCGACTACCGGGTGGAGGTCCTGCTGGTCCGCTCGCGCCGGATCGTGGCCCGGCAGGAGCTGGCCTTCCAGGTCGACCGCGTCGGCACCGCCGACCGCATCGCAACCGTCGCGCAAAGCCAGCCCTTGCTCTACGGTCTGGCCTGCATCGTTTCCGCCGCCCTGGCCGGGTGGCTGGGGAGCGTGCTGTTCCGGAGGGGCTGATGGCCGAGACCGCGGCGGAAAAAGCGGCGACCGCCAAGCGGGACCGCGTCTTCCTGGTGGTGGTGGACGACAGCGCGGAACGCGAGGTGGCGCTGAAATACGCCTGCCTGCGCGCCCGCAACGGCGGCGGCAGGGTCGCGCTGCTACGGGTGCAGGAACCGGTCGGGATGATCGAATGGGCCGGTGTCGGCGTGCTGCTGGCTGAGGAACGCCGGGAGGAAGCCGAGAAACTGCTGTCCGGCCTCGGTGCGCAGGTGCAGGAGATGACCGGCGGCCTGCCGATCGTGCTGATCCGGGAGGGCGACCCGCGCGACGAACTGCTGGCGCTGCTGGAGGAGGATCCGCGAATCTCGATCCTGGTGCTGGCCACTGCCGCGGCGGGCAGCGGGCCGGGGCCGCTGATCTCGGCACTGACCGGGCGTTACGCCGGGCGGCTGCGGGTGCCGATGACGATCGTGCCCGGCGGGCTGGACGACAAGGAGTTGGAGCGGATCACCTGACCGCGCCGGCAGGGCGGGCATGCGACGGGCACGGCTTGCACCAGGGGCCATAGCCGACCAATTTGGTCCGGAAATACAAACGCCAGGACCCGCCCCATGTTCATCGAGACCGAAGGCACCCCGAACCCCGCGACGTTGAAGTTCCTGCCGGGCCGGGAGGTCATGGGCGACCGCGGCACCGCCGATTTCGCCAGCGCCGCGGCCGCCGCCCGCAGCCCGCTCGCCGCCCGCATCTTCGCCCTGCCGGGCGTGGCGCGGGTGTTCCTGGGCAGCGACTTCGTCACCGTGACGGAGGATGGCGAGAATGGCTGGATGGCGCTGCGCGCCCAGGTGCTCTCCGCCATCATGGACCATTTCGTCGCCGACCTGCCGGTGCTGGAGGGCGCCGGCGAGGATGGCGAGGATGATTTCGACCCCGCCGATGCCGAGGTGGTGGAGCAGATCAAGGAATTGCTCGACACCCGTGTCCGCCCGGCGGTGGCCGGCGATGGCGGCGACATCGTCTTCCGCGGCTTCCGTGAGGGCGTGGTGAAGCTGCACCTGCAGGGTGCCTGCTCGGGCTGCCCCTCCTCCCGCGCCACGCTGAAGCACGGGGTGGAGAACATGCTGCGGCACTACGTGCCGGAAGTGGTGGCGGTGGAGCAGGTGGACGCCTGA
>JBMOJU010000292.1:0-6601 GCA_049315625.1 Paracraurococcus sp.
ATAACCCGGCGGCGTCAGGCGCTGCCGAGCCAGACGGCAAATTTGTAGTAGAGCGGCAACCCGATCACGAGGTTGAACGGGAAGGTCACGCCGAGCGACGCGGTCAGGTAGATGCCCGGGCTGGCCTCCGGCAGCGCGGCCCGGCAGGCGGCCGGCGCATCGATGTAGGAGGCGCTGGCGCAGACCGCGCCGAAGACGAAGGCGCCGCCGACGCCCAGCCCGACCTGGCTGGCAAGCCAGGTACCGAGCAGGCCGAAGCCGAGCGGCGCCAGCATGGCGAAGCCTGTCATGAACCGTCCCACCGTGGCGAAGTCGCGCGCCTGCCGCGCCGCCGTCATGCCCATCTCCAGCAGGAACAGCATCAGGATGCCGCGGAACAGGTGCTCGTAGAAGGGCGCGATCTGCGCCCAGCCGCGGTCGCCGGCCAGCAGGCCGATGATCATCCCGCCGGTCAGCAGCAGGATGCCCCGGCCGCGCAGGGTATCGACGACCAACTCCTTCAGGCTGCCGGTGCCGCGCTGCCGGCCCATCGACCAGCGCGCCAGCATGAGGGCGATGATGACGCCCCATTCCATCACCGCCACCACCGCGGTCATGTAGCCCCCGGCCGGTGTTTCGGCGGCGCGGGCGAAGGCCATGGCGGCGAAGAAGGTGACCGAGGAGACCGAGCCGTAGTGCGCGGCAACGGCTGCGGCGTTCGCCACGTCGAAGCGGCCGAGCCGCCGCAGCACGATGAAGCATACCACCGGGATGGCGATGGTCGCCGCCGCCGCCAGGCCGATCAACCCGAGGATGTCGCTGAGCTTCGCCAGCGCCAACTCGCGCCCGCCAACCAGCCCGATCGAGAAGAGCAGGTAGATCGACAGCAGCTTCAGCACCGGCTCGGGTAGCTCAAGCTCCGATCGGATGGCGCCGGCAACCGCGCCCAGGACGAAGGCCAGGACGATGGGCGAAAGCAGGTTGGTGAGGAGGAGGTCGAACCCTGGCATGGCGCTGTTCCGGCTGGCCCACCCGGATGGGCAGGCCGGCCGCATATAAACACCATGTAATTTTCAAGCAATCTTCCGGACAGATTACGGCAGGTGCCGCGGGCTCAATACTTCCGCAGCAGCCCGATCAGCCGGCCCTGCACCCGGACCCGGTCCGGGCCGAAGATCCGCGTCTCGTAGCGCGGGTTGGCCGCTTCCAGCGCGATGGAGTTGCCGCGCCTTCGCAGGCGCTTCAGCGTCACCTCGTTCTCATCGACCAGGGCGACGACGATCGAACCGTTCTCCGCCGTGTCACCGCGGCGGATGATGACGGTGTCGCCATCCAGGATGCCGGCCTCGACCATCGAATCGCCGGCGACTTCCAGCGCGTAATGTTCCCCGCCGCCGAGCAGCGCGGCCGGGACCTCGACGCTGCTGCCGGAATCGCGCAGCGCCTCGATCGGCAGGCCCGCGGCGATGCGGCCATAGAGCGGCAGGTGCACCGCCGCGGCCTCATTGGCCGATCTCGGCACGCCGGGCAGGTTCGCCGCGAAATTCCCGCGGATGACGTTCGGTGCGAAGGCCGGGTCGCGCGGAGCAGGCGGAGCTGGGGTGGCAGCCGGCGCCGGCGCGGGCGCCTCGACCGCGCGGCGGGGGGCAAGGTTCTCCGGCAGGCGGATCACTTCCAGCGCCCGGGCCCGGTGGGCCCGGCGGCGCAGGAAGCCACGCTCCTCGAGCGCCGTGATCAGCCGGTGGATGCCGGATTTGGACTTCAGCTTCAACGCGTCCTTCATCTCCTCGAACGACGGGGAGAAGCCGGTCTGGCGCAGATGCTTGTCGATGAAGATCAGCAGCTCGTGCTGCTTGCGCGTGAGCACTCCGTCGCCTCCGTCCCGGGACGGCGCCCCCTCCCGCGACGCGGGAACAAAGGGGCAACCAGGTACCGCCGTTCTACGAAGGTTCTCCGCGTCGGGTCAAACGGTTTTCCACAGGGCTCGCGTTCAAATTCCAAGATCGCCCAAGGGGATGACCTCGACCATGCCACCGACTGCAACTTCCGGCGCATGCGGCGCCCGCAGGATAAGTCCCTCCGCCCGAGACAGGACCTTCAACATCGAACTGTCCTGCAGCGGAAACGCCGTCGCCATCATGCCACCATCCGCGCCGGGGGCGAGGGTCGCCCGCAGATGGTCGAATCGGCGGTCATTCGCCTGCAGCGGCGCGCCGGTGGTGGCGCGAATCGTCCGCGGCCGGTCTCCCGGCAGCCCCGACAGCCGCTCGATCGCCGGGATGAGAAACTGCACCGAGCAGATGATGGCGGAGACCGGGTTGCCCGGCAGGCCGAGCACCGGTGTGGCGCCCAACCGGCCCCAGATCAGCGGCTTCCCGGGTCGCATGGCGATCTGCCAGAAA
The DNA here is from genome assembly GCA_049315625.1 of Paracraurococcus sp. Classification (GTDB taxonomy): domain Bacteria; phylum Pseudomonadota; class Alphaproteobacteria; order Acetobacterales; family Acetobacteraceae; genus Paracraurococcus. The sequence goes on from JBMOJU010000292.1 coordinate 2,382, forward strand.
TCCAGTGCGAAGCCCTGCGGGCCGAGCGCCGCCTGCACCAGATCGTGGTCGCCGACGCTGGCGCCGCCGGTCGTCACCAGCAGGTCGCAGGCACGGGCGGCGACCGCCGCCTGGGCGATGGCGTCGCGGTCATCCGGCGCGATCGGCAGCACCAGCGGGTCGCCACCGGCGGAGCGGACCAGCGCGGCCAGCGCATGCGCGTTGCTGCTGACGATGCCGCCGGCGGGAATCGGGTCGCCGGGCAGGGCGATCTCGTCGCCCGTGGCGAGGATGCCGATGCGCGGGGCCCGGTGCACCGCCAGCCAGGCATGGTTGGCCGCAGCGGCCAGGCCGATGTCCCGCGCGGTCAGCCGGCGGCCGCGTGGCAACAATTCCTCCCCAGCCGCGAAGTCGAGGCCCTGGCGACGGATCCAGCGCCCGGCCTTCACCGTCTCGGTCACGCGGACCCGGCCTTCGCTGGCCTCGGCATCCTCCTGCAGCAGGATCGCATCGGCGCCGGCGGGGACGAAGGCACCCGTGAAGATCCGTACCGCCTCGCCGGGGCCGACGGCGCCGGCAAAAGGGTGCCCGGCCGGCGCGGTGCCGATCACCGAGAGGCTGGCGCCCGCCACGGCCTCGGCGGCGCGAACGGCGTAGCCATCCATCGCCGAGACATCGGCTGGGGGCTGGGTGACGCGCGACAGCACGGGCTGCGCGAGCACGCGGCTCCAGCCATTCGCCAGCGGGACCGTCTCGGCGGGCGTGGCCGAAATCCCGTCCAGGATACGGGCGCGGGCTTCCTCGACCGATATCATCGCGTTTCTCCCGAAGCCTCTATCCCTGCGGCATGTCTCATGTGGCAGGACCAATCGGCGGTGCCTACGTCGCCTCGTAGGTGCCTGATTTACCGCCGGATTTGTGGACCAGGCGAACGGCCTCGATCCGCATGCCGCGATCGATCGCCTTGCACATGTCGTAGACCGTCAGCGCCGCGACCGTGACGGCGGTCAGGGCTTCCATCTCGACTCCGGTGCGCCCGCCAACCTTCACCAAAGCTTCGATTTCGACCGCATTGGGCGGGGCAGGCACCAGGTCCACCGTGACCTTCGAGAGCATCAGCGGATGACAGAGCGGGATGAGGTCGCTGGTGCGCTTGGCCGCCATGATGCCGGCCAGCCGGGCGACGCCGAGGACATCGCCCTTGGCGGTCGTGCCGTCCTGGATGCGGGCCAGGGTGGCCGGGTCCATCACCACTCGCCCGCGCGCGATGGCGACGCGGTCGGTCTCGGCCTTGGCCGACACGTCGACCATGACGGCGCGGCCCTGGTCATCGAAATGGGTGAAGCCGCTCAATGGCTTGCGCCCCTGTGCTAAGATGGCGTTAGAGCGCGTGGACGAGCTGGTGCGCCGCCGCGGCGACGTCCTGCTGGCGCATCAGGTGCTCACCCACCAGGATGCAGCGCGATCCTGCGGCGGCCATGCGGCGGACGTCATCCGGGGTACGGATACCGCTCTCGGCCACCGGGATGCGGTCGGCCGGCACCTGCGGGACCAGCAGCTCCGACGTCGCAAGATCGGTCTGCAAGGTCCTGAGATTGCGGTTGTTCACGCCGATCAGCCGGCTGTTCATGCCGAGCGCGCGGTCCAGCTCGCGCTGGTCGTGCACCTCGACCAGCACCGACATGTCGAGGCTGTGGGTCAGGTCCTCCAGCTCCTCGGCCTGCTCGTCGGTCAGGGCGGCCATGATCAGCAGGATGCAGTCGGCGCCCATCGCCCGGGCCTCGTAGACCTGCCAGGGGTGGACCATGAAATCCTTGCGCAGCACCGGCAGCGGGCAGGCGGCGCGGGCCAGCTTCAGGTGCTCGGCGCTGCCCTGGAAATAGGGGGCGTCGGTCAGCACCGAGAGGCAGGTGGCGCCTCCCGCGGAATAGGCCTCGGCCAGCTTGGCCGGCTCGAAGGGGTCGCGGATCAGCCCGCCGGAGGGCGAGGCGCGCTTGATCTCGGCGATCAGGCCGACGCGGCCCTCGGCCACCGCCTCGCACAAAGCGCGGATGAAGTCGCGCGGCTTGGGCGCGCTGCGGGCCTGGCGCTCGATCTCCGCCATCGGGGTGGCCGCGGCGCGGGTCCGCACCTCCTCGTACTTGTCGGCGAGGATGCGGGCCAGGGTGTCCGGCACCTCGAGGTCGGGTGCGATGATATGGGGGGCGTTCATCGGGCGATCATGCGGCGCTTGGCTGGGGAGCTCGGGCGGGGGGTCATGCGGAGGTTGCCTCCTTCAGGCGGGCGAGTACGCCGGAAGCGGCCCCGCTGTCGATGGCCCGGGCCGCGATCGCCGCGCCCGACCGGAGATCGGCGGCGCGCCCGGCCACGACAAGGGCGGCCGCGGCATTGAGCAGGACGATATCCCGGTAGGCGCCGCTCGCGCCCTGCAACAGCGCCTGAAGGGCCGCCGCGTTCTCCGCCGGCTCACCGCCGCGAATCGCCTCGGGCGGGGCGCGGTCGAGCCCGGCATCCTCCGGCGCCACCACGAATTCGCGGATCCGGCCTTCCTCCAGCGCGACCACCTGGGTCTCGCCGGACAGGGCGATCTCGTCCAGCCCCTGGCCATGCACCACCCAGGCCGCCTCGGCGCCGAGCCGGGCCAGGGTTTCCGCCATCGGCCGCAGCCATTGGGCGGAGAAGGCGCCGGTCAGCTGGCGCCGGACCCGGGCCGGGTTCGACAGCGGGCCGAGGATGTTGAAGATGGTCCGCGTGCCAAGCTCGACCCGCGGGCCGGCCGCATGGCGCATCGAGGCATGGTGGCGCGGCGCCCAGAGGAAGACCATGCCAGCGGCCGCCAGCACCGCCTCCAGCCGCTCCAGCGGTACGTCCAGGTTGATGCCGAGCGCGGCCAGCGCATCCGCCGCGCCGGACCGGGAGGACAGCGCCCGGTTGCCGTGCTTGGCCACCGGGACGCCGCAGCCGGCGACCACCAGGGAGGTCGCGGTCGAGATGTTGAGGCTGCCGGAGCCGTCGCCGCCGGTGCCGACGATGTCCATCGCGCCGGCCGGTGCCTCGATCGCCGCCATCCGGGCGCGCATGGCGCGCACCGCGCCGGTGATCTCCGGCACCGTCTCGCCGCGCACCCGCATGGCCATCAGCAGGCCGGCGATCTGCGCCGGCGTCGCCTCGCCGGCCATGATGATGCCGAAGGCGGCCTCGGCCTCGCTTTCGGCCAGGGTCTCCCCGGCGGCGAGGCGGGCGAGAACCGGCTTCAGCGTGTTCATGCCGGAATCTTCGCCTTGGCCAGCCAGAGGAAATTGCGCAGCAGGTCGTGGCCGTGCTGGGAGGCGATGCTTTCGGGGTGGAACTGCACGCCCCAGATCGGCAGCTCGCGATGGGCGAGGCCCATCACCAGCCCGTCCGACGTCCAGGCCGTCGCCTCCAGCTCCCGCGGCAAATCCTCCTTCTGCACCACCAGCGAATGGTAGCGGGTGGCCTGGAAGGGGTCGGGCAGGCCGGTGAAGACATCCGTGCCGCGGTGGTGGATGTCCCAGACCTTGCCGTGCACCGGCTCCGGCGCGCGGATGACGGTGCCGCCGAAGGCCTGCCCGATCGCCTGGTGGCCAAGGCAGACGCCCAGCAGCGGCACGCGGGCGGCGGCGGCGGCGCCGATCAGCGGCAGGCAGATGCCCGCCTGGTCCGGCGTGCGGGGGCCGGGCGAGAGCAGGATGGCGTCCGGCCGCATCGCCAGCGCCTCCTGGCTGGTGAGGGCGTCATTCCGCCGGACCTCGATCTCCACTCCAAGGTCGCCCAGGAAGTGATAGAGATTGAAGGTAAAACTGTCGTAGTTGTCGATCAGCAGGATCATGGCGTGGGAGTCTCGGTCCGGCGCGCGGCCGGGTCAAGCGCGGCCTCGACGGGAGCCTGCGGCGCTGGCTGTGGCGGCCGCGGGAAGAGGGGCGGGGCGGAGGGGCCGCCGATCACGTCGAAATCGAAGTCGGTGCGTTGCATGCTGGCCTCCGGGTTGTGGGGGCCGTCACCGGTGTGGCTGCAATCGCGGGGATGTCCAGAGACGCGAAAGCCGCCATCGGGTGGCGGCTTTGGGTGTCTCTCGTGTGCGCGAGGTCCTCAGGCCGCCGGTGGAAACCAGCGGTACCAGAAACGCGCGAGGGGGGATGTGTCCCTGGACATCGCGCGGAGACTAGTCGGCTGCGCGATTCCGGGCAAGACCGAGATGAGGCATCGTGGCCGTGGCGTCG
>JBMOJU010000293.1:0-6601 GCA_049315625.1 Paracraurococcus sp.
GACGGGTGCCGACTCAGAGAAATAGAGGTGGGTCCAGGGAGGATACTTCCTCCCTTGCCTTGCCTTCCCTCACGCATCCGTCTCGCCCGCCTCATACAGCGCGCCGCGGCCGATGCGGTCGATGCAGAGCTCGGCGGTCCAGGGCAGCATCAGGCTGCCGCAGCGGGCGTCGCGATACAGCCGTTCCAGCGGCAGGGATTTCAGCATGGCCTGGCCGCCGCAGGTGCGGACGGCCTTGGCGGCGATGGCGGCGGCATTCTCCATCACCGTGTGCTGCGCCGCCCAGGCGCGGAGGAGCTGGTCCTTGGTCGGGTCCGGCCCGGCTTCGGTGACGGCCTGGAACCACAGCGCCTTGGTCTGTTCCAGCATCACCCGCATCTCGGCCACCGCGATCTGCTTGGTCGGGTACATGCGGCGCTTGACGGGCGGCGTGCCGGGGTATTCGCCGCGCAGGTACTTCACGGTGAAGTCGTAGGCCGCCTGGGCGATCCCCATGTAGGCGGGCGACAGGGTCATGAACATGTGCGGCCAGCGCGTTGCCGCCTGGAAGTAGAGGCCGGCCGGCATCAGCGCCGCGTCGTCCTCGACGAAGACATCCTGGAAGACGAGATTGCGGGAGACGGTGCCGCGCATCCCCAGCGGGTCCCAGCTCCCTTCCACCGTGACGCCGGGGGCGTCGCGCGGGATCGCCAGATACAGCGTGTCGCGGCGCGACAGGCGTTCGGCCCCGTCGCGGCTCTCGGTGCAGAGCACGCCGTAGTAGTCCGCATGACCGGAGAGGCTGGCAAAGATCTTCTTGCCGTCGATCCGGTAGCCGCCGGGGACGCGCCGCGCCGTGGTGCCGAAGGGCACGCCGCCGGCCGCCGCGGCGCCGCCTTCGGAGAATGGCTGCGCATAGATCGCGCCCTCGCCCAGGATGCGGTCGTAGTGGCGGCGGCGGCGGCGGCGGTGCTCGGCCCGGATGTCAGTCGGCAGGTCGAGATCCTCGGTCAGCGCGCCGGTCCACAGGGTGGAGCAGACATGCATGTTCCAGGTCAGCGCGGTGGCGCCGCAATAGCGGCCCATCTCGGCGGCGGTCAGGCAATAGGCACGGAAATCGGCGCCGCGGCCGCCCTCATCCGCCGGGATGCAGATGCCGAGCAGCCCGCGGCCGTGCATGTCGCGGTAATTGTCGGTCGGGAAGCTGGCCTCCCGGTCCCAGCGGGCGGCGCGGGGGGCGAGCACGGCCTGGCCGAATTCGCGGGCCTCCGCGGTGAGGGCGGCCTCCTGCGGCGTCAGGCGGAAGGCACCAGGATCGAAAATGGGGGCGTCGAAGATCGGGGCGTCCATGCTCAGGCGTCCGGCAGGCCACGCAGGAACCCGCCGACCGCGGCGTTGAAGCCGGAAGGGTCCTCCAGATGCGCCAGATGCCCGCAGCCGGGCAGCACCACCAAGCGGGCACCGGGGATGGCATCCCGCATCCGCTCCATGGTGCGGGGCGGCGCCAGCGGGTCGCGCTCGCCGGCGATCAGCAGCGTGGGCGCGGCGACCCGGGGCAGGTCGTCGCGGCGGTTGAAGGTGGTCAGGCAGCGCACGGTGGCGCGGTAGGCGGCCTCTGGCGTCGCGGCCATGGCGGCGACCGCCAGCGCAACCAGGGAGTCGGGCGTGCCTGGGCGGAGCATCGGCCGGATGCTGGCCGTGGCCAGCGCCGCCATGTCCTGCCCGGCCTCCAGCGGCGCCAGGCGCTCGGCCAGGAAGGCCTCGGCGAAGGCCGGGTCGCGGCCGCCGAAGGCCGGCGTCGTCGCATACAGCACCAGGCCGCGGACGCGGCCGGGGAAGCGCAGGGCGAAATCGAGCGCCAGCATGCCGCCGATCGAATGGCCGACCAGGTCGGCGCGCGCGATGCCCGCGGCATCCAGCCGGGCCAGCAGCGCCGCGGCCCAGGCGGCGAAGCTGGTCTCCGGCAGCATCGGCGTGCCGGCGAAGCCGGGCAGCGGCCAGTCGAGCACCGGGGCGGGGACCAGGGCGGGCAGCACCGGCGCCCAGCTGGCGCCGCCGATGCCGTGCAGCAGGATGGTTGGGGTCATGGCACGAGCTTCCCTTCGACGACCACCGGCGTGCCGTCCAGCGTGATGGTGCAGTTGCGCACGGGGATGTCGAAATGCCCCTCGGTGAAGCGGCCGGCGAATTCATTGGCTCCGGTCGAGAACAGGAAATTGCCGGCGAAGGCGCGGAGTTCGGTGCCGTTGGTGTCGCGGCGGTCGTACATCGCCAGCGCCTCGTACCGGGCGCGGGGGTTGAGGCCCCAGCCGACATGCGACACCGCGTAGGCGGCACGGTCGCCCCAGGCGGCGAGGGTGCGGCGCATCAATTCGGCATCGGTCCCCTCACCGGCGATCGTAACAATGTAATCTTCATGGATCGTCAGTTTTACCGGACGTTCCAGGTAGCGCTTGAATGTCAGGTTTGCGTCACCCGCATCCAGCACCAGCGTGCCGCTCACGCTGCCGCCGCGCGGAAACGCAACGACCACGCCGCCCGGCCAATGCGCCACGGTGCCCGGCCGGTCGGTCCAGCCCCAGACGCCGGCGACGGCGGCGCCCTCCATCGAAATGGTGAGATTGGTGCCGGCGGCCGAGACGACCTGCATGCGTTTGGCGGCCCGGGCCCGCTTCACCGCGGCCTTCACCGGCGCCTCGTCCTCCGGCCGCGGCACCAGCCGGGCCAGCGCCTCCGGATGCTCGTTCGAGACCATCATCACCCGGCTGCCGGCCTTCAGGATGCCGGGCAACTCCGGGGCATGCAGCAACCCTTCCAGCGTGAGGTCGAGGATGAGCGGGGAGGCGTGCAGCGCGGCGAGCGCCGCGGGGTGGCCCTGCAATGCGCGGGAGGCGCCGGTCGAGCGCACCGGCACCGGGGCGGTCTGCGGCGGGGTCGGGACCACCAGGCGGAAGGGCCGGCAGCCGAGCCGCAGCGCGGCCAATTCCGCGAGATCGAGGTTCAGCGCACGGGACTGGCTCTCGGCGAGGAGACAGACGGGCAGGCCCGGTTCCGCCCGGCAGAGCCGGAGCACGGCCTCGAAGGCGTCGATCCAGGGGGCCTCGATGCGGTCGGTCAGCATGGCGGACACCTCGTGGCTGAAGGATAGCATCGGCAGGCTCCACATGAAAATGCATTCATCGCCGCGCCGTACTATTTTGTAAGCATTTAGGAATGAGATAGCGTATTATGTCGAAAATCGCTCTGCTTTCGGATCGCCATCGATATGCCGCAGCCGCCTGGACTCCCCCCTGCCGATCGCTTCATCGATTCCTACCTGCTGTACCTCATGGCACGGGCCTCCCACCTCATATCCTCCGAATTCCATGAACAGCTCCGGCGGCGTGGCATCAGCGTGCCGGTCTGGCGGGTGCTGGCCAGCCTGGTCGGCAGCGCGGGGGAGACGGTGACCGGCCTGGCCGAGGCCTGCCTGCTGCAGCAGCCCACCATGACCAAGCTGCTGGACCGCATGGTTCGTGATGGTTTGGTGAAACGTACCCAGGATACCCGCGACCGCCGGGTGGTCCGGGTGGCGCTGACGACGCGCGGCGAAGGCATGGCGGCCGACCTGGTCGTGGCGGCGAAACAGCATGAGGCCGAGGTGCTGGCCCGGCATCCGGAGGCGGAAGCCCTGGCCATCAAATCCCTGTTGCGCGCGATCGTCAGCCGCCAGGGCCGGCCGCGCCGCGGCTGAGGCATTCGCCGCGTGCCCTCCCCGGACCGGCTGCAACGGATCATCCTGGTCCTCCTCGCGGTCTCGCTGATCGTCCAGGTTGCGTGGCTGATCCTGGGCTGATCCTGGGCTGATCGGCCGGCCCAACGCTGCCTTGCATGCGCGGACGGCGGATCGTAAGGGCGGCGCGAAGGAGCCACTTCACATGTCCGAAAACACGCCCGTCGCCAACGGCGCCGCCGCCGCCGGCCCGTCCCTGCCGCCGCTCTACCGCTCGCTCGATCCGGTGACGCCGGAGCGGCACGCGACGCTGCGGGTGCGGGACGCCGGGTACGCCTTCGCCGCCACCGCCAGCGCGGTGCCGCTGGTGGTGGAGGAGTTCACCGTCGCCGCGCGCTCCCTGCCGATCGTCTTCGCCGCCCAGGCGCCGCACCTGCCGGTGGCGCTGACCGGCCTGGCAGCCGGCACCAACCTCTATGTGGACGCGGCCGGCGCCTGGAAGCAGGGCGCCTATATCCCCGCCTATCTGCGCCGCATCCCGTTCTTCCTGGTGCGCACCGCGCCGGGGTCCGACCAGCTCGTGCTCTGCATCGATTCCACCGCCCCGCAGGTGAGCGAGACGGAGGGGGAGCCGCTGTTCGATGCCGAGGGCAAGGCGACCGCGCAGCTCGACCGCGCCCTGACCTTCACCCGCTCGGTCGAGGAAGGGATGCTGCGCACCCGCGGCATCACCGAACGGCTGAACGAGATGGGCCTGCTGAAGCCGGCGGTGGTGCAGTTCCCGCATCACGGCAAGCCGCTACGGGTCGATGGCTTCTTCGCGGTGGACCGCCCGGCGCTGGCGGCGCTGCCGGCCGAGCAGCTGGTCGAGCTGCGCGACAAGGGCTGGCTGGAGCCGATCTTCGCCCACCTGCTGTCGATCGGCGGCCTGCCGGACCTGGCGCGGGACCTGGTTGCGCCAGCCTGAAGCGAATTCGGTTCGGCTGAATTGATGCTTGCCCGGCCGGATGCGGCGGGGCTAGCGTCGGCGGCATGAAGCTCGGTCCCTGCCTGCGGCTCCGCGGGCTCAGCCAGAAGGCGTTTGCCGCCGAACTCGGCGTCTCGGAAGCCACCGTCAGCGCCTGGGTGGCGGGGCGGACCCTGCCCGATATGCGGAAGATCCCGGCGATCGAGGCGGCGACCGGCGGGGCGGTGACGCTGGCGGATTTCCTGGACGGCGACCCGCCGGCGGCGGGATCGCGTGGCCTCGCCGAGACGCAGCTGCCACTGGCGGTGCAGGCCGGGCAACTCGGCCTCGATCCCGCGGCGATCGCCGACCAGGCGCTCCGCGCCGCCATCGGTGCCGAGAAGGCGCGCCGCTGGGCCGAGGAGAACCGTGTGGCGATCGAGGCATGGAACCGCTACTTCGAGGAGCACGACACGCCGCTCGCCGAATACCGCATGTTCTGATGGCGCGGTTCGACTACTACCCGGGCGGGACGGCGGCGACCTGGCTGCTCGACGTTCAGTCCGACCACCTGGATCGGCTGCCGACCCGCATCGTCGTTCCGCTCGCCGCGCCAGCGGCCGCTTTGCCCGAGTTCCGAGACCTGACGCCCACGCTGCAGGTGGAGGGCCGCGACCTTGTCCTGCTGACGCCGCTGATGGCCGCCGTCCCGCGCGCGCGACTGGGCAGGCCGCGCGGCAACCTGCTCGCCCAGGCGGACGACATCACGCGGGCGCTGGATATCCTGCTGACTGGCTTCTGACGGGCGGAAGGATCGGGGCGGGAAAGGAACTGGCGTCCCCGATCCTCCCGACCCGCCTGAGGCATGGCCCTTGCAAGGCTCGGCGCCCTCACCCCGGGAGGCCGCCATGCTGCTCGACGTGCCCGTCATCGACGTCGCCCCCTTCGCCGCCGGCGATGCCGCGGCGAAGCGGGCCATCGCCGCCGAGGTCGGCCGGGCGGTGCGGGAGATCGGCTTCCTGGTCATCACCGGGCATGGCGTCGATCCCGGGCTGATCGCCCGCGTCCAGGCGGCCTCCCATGCCTTCTTCGACCTCGACCTGGCGGAGAAGCAGGCGGTGCTGCGCCCGGCGCCCGACGTGACGCGCGGCTACATCCCGCTGGAGGCCGAGAGCGTCGGCCGCAGCCAGGGGCTGGACGTGCCGGGCGACCTGAACGAGAGCCTGATGATCGGCCCCGTCGACGTGCCGGCGGGCGATCCGTACTTCTTCGGCCCGGCGGCGGGGAGGCATTTCCACCCCAATCTCTGGCCCGCCCGCCCGGCCGAATTGCGCCCGCTGTACGAGGCGTATTTCCGCGCCATGGGGGAGCTGGCGGAGGAGCTGATGGCGATGTTCGCCCTCGCGCTCGATCTGCCGGAGGGGTTCTTCGCCGACAAGGTGGACCGCCACATCAGCCGGCTGCGGGTGCGCAACTACCCGGCGCCGCTGGCCCCGCCGCTGCCCGGGCAGCTGCGCGCCGGGGCGCATTGCGACTATGGCTCGCTGACCATCCTGCGGGCGGAGGACCGGCCGGGCGGGCTGCAGGTGCTGAACCGGGCGGAGCGCTGGGTGGACGTGCCGATCGCGCCGGACAGCTTCATCGTCAATATCGGGGAGCTGATGGCGCGCTGGACCAACGGGCAATGGAAGGCGACGCTGCACCGGGTGGTGAACCCGCCGCTGGACCAGGCCGCGGTGTCGCGCCGGCTGTCGCTGGTGTTCTTCCACAACCCGAATTACGACGCAGCGGTGGCGGCGCTGCCGGGGACGGTGGCGCCCGGCGCGGCGCCGATCTTTCCGCCGACGACGAGTGGCGAGCATCTGCGGGCGCAATTCGTGCGGACCCAGGTGCCGGCGGCGTAGGGGATGGGGCGCGGCTGGAGCGGGCGGGGGGAATCGAACCCCCGACATTCAGCTTGGGAA
>JBMOJU010000712.1:0-1518 GCA_049315625.1 Paracraurococcus sp.
GTATGATCCAGACTGATCGGAAAATGCTCTAGGGTCGAACGGCTCCGTCAGGGCGACGCCAATCGAGGACCGGCATTTCTGAGTTTGGTTGAATTAGCATATGGATTTATACACTAATAGTTGTATGGTCTGGTTTGGAGCTTGCAACAGACAGTTGTGGGTCCGGGACCGTGCGAGATCAGCCCGGCCGACGAGCGTTAGGGAGTTGGGATGTCGGGGACGTCTCATCCGGACGGCATGACCCTGGACGGCGATCGCCTGCAGGTCCTGCGCAATGCCGAGCAGCAATACTCCCTCTGGCCGGCCTTGCAGCCGGTTCCGGCCGGCTGGACACCGGTCGGCATGTCCGGCTCGAAGGCCGAATGCGCGGCTTACGTCGATGCCCAGTGGGTCGACATGCGGCCGCTGAGCCTGCGTCAGGTCATGGAAAGGCCCGCCCCCGATCAGTGAAGCCCCCAGGGATGGCCGGCGATCCGCGCAGTTCCCGATAACGTTCGATAGCGACGACCTGCCACGCGCGGCGCCACCGCGGGGCGCCCCACCGGCAGCCCGGCGCGAATGACCTGGACCGCAGCATGAACCAGATCCCCCCGTCCTTGCCGCTCGCCGTCAGTCCCGACGGCAGTCCCGCGACCGCGGCCGCCATGTTCGGTGGTGCAGCGCTCGATGTCGCCGATCCCGGCACGCCCTACCGGGCCCCGCGCGACGCGGCCGAGGCCATGCTCTGCCGGCTTTTTGCCGACCTCACCGGTGCCGGGCGGGTCGGCATCGATGACGGCTTCTTCACCCTCGGCGGCGACAGCATAGGCGCCACGCGGCTGGTCCGCCGGGCGCGGGAGGCCGGGCTCGGCTTCGCGGTGCGCGACGTCTTCGCCCAGCCCTGCGTTGCCGGCCTGGCCTCGATCGGCACCAGGATGGCGCCGGCCCCTTCGCCGGACGCTTGGCCAACGCCGGTCCAGCCCGCGCCGATGGACCCCGGGCTGCGCGCCCGGCTGGTGGAGGCTGCGCCACACGCCGAAGACATTCTGCCCCTGACGCCGCTGCAGCAGGGCCTGGCCTTCGAGAGCCTGACCCGCATCCAGGCCGGGCGGGAGGATCCCTACCACCTCCAGATCCGCATCGACCTCGTCGGTCCGCTCGACACGGTTCGGCTGCGGGGCGCCTGGCTGCAATTGATCGGCCGGCATGCCGCCCTCCGCCTCGCCGTCGTGCTGGCCGCGCTGGAGCAGGGGCTCGCGCTGCTGCTGCCGCCCCAGCTCGACTGGCGCGACCATGGCGAGCGGGAGGGCGGGCTGCCTGCCCTGCTGGCCGCAGACCGGGCGGAACGCTTCGACCTCGCCGGCGGGACACTGCTGCGGCTGCATCTGCTGCGCGTGGCGCCTGATCGGCACCACGTACTGCTCGCCTGCCATCACCTGGTCCTCGATGGCTGGTCGATCCCGGTCCTGCTCGGCGAAGTCGCGGCGCTGTATCGCGGCGAGGCCCTGCCCCCGGCGCCGCCCTGGCAGGCGCATCTGG
>JBMOJU010000294.1:0-6590 GCA_049315625.1 Paracraurococcus sp.
GCGGCAACACCGCGATGGATTGCTGCCGCTCCGCCCGGCGCCTGGGCGGCGAGCAGGTGACGGTCGTCGTGCGTTCGGGCTTCGAGGAGATGAAGGCGAGCCCGTGGGAGAAGGAGGATGCTCTGCGCGAGGGCATCCCCATCCGCAACTTCCTGGTCCCGAAGGAAGTGCGGCACCAGGACGGCCGGCTGACCGGCATGGTGTTCGAGAAGGTTCGTGCCGACTACGACGCGAAGGGCCGCCGCCAGCTCGTCCCGTCCGGCGAGCCGGATGAGGTGATCGAGGCCGACGACGTGCTGGTGGCGATCGGCCAGGAGAATTCCTTCCCCTGGATCGAGCGCGACATCGGCCTCGAATTCAACACATGGGGCCTGCCGGTTCTGGATGAGGCGACGCATCAGTCCACCGTCCCGAACGTCTTCTTCGGCGGCGACGCCGCCTTCGGCCCGAAGAACATCATCTGGGCGGTGGCGCATGGCCATGCCGCGGCGATCTCGATCGACCTGTTCTGCCGCGGGGCGGATGTGGCGAACCGCCCGCCGCCGGAGACCGCGTTGGTCAGCCAGAAGATGGGCATCCATGAGTGGAGCTATGACAACGACGTCTCGCTCGATCTGCGGTTCAAGGTGCCGCATGCCGAGGACGAGACGGCGCTGCGCGACATCACGCTGGAGGTCGAGCTCGGCTACGACCGGGAGATGGCCTTCAAGGAGGCCGAGCGCTGCCTGAACTGCGACGTGCAGACGGTGTTCAGCGCCAGCCTCTGCATCGAATGCGATGCCTGCGTCGATATCTGCCCGGTGGACTGCATCACCTTCACCCCGGATGGGGAGGAGGCCGATCTGCGCACGCGGCTGAAGGCGCCGTCGCAGAACCTGACCCAGGACCTTTATGTGCAGGATGGCCTCAAGACCGGCCGCGTCATGGTCAAGGACGAGGATGTCTGCCTGCATTGCGGCCTGTGCGCCGAGCGCTGCCCGACCGGCGCCTGGGACATGCAGAAATTCCTGCTGGAAGCCGCCAAGGCCACGAATAGGGTGCACGCATGCGCAGCGGAGTGATCAACGACTTCGTCGTCAAATTCGCCAACGTCAACGGCTCCGGCTCGGCCAGCGCCAACCAGCTCTTCGCGAAATCCATCCTGCGGATGGGCATCCCCATCGCCTCGCGCAACATCTTCCCCTCCAACATCCAGGGCCTGCCAACCTGGTTCGAGGTGCGCGTCAGTGGCGAGGGCCATCTGGGCCGGCGCGGCGGCGTCGACCTGATGGTGGCGATGAACCCGCAGACCTGGGACCGTGACATCGCCGAGATCGATCCCGGCGGATACCTGGTCTATGACAGCACCCGGCCGATGCCGGCGTCGCGCTTCCGCACCGACATCAACGTCATCGGCGTGCCGCTGACGCAGATCTGCAACGCCAACTACACCGATGCCCGGCAGCGCCAGCTGCTGAAGAACATCATGTATGTCGGCGCGCTCTCGGCCCTGCTGAACATCGAGCCGCCGGTGGTCGAACAACTCCTCGCCGAGCAGTACAAGGGCAAGGAGAAGCTGGCCAAGCCAAACCGCGACGCCTTCCACATGGGCCGCGACTGGGCGCTGAAGAACCTCGACTGCCCGCTCGGCCTGACGCTGCAGCGGGCGGATGCGGTCGGCGACCGCATCTATGTCGAAGGCAATGCCGCGGCGGCCCTCGGGGCGGTCTATGGCGGCGCCACGGTCTGCGCCTGGTACCCGATCACCCCCAGCACCTCGCTGGCCGAGGCCTTCGAGCGCCAGTGCAAGCGCTTCCGCATCGAGCCGGAGACGGGCAGGAAGCGCTACGCCATCGTCCAGGCGGAGGATGAGCTGGCCTCGATCGGCATCGTCATCGGCGCCGCCTGGAACGGCGCCCGGGCCTTCACCGCGACCTCCGGCCCCGGCATCTCCCTGATGCAGGAGTTCGTCGGCCTCGCCTATTTCGCCGAGATCCCGGCGGTCATCTTCGACGTCCAGCGCGCCGGCCCCAGCACCGGCATGCCCACCCGCACCCAGCAATCCGACGTGCTGAGTGCCGCCTATGCCAGCCATGGCGACACCAAGCAGGTCGTGCTGCTGCCGGAAGACCCGCGCGAGTGCTTCGATTTCGGCGCCAGCGCCTTCGACCTGGCGGATCGGCTGCAGACGCCGGTCTTCGTGCTGCTCGACCTCGACATCGGCATGAACGACTGGCTCTGCGAGCCCTTCGCCTGGGACGATACGAAGCAACTCGACCGCGGCAAGGTCATGACCGCCGAGGAGCTGGAGGCCGGCCGCACCTTCGGCCGTTACCTCGACGCCGATGGCGACGGCATCCCCTTCCGCACCTACCCGGGCACCCACCCGCAGAAGGGCGCCTTCTTCACCCGCGGCACCTCGCGCGACCGCTTCGCCAAATACACCGAGGTCGGCAGCGCCTATGTCGACAACATGGAACGGCTGCTGCGGAAATTCGACACCGCCAAGCAGATCGTCCCCAACCCGATCGAGCGCCGCGCGGCGGAGCCGACCCGTACCGGCGTGATCTACTACGGCAGCTCCTCGGCGGCGATGAAGGAAGCGCTGGGGCAGCTGGAGGCCGATGGCATCCACCTTGATGCGCTCCGCATCCGCGCCTTCCCCTTCCATGACGACGTGCTGGACTTCATCGCCCGTCACGACAAGGTCTTCGTGGTCGAGCAGAACCGCGATGCCCAGCTGCGCACCCTGATCATGACGGAGGGCAACGTCGATGCCTCCCGCCTGATCCCCATCCTCCACTACGACGGCACGCCGATCACCGCGCGTTTCATCCGGTCGGCGATCGCCGACCGCGCCGCGGCGCTCAAGGTCGTGCCCTTTGCCGGAGCCGCCGCGGAATGAGCTTCCTCCCCAAGCCCAAGCTGCACCACCCGAAGCTGCCGGTGAACGCCCTCGGCTTCACCCGCCGCGACTATGAAGGCGCGATCAGCACGCTCTGTGCCGGCTGCGGCCATGACAGCATCTCGGCCGCCATCATCCAGGCCTGCTTCGAGCTGGATATCGAGCCGCACCGCGTCGCCAAGATGTCCGGCATCGGCTGTTCGTCGAAGACGCCGGACTACTTCCTCGGCGCCAGCCACGGCTTCAATTCCGTGCATGGCCGCATGCCGAGCGTGCTCACCGGCGCCAACCTCGCCAACCGGGAGCTGACCTATCTCGGCGTCTCCGGCGATGGCGACAGCGCCTCGATCGGCTTCGGCCAATTCGCGCACAGCATCCGCCGCTCCGTGAACATGACCTACATCGTCGAGAACAACGGGGTCTACGGCCTGACCAAGGGCCAGTTCTCCGCCACCTCCGACAAGGGCTCCAAGGCCAAGAAGGGCGCCATCAACAACGACGAGCCGATCGACCTGGTCGGCATCGCGCTGCAGCTCGGCGCGACCTTCGTGGCCCGCAGCTTCTCCGGCGACAAGACGCAGCTCGTCCCGCTCATCAAGGCGGCGCTGCGCCATCCCGGCCCGGCCTTCATCGACTGCATCAGCCCCTGCGTCGCCTTCAACAACCATGAGGGCTCGACGAAGAGCTACGACTTCGTCCGCGAACACAACGAGGCGATGAACCAGCTCGACGTCATCCTCGGCCGTGATCCGATCAATGCGGAATATGCCCCGGGCGAGGTGCGAGAGGTGACGCAGCATGACGGCTCCGTCCTCCGCCTGCGCAAGCTGCACGAGGATTACGACCCGACCGACCGCGTCGCCGCCATGCACCACCTGCACGAACGCAAGGCAGCCGGCGAGATCGTCACCGGCCTGCTGTTCATCGACCCGGACCCCGAGGATCTGCACGACCACCTGGAGACCATCGCCCTGCCGCTGAACCGGCTGGACGATGCCGCACTGGTGCCGGGCGCCGCGGCGCTGGCCAAGGTCAACGCCGCGCTGCGCTGAACGGCGCGGCTCAGCGGCGCGTCGCGCACCCGTTGCGGACATGCGCCTGCTCGGCCGGCGTCAGCGCCAGGCCCTGCTGGAAGCGGAACACCGCCTTGGTGCAGGCCGGGTCGATCCGGTCGGGCGGCCTGGACGCTTTCTGCACCGGCGCCCGGGGCGCCAGGGGCGGCAACGGCAGGCTGGCGGACGCAACCTGCACCGGTGCGGTATCGGCGCCGGCATAGGCCTGAACGGCGGTCGACGGCAGCGGCAGGGCGTCGCTGGCCACGGGTTCCGGCGGCGCTGACGCGGCCGTTACCGGGGCCGCGACCTGGACCGGTTCGGCCCCCGGAACCGGCGCCGGCGGGGGCGGGGCCACCGCGTCACGGGCCGGCGTCGCCGCGGGCGGCGGCACGGTCGCCGTGACCGGCAAGGCAGCGACGCTCGCCGATGGCGCCGGGGCGACGGTCGCGGCCGGCGTCACCGTGCCTTCCGGCGCATTCTCCTTGCCGGACAGCAGCATCATGCCGCTCGCAACCCCAACGACGAACGTCGCCAGGAAGCCCAGCGCCAAGCCGAGCCGGCCCCGCCACGCAGGCCGCCCTTCGATCTCCTGCACCGCGTCCTCCTCCTCCGGCTGGCCCATCGGCGACCGCGATCGCGGCGCAGGCGGCGCGGCACCCGGGACGTCCCAGGCGGGATCCTCGGCCAGGGCGGCACGCGCGGCAGACATCCAGGCGGCCTTGCCCGGCACCGTCAGCGGCGGCAATTCGGAAAACCCCTCGGCCATGATCGCCGGCAGCGACCGCCAGCCGGCGAGTTCGATACGGCCGTGCCAGACCGGCAGCGTGCCCGGGAAGCCGGCCCAGAAATTCGCCGCCCCCAGCGCCCGCCGCGTCCGGGCCTCGGCATTCGGCGTCGCGTCCGGGGCGACATCGACCAGGGCGATGCCCATCGAGGGATGCGCCAGCGCCCAGCAGCCCGTGGGGTAGCCGACCGGCCCGGCCGTGCCGCTGCGGCAGCGGCCCAGCATCACCCAGCCCTCCGGCAGCGCCCCGAGCAGTCCCGACGGAGCGGCCTCGGCCATGGGCACCGGCCACGCCCCCGCGGGATGCGGTCCCGTTCCTTCCTTCACCCCGGGCTCCCCGTTCCCTGTCCCAGTGCTTTAGGGAACGTAACCAAGAAGCGGGGGTTGCAATCCCGTGATCGGGGGCGGATGCGCGTCGAATTACAGGTCGGCGCGCCAGATCCACAGGCCGATCAGCACACTGACCACGGCACCACTCACCAGCGGCACGAAACCTGAGGCATCGAGATCGCGCGCGATCGCGCACCACAGCACGAAGACACCGATCGCTACCGCGACGCCGCCGATCAGCGAGGCGCGGGAGGTCTTGATGCCGCCGCCATCCAGCGGCGTGAGCGCGGCCACCGCCGCTACTCCGCCGCCATCGCCTGCGGCCGCGGCAGGCCGGCGCGCGGATCGTCCAGCGTGTTGCGCACGCGCTTCAGGTCGGGGCGGACGAAGCGCGCGTCGTAGCCGTTCAGCAGATGGCCGAGCAGCCCGCGCCGGAGGTCGCTGGTGCCGAAGAACCAATCGGCGATCGGGTAGGTCAGGTTGAAGTTCCGCTCCATCATGATGGCGGTGTTGTGGTGCGCGGCGTGGTGGCGGCGAATGGTGTTGATGAAGGGAACATGCCGGACGATGCGGTCGTCCTTCACGTGGCAGCAGAAGTGGAAGAACTCGTAGTTCAGGTAGAGCGCCGTGTTGGTGATCAGCAGCAGCCAGCCGGCATCCGGGAAGCCCGCCTGGCGCAGCAGCCAGGCCGGCACCAGCGACATCGCCAGGAAGCTGATCAGCGCATAGGGCGGGAAGAAGACGATGCGGAAATCCCGCGTGCTGTCGATGGTGTACTCGTTCTCGGTGAAGAACTGGTGGTGCGCCAGGGTGTGCCGCTTGTAGATGCCCATCAGCCCCTTCAGCGGCCTGTGCATGACGTATTTGTGGATCCACCACTCGAAGGCATTGGCGCCGAGGAAGGCGACGGGCACCACCAGCCATTCGAACCAGGCGGGTGAGCCGAGCTGCCGCGCGCAGTACCAGATGGCCGCGCCGCCGATGGCGTAGATCAGCGCCACATGCGCCCAGCCATGGTACAGCCGGCCGATCCGCGCGCGGAAATCGGCGCGGAAGGCCTGCTGCCGTTGCGACAGGCGCTCCCGCTTCAGGACGTTCGCCGCGCTGTCATCCATGACGCCTCTCCCCAGGCCTGCGGCGCTGATATATCAGTCCGCCCGCGGCCGGGTCAATCCGATCGTCCGACTACGTCTCCCGCGCCAGCGTCCCGCGGGTGAAGTCCTCAATGTAGTCGATCAGCATGTCGGACGCCGCGGCGGCACGGTCGACGTCACCATCGGCGATGGCGCGCGCCAGCGCCGCATGCACCGCGGCCGTGCGGTCCAGCCCCCCCGCGCGGCGGCGGTGGAGGAACCAGAAGCGCCGCGACAGCCCGTGCATCAGCGCCATCGCCGCTGAAGCAAATTCATTCTGCGCCGCCTCCAGCACCAGCAGATTCAGCGCCCGGTCCAGCCGCAGGAAGCTGGTCTCCTCCCCGCTCGCCGCGACGCCCTCCATGCCGGCGGCGATGTCGCGGAACCGGGCCCGTTGCGTGGCA
>JBMOJU010000295.1:0-6583 GCA_049315625.1 Paracraurococcus sp.
CAGAGGCCATCGCCGAGCCCGCCGCCATGCCAGCCGGACCAGCGGGCGCCGGGCACGGTGGTGGAGAGATCCGCCTCTGCCTCGATCAGCGTCCCTTCCGGCTGCAGCCAGAGCGCGGCTTCCAGTCGGGCGGCATCGCCGAGCGCCAACTGAAGCTCCGCCTGCAGCAGGTCCAGCCCGTTCAGCGGCACCGCCGGCAGCACCACCAGCGCCTGCTCACCGGGCCCGAGGCTGGCCACCAGCCGGGCCGGCTGGGAGCCGATCGCCACCCGCTCGACCTTGCCCTCCGGAACGCGGGCGGCGTGCCAGATCTGTTGCGGCAACTCGACCGGTACGCCACCCGGCGGCGCCGCCAGGCCGATCGCCTCGCCATCCCAAAAGGGCGACTGCACCAGCCGCCGCCCCGGCATCGCGGTCCAGACCGCGTGCGCCAGCGCCCGCGTCTCCGTCGCCCCGCCGGCCAGCGCCACGGCGCCGTCCGGTGCCACCAGTGGGGCCGTCAGCGACAGCGCAAGCCGATCGTCCGGCCCCAATTCCGCCTTGACCTCCAGCCAGGCGGTCTCGCGGATCGGCCCCACCGGCTCCGGCAGGTCGAGCGTCAGCCAGCCCGGCGACAGCGCCCGTCCGGGCAGCACCCAGGCGCCGGCGATCCGGCCGCTCTCCGCCCCGAAGAGCCGCACGCGCAGCACCGCCTCGGCGCCCGCGAAGGCCTCCTGCAGGTGCAGCGCCACGGCGGCGAGGCCTTCCAGCCTGACCCCCAGCGTCTGGCTCAGCGCCAGGCCGCTGCGGCCCGCCGCCACGGCATGGCCGCCGGCCGAGGGGTCGGCCGAGGCAACCAGCATCGGCACCGACGGCGGCTGGATCTGGGCGGCGGCCCGGCGCACCGCGACCTGCGCCAACCGCAGCGCCTCATGCTCCTGCCGCAGCGCGACCAGGCCCTGCTGCGCCGCCACGGCTTCCGCGGCGCTGGCGGCCAGGGCAGCGATGGCACGGGCGGCGAGCTGTGGCAGCGCCTCCCCGCCCGAGGCCGCCTCGATCACCGGCGGCACGTCCGCGGGCGCGGCCTCCCGCCACCAGCCCCGCAAGGGGGCCGCCGCGGCGGCATCCGGCGCGACGATTGCCAGCACCTCGCCGGGCGCCGCCGGCAGCGCGATGCCGGTCGTCTCGGCTGCGGCGCCGAACGGGCGCAGGACGCCGGCCTCCAGGATCCAGAGGGCGAGGCCAGGCAGCGCCAGAGCCTCCGGCGCGGCGAGGCCGGGCAGCAGGATCAGCTTGGGCACGCCGTCGAACAGCGCGGCAAGCTGGCCCGGGACAATTGCAGGGGTCATCGGGCCGACCAGTCCGATGCCTGCGCCGCGGCGGCCTCGATCGCCGGCCCCGCGGCCGACCGCGCCGTCGGTACCAGCGCATCGAGCCGGGCGAGGAAATCCTGCATGCATGTCTCCCAATCGAGCGCACCGGCCCGCAGCGCCGCGGCCACGCCCATCACCCGCAATGCCGCGCGGTCGGCGGCCAGCTCCTGGATCGTCGCGATGAACCGGGCGGTGATCGCCTCCTCGCGCAGGTCGGCCGGCACCAGCACCCCGTCGACGCCATGCGCGACGATCTCCGCCACCGCACCGACATCGGTCGCGACCACGGTGCAGCCCATGCGCTGCGCCTCCAGGATCACCAGCGGCACGCCCTCGAAGCGGGACGGCAGGACCAGCACATCGGCCCAGGCATAGAGCGCATCGAGCTCCGCCGGATCCTGCACCGGCGGCTCCACCGGCACCTCCAGCAGCGGCTGGGCGCCGTCGCCCAGCACCTCCCGCCCCACCACGCGCCAGGTCACGCCCGCGCCGCGCGTCGCCGCGATCATCACCGCCAGCCGGTCGATGCCCTTCTGCGCATCGAGCCGGCCGAGGAAGAGCGCCCGCAGCGGCCCCTCCCGCGTCGCCCGCGCAGCGCGGGCCGCGGCGACCCGCGCGGGCAGCGTCGCGTAGCCCGGCGCATTGCGCACCAGCAGGATCTTGTCGCGCGGCAGGCCATGCCCGATGCACCAGCGGCGCAACTCGTCCGAGATCACCAGCACGCCGTCATAGGCGTGCTCATAGGCGGCCAGCATATGAGGGTTACCATGCGGCTCGCCCCAGGGGGTGCGCTCGATCAGGTGCAGCGCGCCGAACACCCTGGTGCCCAGCCGGCGCAGCGACGCGGCCAGGGCATGGCAGCCGACCGCATGGGTGTTGATCACCACGTCGCAATGCGCCAGCACGCCGAGGGCATCCGGCGTGCCCGGATGGCCGCCCATGCGGGACGTGGTGCCGCCGAAATACCCGGTGTCGAATTCCAGGCTGTCCTCGCCCAGGCCCTGGAACAGGGTGACGGTGTCGAAGATCTCGGCCAGTTCCGGCCGCCATTCCATGCGCAGCGTCCCGGCCACCACCAGATGCGTCCGCCAGCCGCGCGCGCGCAGCACCTGCGCCTGCCGCATCACCACCTTTTCGAGGCCGGCGAAGGCGAAGAGCGGCAGCAGGAAGCCGATCTCGCGGCGGCCCGGCGCCGGCAGCAGCGGCAACGTGGCGCCGAGGCCGATGGCGGCCCGCGCCGCCATCGCCATCCCGCTGCGCTTGCCGCGCCAGTCGATCCGCCAGGGGCCCGGCACGCCGGCAACCGGGGCATGCAGCCGGCCGAGCTCGGCGATCTCCCGTTGCAGCAGCCGCAGCGCGGTGGCGGCAGGGGCGGGCACGGGGCCGGGCAGGCTCAACCTGAGCCGGACGATGTCCGGCTGCGGCGCCGGGCCGGGCAGGCTCGCCACCATGGGCGAATGCGGTTCGGCGGAAAAGCCGACCAAGCGCTCGCTGCCCAGCAGCAGGATGGCGGCCCCGGCGATCGCCGCGTCCGGGCCATACCGGTATTCGAAGCCGAGTTCCGCCCGATCGGCGGCAACGATCTCCAGCGCCACCAGGTCATGCTGCCGCAGCAGGCGCTCCGCCCACCACAGCAGCATGGGCAGCAGCCCCGCGCTGCGCAGCAGGTCCAGCGGCTCGGTTTCGGCGAACAGGCAGATCGCCGGCGCATGCACCGCGCCCGGCGCCTGCGCCGCCTGCAACAGCCGGCGGCGGAAGGCGGGGACCGCGACCTCCTCGACCCGGGCGGGGTCGAGATACAGCCGCACGCCCGGCTGGTCCGCCGCGAACTGGGCAAAGCGCGGCGCCTCCGCCGCCTCCAGCGCCAGCAGCGCCCGCGGCGTCAGCAGGGCCGCGTGGCGGTCCCGCAGCAGCCGCAGCAGGTGGTCGCGCTGCCGTTCCGCGGCCGACAGCATGCTCTCCGGCCGCCGGCGGTAGAGGAAGCCGGATTCCGGCAGGTACTGGCCACGGAACCCGGCGCCAGCGGCCTGGAGCCAGAAATCCCAATCCTCGAAACCGGCCCGCATGGTGGTGGTGTCGAAGCGCAACCCGGCCTCGAAGACCGAACGCCGGACCAGGCTGCCGGCCTCGCAGTAGTTCTGCACGACCAGTTGCAGCAGGGAGAAGGCGCCGCCGCAGGCGCAATTCGCCTGCGCGCCGAACTCGTCGATGTCGGGGTAGAACCAGCCGGTCCCCGCCGGCGCAGCGCACAGCGCCGCCCAGGCACGGGCCAGGAAGCCGGGATGCAGCCGGTTGTCGGCATCCAGGAAGAAGATCGCCGCGGCATTGGGGAAGGCGCCGAGGACGAATTCGATGCCGGCGTTACGCGCGGCCGACAGTCCTTTATTTCGTTGTCGCAACAAATAGACCGAACCGGGATGCGCCACGGCGTATTGCCGCGCCACCTCGGCGGTCGAGGGCGAAGGGCAGCCATCATCGACCACCACGGCCGCGACGGGCGGCGCCCCGACCTGCGCCAGCACGGCTTCCAGGGCTTCCGGCAGCAGGCCCGGCTGGTTCCAGGCCGGGATGACCACGGCAACCCGAACCGCCAGGGGATCGCGCCGCAGCGTGGCCATCGGGTCTCCCACGGCAATCGCCGGCAGGGCGTCAAACAAGGGAGGAGCGCGCGAGGCTGAAATAGCAGCGGAGCATGGCGGCCTCATCCAGCGCGAACACGGTACGATAGGCCGCATCCACGGCGGCCCGGGCGGATTTCGGGGCATACAGCCTCACGGCCGCTTGATCTGTCAAGTGCGCGACCCCGCCCCCCGGCGCGAGGGCGGCGAGGCGTGTCGCCTCCGCCCCATAGGCTTCCAGCGCGTCGCCCGAGGCGATGACCGGGCAGCGCCGCGCCGCGGCTTCCAGGAAGATCAGCGGGCAGCCCTCCAGCCGGGAGGGCAGCAGCAGCGCATCGGCCGCCAGCAGCCAGTCGGGCACGTCGTCGACATGGCCCATCAGCCGCAGCGGCCCGCCATGCCGGCCAGCCCGGCTGGCGCCGAGCGGGCCGCGCAGCGACCCCTCGCCGAGCGCGACCAGCGTCGCATCGCAGTCGCGCGCCAGCCGCCCGGCGATCTCGGGCAGCAGGTCGGCGCCCTTCGGCACCTCCAGCCGGCCGGCGAAGACCAGCAGCTTCGCCTCCGGCGGCAGGCCGAGGCGGTGGCGCTGCCGCAGGCGGGCGGCGGCGCGGCAGGCCGGGTCGTCGGGCGGCACCGGTACGCCATTCGGCACCACCGTGAAGCCGGCCTCCGGGACCCCGAGGATCGCGGCACTGCGGGCGGCGACGGGCGCGGAGACGGCGGCCCAGTGGAACGGCGCCGTGGGCAGGGCGCCGAGCACGGCCAGCACCGCCGCAGGCGGGGATGGCTGCGGCTCCCGCGGCGCCAGGTGGTGGATGACCAGCGCCCGCTGCCCGGCGGCGAAGAGGCCGCGGAACAGGCCGAGCCCGTGGGTCGGCCAGGGCAGCGGCAGGATCACCAGGTCGGGACGGGTGGCGGCGAGCGCCACGGCCAGCGCCGCCTCCTGCGCCGCCATGTTGGCCTCGACGCTTGCCTCCGGCTGCCAGCCGAGCGGGGCGGCCAGGCGCTGCACCGCCCCCGGCCGGCCGAGCATGCCGGCGAAACCCGCCTCCAGCGCCGGCTCCAGCGCCACCGTCACCGCGACGCCGGCCGCGGCGAAGGCGCCGGCCAGGGCGGCGGTATGCCGCTCCGTCCCGCCCAGCGCGGTGGAGGGCAGCGCGACCAGGGCCCGCGTGAGGGTGGCGGTCATGCGGCTACGAGGATCAGCAGATAGGCCGGGCCATGCGCGCGTTCGGCCAGCGGCGCGAAGCCGGGCGGCGGGGCGGCCGGCGGGGCGCCATATTCGGCGCAGACCAGCGCGCCGGGGGCGATCCAGCCGGCGGCGGAGAGCCCGGCCAGCGCCGCCTCCATCACGCCTTCCCGGTAGGGCGGGTCGAGGAAGACCAGGCCGCAGGGCGCCGCGGCGCGCGGCGGCTTCGCCGCATCGGCGGGCAGCACGCGGCAACGCGGCTCCTCCCGGCAGGCGGCGATGTTGGCGCGCAGCGCGGCCAGCGCGGCACGGTCGTTCTCCAGGAATGTGGCGGCGGCGGCGCCGCGCGACAGCGCCTCCAGCCCCAGCGCGCCGGTGCCGGCGAAAGCATCCAGCACCTGCGCCCCTTCGATCCGCTCCCGCCCCGCCCAGGGGGCGTGCCAGAGAATGTCGAACAGCGCCTGGCGCACCCGGTCGGCGGTGGGGCGGGTGGCCTGGCCGGCCGGCGCGACCAGGCGCCTGCCGCGATGGCTGCCGGCGATGATGCGCAAGGCCGGGCCGCCCCTAGTCCGCGGTCCCGTCCGGCGGCGCGGGGTCGGCCGGCCCGGCGGCGGCGCGGTCGGCGCGGGCGCGGTCCTTCACCCCGCGCAGCCGTTCCTGCGCCGGCGTCTCGGTCTTCAGGCCGAGCTGGTCGCGGAGGACCTTGGGGTTCACCTCCTCGACCCCGCCGCGCGGCAGCGCGCCGAGCTGGAACGGGCCATAGGCGGTGCGGATGAGGCGGGAGACGGTGAGCCCGAGATACTGCATGACGCGGCGCACCTCGCGGTTCTTGCCTTCGTGCAGCGCCACGGTCAGCCAGGCATTGGCGCCCTTGCGGCTGTCGAGCCCGGCCTCGATCGGGGCGTAGCGCACGCCCTCCACCGTCACGCCGCGGGCCAGCTCGGCGAAGGCACGTTCGTCGACGAAGCCGTTGACGCGGACGCGGTAGCGGCGGAGCCAGCCGTTGGAGGGCAGTTCCAGCTTGCGGGCCAGCTCACCGTCATTGGTCAGCAGCAGCAGGCCCTCGGAATTCAGGTCGAGCCGGCCGACCGAGACGACGCGCGGCAGGCCGGGCGGGAGGGCGGCGAAGACGGTCTCGCGGCCCTTCTCGTCCTTGTGGGTGGTCACCAGCCCGACCGGCTTATGGTAGCGGAACAGCCGGCTGCGCTGGGCATTGGCCACCGGGCGGCCATCCACCGTCACCAGGTCGCCCGCCTGGATGAAGGTGGCGGGGCTTTCCACCACCCGGTTCTCCAGCTTCACGCGGCGCTCGGCGATCAGCTTCTCGGCGTCCCGGCGGGAGGCGACGCCGGCGCGGGCCAGCCATTTGGCGATGCGCTCGCCGCGCGCCTCCGGCCCGGCCTCGGTCTGGTCAATGATGTCGT
>JBMOJU010000713.1:0-1513 GCA_049315625.1 Paracraurococcus sp.
ACCACGCCACCAGCCGGCGCGTCTCGGCGCGTTCCGCCAGGGTCCGGCCGAACAGGCCGATATCGGGATAGGCCTCGTCCAGGTATTCGCAGATGGCGTAGCTGTCGGCGATGGCCAGGCCGTTCGGTTCCAGCAGCACCGGCACGGTGCAGGCGGCGTTCATCTCAAGGAATTCGGGCCGCCTTTCCCACACCCGCTCGACGCGGAGCTCGAAGGGAATGCGCTTCTCCGCCAGCGCCAGGCGGACCTTGCGGGCGAAGGGCGAGAGCGGGAGATGGTACAGGATACGCACGGGGGGCTTATGCCATCCGCGGCGGGGCGGGAGAAGCGCCGCGAGGCCGGCGCCTTCCCTTTCCCCGGCTTATTCCGCCGCCACCGCGGCGGCATCCTGCATCGGCTGCGCCAGGTAGCGGGCGTATTCCTTCGGCACCACGTGCCAGAACCGGTCCCGCTCCTGCGCCCAGTTGTTCAGCAGCCGGGCGGCGAGGCGCGAGCCGGTTTCATCCACGTGGCGCTGCACCAGGCCCTGCAGCACGCCGTCCCAATGCGCCGAGCCGAGGCGTGACCAGAGCAGCGTGTCGGGGTTGACGCGCTTCTCGAAGGTTTCCTCCGGGTCGTACAGGAAGGCCATGCCGCCGGTGAAGCCGGCGCCGAAATTGTCGCCCACGGCGCCGAGGATCACCACCGTGCCGCCGGTCATGTATTCGCACCCATTGGCGCCGCAACCCTCGATCACCGTCGTCGCGCCGCTGTTGCGGACGGCGAAGCGCTCACCGGCCAGGCCGCCGGCGAACAGCTCGCCCGCCGTCGCGCCATAGAGGCAGGTGTTGCCGATGATCGTGTTCTCGTTCCAGACCAGCGAGGAGGAGGGTGACGGGCGGACCACGATGGTCGCCCCCGACAGCCCCTTGCCGACATAGTCGTTGGCATCGCCCAGCACGTCGAGCTTGAGGCCCTGCACCGCGAAGGCGCCGAGCGACTGCCCGGCGGTGCCGCGCAGGCGGACCGTCAGGTGGCCCGGCTGCAGCCCGGACATGCCGAATTTCCGGGTGATCTTGCTGCTGATCTTGGTGCCGATCGCCCGGTGCGTGTTCCGGATGTTGTACTGCAGCTGCATCTTCTCGCCGCGCTCGAACAGCGAGGCGGCGTCGCGGATCATGTCGGCGTCGAGCGTCTCCGGCACCTCGTTGCGGCCTTCCAGCGTGCAGTAGCTGGCATGCGGGCCGGCATCCGCCTTGACCAGCAGCGGGTTGAGGTCGAGGTCGTCGAGATCCTCCGAGCCGCGGCTGACCTGCTTCAGCAGGTCGGTGCGGCCGATCACGTCGGTCAGCTTGCGCACGCCGAGGGCGGCGAGGATCTCGCGCACCTCCTCGGCGACGAAGCTGAACAGGTTGATCACCTTCTCCGGCGAGCCGGCGAATTTCTGCCGCAGCGCCTCGTCCTGCGTGCAAACGCCGACCGGGCAGGTGTTGCTGTGGCACTGCCGCACCATGATGCAGCCCATGGCGACCAG
>JBMOJU010000714.1:0-1510 GCA_049315625.1 Paracraurococcus sp.
GCCGCCAGCCGGTCACGCGCCTCGTCCTGCCGCGGCGGGCACGGCGCACCAGCGCGCGGCGTTCCTTCGTGAGCTGCTCTTCCCGCTCCCGGATCGCCGCCACGTCGATCAGCGCCAGGTGCCGGCGGTCGATCACCGCCCAGCCCTGCGGCGCCGCCAGCAGCTCCAGCAACCGCCGGTCGCCGGTGGCATGCACCAGCGCGAGGAACCGGGCGACGCTGATCTTGTGGTCTTCCCGGGCGACGCTGGCATAGGCGTCGAGCATCGCGTCGGAGACCGGCTCGCCCAGGTATTCGCCCATGGCGCGGGCCACCTGGCGCCGCGGCTTGCCGCAGTCGCGCAGGGCGACGGCGATGGCGCGGCTGATCCGCGCCGCCAGGGTGCTGCCGCGCACCTCCCGCTCCTCGAAGGCCAGCGCGGCCTGCGGCGGCTCCCAGCTCAGCAGGTCGGGTTGCTGCGGCGCGCGGGGCATGGCGTCAGGCCAGCCCGATCAGCAGGCAGAGCCCGCCGACGACCATGAACAGGCCGAGCAGCAGCCGCGGCAGGATTTCGGCGATCAGCGTCGCCCGGACGTGGCGCGGCCGGGTCACGGCGTGCCGCCGCAGGCGACGACGGCCAGCGCCGCCAGCCACAAGAAGCCGAACGTGGCGCCGGCATAGGCCAGCCCGCCGAGCAGCACCTGCCACCACGCGATGCGCTGCGGCTGGTCGAGGCCTTGGAAGGGCACCCGCTGCCGGCTCACGCCTCACCCCCTGCCGCCGGCAGCGTCACGCCCTCGCGCGCCAGGTACTCGGCGAACTGCCGCCGTGCCGCCGTGCCGGCCTTGCGCCAGGCGCCCAGCAGCGCGTTGAATTCCCGCGCCGTGACCGCCGCCCGGCTTTCCTTCGGCGCGCCGCGGAACTCCAGCAGCGCCACGCTCACGCTCTTCGCCGGCTTCTCCGCCCGCGTCAGCGCCTGCGCCACGGCGGCCTGCTCGTCGGGGTTCAGGCCCAGCAGCTTGTCCAACTCGGCGCCGCTGTCCGCCACCGGGTGGCCGACCAGCAGGCCGCGGATTTCGGCCGGCAGCGCGGCCCGGCGCACCGCCATCTGGATGCTGCGCTCGCTCAGTCCGAGCCGCTCTGCGGTCGCCTTGGTGAAGGTCGCATTTGGAAACGAAGAGCTTTTCGTTCCCAAACCGCGCGGTTTCTTGCCCCGCACCGTCTCTGGGTTCAGCCGCGCATAGATCGCCTGCCGCTCGGCCAGGAACACCGCGCGGTCGAGAGCGCTCAGCTCCCGCCGCATCAGGTTCTCATCGATCTCCAGCAGCTTCGCTGCGTCGCCCGTGGCTTCCGATACGATGGCAGAGACCTTGGTCCAGCCCAGCGCCCGGGCGGCGGCCATGCGGTGGCCGCCGGCGATCAGCGGGTGCCGGCCATCGGCGCCGGCCGCGCCGATCGTCACCGGGGTATCCGCCCCGAGCACCGCCATGGTGGAGGCGAGCAGCTCGACATAGGCCGGATCGACCGGGCGG